>NZ_CP058348.1:3351859-3656573 GCF_013752535.1 Bdellovibrio sp. KM01
CGGGAAAAACCCACGAGCCAAAATAGCCGACCAACAAATAGCCCAGCACAAAAAATAAAATAAGATTGTTAAGTAAGTGACCTGTGTCACCGTGTGCAACCAAGGTCGTCCAAAGACGCCAAACTTGCTTTTGCTGAAAGACGGCCTCGCCCGAGGCGGCCATCCATTGATCTGCGTGTAAAATGCCCTGCCAGAAACAAACAGCACCTATCACCAGGATTAATACCGTCACTGCCGATATAAATCCTGCTAAAGGCGATGGCTTGCGACTGAGCCACGTTTCCCGAACGCGCTTCCAAACAACCTGCTCCACCGGTCCTCCTGCGTTGACATTAAGTCTGAGTGCATTCCAGGGGATGTCAAGGCGACCAAAAACAAAAGGGCCACCATTTGGCAGCCCTTAGTATATTTTCGATTTGAGATCAAAACTAGTGATTGTAGATCTGGTGAGCGCCGTCTTTAGCAGCAAACAACTGTTGAATCAGAGCCGCGCCGGTCGCGTTGTCATTGCTTTGAAATGCTGTTTGCATTTGAACCGCAATGCTCATCGCGTAGTTGATGTGCTCTGTGTAGTTTTGCCATACAGCAGGTTGTTGATCTTGAGGCCACTGGCGAATGATATCTGGAACTTTTTGAAGATTTGCTTGCAGAAGCAAAGCAATTTGATTCGCATTCACAGCGTTTTGTTGATTCTGGGAAGCATCACCTGCAGTCGCTTTAATTTGTTTCGCATATTTTTCGATCATCATCATGTCTTGCTTGATGCTTGTCACTTCAGCGTAAGCCGCAACACCCAAAACAGTCAGTACCACAAGAATAGAAGCTAAAATTTTGCGCATGATTAAGTTCCTTTAAATTAAAGTTTTTTGTGAGCGTGATTAACTTTGTCGTTCATTTCTTGGTTCTTAGTCACGATCGCAGCCAAGTCACGTTGTGATTCTGGAGTGCTCAAGGTTTTAACCAACAAATCACGGTATTCGATCAAGAATGTTTTAAAGTCGTCCATGAAGTACAAGTAGTACTCTTTCAACTCAGCTTTGGCTTTTTCATCCATTAAATTGCCTTTGGATGGAAGAACCGCATCCGCGGGATTCACCAAAACTGCATCTGCACATGCAATTGCGATGTTCAAATTTTCAATCGCAACTTGAAAGTCCTTATCTGCCAACTTCTCCCAAGGATCGCCGATTTTTCTGGCAACTGTTTCCGCATCCACGGTGTATTTACCGAAGTTACGCATCACACGGTTGATAGTGAGTTCAGTTTCGCCGTTGCGCAAAGGACAAGTCACTTGCGCCAAAGATGTGGCTGGCGCTAAAAGTACGATCGCAAGCAAGATACGAGAAATCATAGGCTCTCCCCTTCATTGAACAATGGGAAACCTAGTATCTGAGCTGTGATTTCTTGTCATGTTGAGGGACTAAGCAGGGTCTAATTGAAAACCAATTGGCTAAAAGCATGGAAAAATTGCCCGTTTTCCAGTCTTAACGGGTATTTAACGGTTTTTGGCGGATTCTCAATTGGCGGGACTGCTCTCAATTAGCTTTACGAATTTCTAGCAAACTGGTGCCGCGAATGTCCCCCAGGATTTCCAAACTCATGGTCGACGACAGGTGTTGGCCTGCTAAGTGAAATGCACTCCACCCATGCTGACGCTGTTCGCGCAAAAGCACGTAAGCCCGGCCCCCAGATCTCAGGGAATTTTCAATACCTCTCATCAAATTTGCAAAATCTGAATCTAGGAAAAAGCGGCAACGATTTTTAAAATCAGATGGCGACAGAGTTCCCTGGTCTTTATGGAAATAAGGCGGATTGCACAGAATCAAATCATATTGATTTTTATAGGGCTCGGACTGAAGTACATCGTAGTTTTCGGGAACAAATTTAATCGCTGTCTTGGGGTCGGTCACGTGAGCGACATTTCTTTCGAAATGCGGCTGATAAATAGCTGACTGCACTTCAAGGAAATCAAAAGATCTGGGAACTACACCACGCTCTTTCTGATTGTGGAAAAGAAAATCCAGACCAATGATCCCGCAGCCCGAACACAAATCCAAACAAGCGGCCGGAGTCAGACCTTCATCACGATAAATTTCATAAACCTGACGGGCAAGAAAAACTGAATCGTGAGAGAAGTGATAGTCTTCCGGCTGAGAATATTCAAATGTGTAGTGCTCATTGATCGATGACATTTAACAAGCGTATCGAAGTGGATACGCTAATGCAACGATCTGCAGAGCTTTAATGGCAAAGATTCTTCGGGATTTAAAATTCCGCTGGGCCCATAGTGATGGCTTAAATATTTAAGCACGGACTTATCCCCATTTGATCCCACCGGATAAATCTTTGTCCCACTTCGCACTGTCGGAGTATAAGCCACGCCCGTTATAACGGCCTTGCCCTGAGCAGGTTTCGTGAACCCCACGTACATCACCGCCGAGGCTTTCCTTTCGACATCTTTTTGAGCCGCAACGAAATTCCCCAGTGAATAAACGATGAAAGTTTCACGACCATCCTTCGTCACATATTTATCCCACGGCTGCAAAACGTGAGGATGGGAACCCACTACCACCGTGGCACCCGCATCAAGCCAGGTGCGAGCGGCAGAAACCTGTCGTGAGTTAGGAGTCTGCTTATATTCATCTCCCCAATGTGGATAGATGACCACCGCATCCACGTCGGAGCGAGCAGAGAGCTCTTTGATTGACGCGACCATAGCCGAATTAAAGCAGTTCAAAACTTGTGACTTATTATCGGGACGACCATTTGTCATTTCCGTGCAACCGACAAAAGCAATATTGATTCCTTGCACAGTGACGATCCGAGAATATGAAGCGTTTCGCTCTTGCGAATGCCGAATACCGACTGTGTGAATGCCCACTGATCGTGCCGCATTAACTGATTTATCGATTCCGAGCGAACCCCGATCCAGAATATGATTATTGGCCATCGTTAAAAGATCCACGCCGCTTTTTTTAAGATCACTTAAAATACGTGGATGATAGTTGAACCTCATATTTGTTCCCGAATAGATGCGATCGTCATAGATAAATCCGACATCACCCCAGTCACGACCTTCGGTATCGACTCCCATAGCCGCCGGCCCCTCAAGATTTGCGATGGAAAAGTTTGCCTTTGAAAAAAGCGGGTTAATACCACGCCAAATCTGCGAAAAATCTTTCGACTCCTGCACCACATTTACATACAGCAACTTATGAATCAGTACATCGCCCACAAACGACAACGAAGCAAAATGCTGAGAAGAACCGCAACGCCCACTGAACTCAAGATCGGTGCCCATTGCCAAGCTTACAGATGGAAAAATCCCCAGCATCACTGCCAGGGATTTTTTAATTAGCTTTTTCATTTGAGGCTACTCTTCAGCGGCATTGCGACGATCGCGTGCCACTTGCCCTTTGCGCGAACGCGCACTGGAATATCCCGCCACCCGTTTGCCCACCATTTGCGGGGCATTTTCAAAGTGCGAGTCGGCCTGAACAGTGCGCTTGTTGTACATTTTCTGTTTTGTTCTGCGAAGAAAACTTTCACGAGGTTCATCTGCTCTTTTCAAATGCATTTTGGGCTGTTCAGTCAAACTTTTCTTGCCACGCGCTGCCTTAGCCTTGCGATTTTCAAGCCGTTGCTTGTTTAAAACACGATCAAAACGTTCCAACACTTTTTCCATACTGCGCAGACGGAAATTCACTTCGCGCGATGCCACTTTGTCGTCCATTTTCGCTCGGGCATTTTTTCGATGTCTTTTCACCAACTCGACCGTACGGGCCCGCGCCTTGCGAATTCTTTCGCGCGGAATGTTCTTAAGGTCCGAGGAGCTTTGGGTGTATAGTTTAAACTCCGCCTTAGTTAATCTTTTTTGCGCAGCTTTTTGCGATGCCGATTGTGTTGTTGCCATAGGATCTCCTTGTGATTCGTTTTTAATGATAAGAGGAACGCTCTGGGAGTCTCTATTGACAAGTGCTCCCTTTGTTGGAAAGCATGGAGAAATGAGCGAAAGGATCCCGTTATGAAAATCAAAAGAATCTGTGTCTATTGCGGTGCTAATCCGGGCAACCATCCTGAGTACGCCAAAGTGGCGCGAGAGCTTGGGCATCTTTTGGCAGATCACAAGATTGAATTGGTTTATGGCGGTGGCAAAGTCGGTTTGATGGGCACAATCGCAGATGCTGTGCTTGAAAAAGGCGGTCAGGTGATCGGCATTATTCCGCAAAAATTAGTCGAACAGGAACATGCTCACCAGGGTCTTACTGATTTGCGCATCGTAAATGACATGCACGAACGCAAAGCCACGATGGCTGTACTTTCTGATGCCTTTATCGCTTTGCCAGGAGGCTTCGGCACACTTGAGGAATTGTTCGAAGTTTTGACTTGGTCGCAAATTGGCTATCATCAAAAGCCCATTGCTCTGGTAAATGTCATGGATTTCTATGGACATCTGCAAAGCTTCGTAAAGCATGCAACAACTACAGGGCTTTTACGTTCCGAGTATGCTCGCTTTTTCCAAGTGACATCATCTGCGCGGGAAGCACTCGACACGGTTCTTCGTTAGAAAAAATGGTCTCGTTCGCTACGAAACCTGAATCCAAAAAATGGTTTTGAGGAGTGTTCCCTCAACCATTTCAAAATTGCAATTGGACAACTTAAGAGCTTGTTTAGTAGTTAAAAAGGCGTAATGGAATTCCTATTAAGACCAGAAGCCTACATCGCTAGCTACCAAAGAGACTTGGAAGAACTTTCCCAGCTATTGGCGACTCTTGGTCATTCCGTTGTTCCGTACAAGGATCCGGCCCTGCCGTTGTTTCACAATCTTCTTCCGGAAGTGCGCCAACAAGTCGCGACAGCCTTACATGCTTATGTGGGAGCCCTGCGAGCGGAACTTGCTACTGAGCACTCAAGCCCTGAGCGCTTCGTTTTGCAGTTCCTTTTCCGGATCGGACAGGCTCCAAGCTCCGAACTTTCAAACATTTTACGCAACGAGCGCTACATTCAAATCTACAACCGCGACAACCTGCAAATTTTCCGCAGCCTAGCTTGCTATGAACGTTGCTCATTCACTCTGGAGCAATTGACCAGCCGTACGTGGTTTGAGTTATGGGAGCGAGATAACTTGTTCTATATGGCTTTCGTGGGAATGGCTCACAAAATGCGGGATGTCGTTCGCTTTAGCAGCTTTAATTTCGACTTCCCTTTTCATAAGGTGACTGAAATCGACTCCTCCGAAGGGTATTCTTTCCACTATAAGCTTAAAACTGTGTGCGGTTTGACCCGCCAGAATCAAATACAATCAGCCCTGCTGGTTGAGGACTGGAAATTCTAGAAATCCCTGTATATTTGCTAGGATAAGCCTTTTGACCTTGCGGTTTGGACAAGGACCCTGTAGCTATTTGTCCCTATGACTTCTCAAACATTCTCTGCTCTTCCCCTGATCGAACCTATCCAACGTGCTGTCGCTGAATCTGGCTACACGGTGCCGACTCCGATTCAACAACAAGCCATTCCTCATTTGCTGGAAGGTCGCGACCTTTTGGGTTGCGCTCAAACAGGTACGGGCAAAACTGCCGCTTTCGCTCTTCCCATTTTAAATCATCTGGCAAGCCAATGGCATCGCGCCGAACCTAAGCAGGCCCGCGTTCTAGTTTTGGCTCCCACTCGTGAGCTTGCAATTCAAATTCATGAGAGTTTTCAAACTTACGGTAAGCATCTGAAAATTCGCACAGCTGTGATCTTTGGTGGCGTGGGACAAACTCCCCAAGTAGCGGCATTGAAAGCCGGCGTGGATGTTTTGATTGCGACTCCGGGGCGCTTGCTTGATTTGATTCAACAAAAACATTTGCAACTGGGTCGTTTAGAAATCTTCGTTCTGGATGAAGCAGACCGCATGTTGGACATGGGCTTCTTGCCTGATATCCGTAAGGTTCTAAACTATTTGCCGGCAAAACGTCAGAACTTGTTCTTCTCTGCGACAATGCCCAAAGAAATCCAAAAGCTTGCGGATTCTTTGTTGGTAAACCCCGCGAAAGTTGAAGTGGCTCCGGTTTCTTCAACCGCAGAGATGATTGAACAGTCCGTGATGTTCGTGGATAAGAGCAAAAAGAAAGACCTTCTTCGCCACCTGCTACAAGATAAAACTTTTGATAAAGTGATTGTCTTTACCCGTACTAAACACGGTGCAAACCGCGTGGCCGAGGGTTTGACGAAAAATCATATCGCCTCTGAAGCTATCCACGGGAATAAATCTCAAAATGCCCGCCAAAGAGCTTTGGAAAACTTGCGAGAAGGCAAGATCCGCGTTTTAGTTGCAACAGACATCGCTGCACGCGGTATTGATATCGACGAAATTTCTCACGTTATTAACTATGAACTTCCGAATGAATCTGAAAGCTACGTGCACAGAATTGGTCGTACGGCTCGTGCTGGCAGCCAAGGTGTTGCCATTGCTTTCTGTGATGCGGAAGAAAGAGCTTACCTTAAAGACATCGAACGTCTGATTGGTAAATCCATCCCTGTCATCACCGAGCAGCCTTATCATTCTGAAGAAGTTGCCGGCAGCAAAATCCTTTCCAAAGGAAAAGCTAAGGCGATGATCGAGGCGATGGAAAATTTGAAACCGACACGCAATGGTTTTAAAAAACGTCGTCGTTTGAATCCACGCAAAAAGCCACCCACGTTTGAATCTAAAGGCGGCAGCGGTCAAAAGCACAGCGGGCCAAAACCTGCTGGCGGTCACAAACCTCATGCGCACAAAGGTGGCTCTCATCCCGCTAAAGGTGGAGGACATCACGGCGGAGGACATAAAAAATGAGCCTTCACGAAACTGAACAAGCCATTCCTAAGGCTGTTCTTGTCGGTCTTCAGATCGGCCGAATGAATGAACAGGAAGTGCAAAACTCCCTGACCGAACTTTCTCGCCTGGTGAATACACTGGGTTTTGAAGTTATCGGGAAAATGCACCAACGTCGTACTTCAACGAAAAGTGCCAACGTCTTGGGTGATGGCAAATTGATGGAGCTTGCGAAATGGACTGGCGGCACTGGTAAAGTGGCGCCCACGTTCATTAAGAAGAAACACAAAGCTGCTTTGAAGTTCGAAAAAGAAGACGACGCAGAGGATCTCTTTGATCTTCCAGAAGAAACTTTCGAAGAACAAGGACCGGAAGACTTCGTCGAAGAAGAAAATCCCCAGGATCAAGCTCAATGGGTGATCTTTGACTGTGATCTTTCCCCTCTTCAATTGCGCAATCTTGAAAGTGCCACAGGTGCAAAGGTCATGGACCGTACCGGTGTGATCATCGAGATCTTTAGCCGTCATGCGCGCACACGTGCGGCGCGTTTGCAGGTGGAAATTGCCCGCCTGACTTATGTGGCTCCACGGGTTCGCGGCGTTTCTGCTGGCGATGACGATCGCATGGGTGGTGGCGGTAAAGGTGTCGGGGAATCCGCGATCGAACTAGATCGTCGTAAGATTCGCGACCGTATCAAAGAGTTAAAGCAAGAATTAAGCTCTATTGGTCAAGAACATCTGACTCGTCGTTCACAACGTTCACAAGAAGCTTGCGTGGCCCTGGTAGGTTATACGAATGCAGGTAAGTCTTCATTAATGCGTGCGATGACAGGCAGCGAGGTTTACGTCGCTGATAAATTATTTGCGACTTTGGATACGACAGTTCGTGCGATTCAACCTGAAACTCGTCCTAAAATTTTACTTTCCGATACAGTTGGATTTATCAAAAAGCTTCCGCATGATCTGGTGGCTTCATTTAAATCGACTTTGGACGAAGCATTGAATGCGTCGTTGCTCCTATATATGGTGGATGCTTCAGATCCTTCTTTCCGTTCACAATTAGAAGTGACGCGCACAACCTTAGCTGAGGTCGGTGCGGGAGAAATCCCAAGCTTACTCATTCTTAATAAGCGCGATTGTTTGACAGAAGAACAGACGTCTAGTTTGGCAGCCGAATTTCCTGATGCGATTTTCTTGTCTACTCGCAATGCTGAGGACGTTGAAAACCTGCGTCTGCGTTTGGTTAAATTTTATGAAAATAGCATGCGCGAAGAAGAGATCTTTATTCCATATAAAGTTCAAGGGGTTATTGGCGATATTAGAGCACGTCTAAAGGTTCTTGGAGAATCTTATGATGAAAAAGGTGTTCGTCTAAAAGTCCGTGCCAATGCAGAAGACTTTGAAAAAATCGCGAAGAAGATTCGCGACGCACTAATCGACATCGATTAAGCTTTAGTTTCATTAGAAATTTTTAACTCCTATCCTGCCCTTAAAAACCTTAAAGTAGCATCGATGAAAACACTATCGGTGCCACTTTCAGTTTTACTCTCTTCTCTTAGCCTGTTCCAGACTTCTCCAGGACATGCGCAAGAGATTGTTCCTTTCACTCCAAAAGATGAACGAAAACTTTTAGGACCTCGTTATGAGGGCCGCCTGGTACCTCTGGCGCCGATGAATCAGATTTCTGAAGCGGGTTTAGAGGCTGAACCTTTGGTCTTCATCCATGGCCGTCAGGGTTCCATTAAAAACTTCACGCAATTACTTTTGAATACGCCTAAATTCACGGATTATCAGCTGTACTATTTTGCTTACGATGACTTGCATCGCTCATTAAAAAGATCTGCCGGGGATTTGGCTTTAAGTCTTTTGAAATTGAAAGTCTCACGCATCACCATCATTGCTCATAGCATGGGGGGCCTGATTGCACGGGAAACTTTGAATACTCTTTCTCGCGCAGGTCACACCGAGCTCTTGCCTGAGATTCGCGTGATCAGTGTGGATTCACCTTGGCAAGGTGGGTCTTCTATCAACTGCAAGCACAAAGGCGCAAATTTGGACGAGATGGTGGAATATTTTATGCCTGCCGCTTTGACGGACATGCGTTCTTGTTCTGACTTCTTTCAAAATCTTTATAGCGTTTCTTGGCCGGAACAGTTCAGCATGGAGCTTTATTTTGCCCAACATGGAACTCAGGCTCTGGATCACAGCGAGGCGCCAATTAATCGCTTGCCGGCTAAGATCGCCAGTCTATTTACTGACAACACGCCGATGAAAGGTTCTTTGTACGAGATGAATTTCTGGAATGCAATTTCCACGTCATCACAGTATCCGGGTTTCGTGAATGAGCTTTCGGCTTTGCACGAACATCAAAAAATTACCGCCGCTGATGTGTCTCGTCTTTTGGAAAAACACTATCCCCGTTTTCCCGGGGATCATGCCTCAGTTTTGAAAGCCCATCCCCAAGCGGAGCTGGATTTACCTAAATACCTTCAAACCATTCTTTAGTGCACCATCGGACTTGGTGGAACTGAGCCCGATGTATTCGTGACCTTGTGAAAACGCGGATACAATCCAAATAATATCCACGACACCAAGCTAAACATCGCCGCCAGGAAATATGCCGATCCTGGAAAGTGGACTGCCGCTTGATCCCCAGAAAAACGTGCGAAGACATCTGTATAAATCAAGGGTCCGATGATCGAGGTCAGACTGGCAATGGAGATCAAAGTGCCTTGAAGCTCTCCCTGCTCTTGCGGTGGAGTGTCTTTCGAGATCAAAGACATTGAAGCCGGGCCCGTGATGCCGTTCAAGCAGGTTAATGCGAGGACCGCATACAACATCCAGCCTTGGGTTGAAAAGGCATAACCTGCATAAGCCAGAATGCCGAAAATGATTCCGATATTGAGAGCTTTCATTTCTCCCCACTTCGGAACGATTAAACGCGTAAGGTACCCTTGAACAAAGGCGACGGTGATACCCACGAAAGAAAGGGAAAGACCGACCTCGAAGGTCGACCAATTGAATTTGTATTGCGTGTACAAGGTCCAAATACTTGGATGCGATTGCCCCGCAAGATACAGCAAGAAATAGATCCACACTAGAATTCTCATGCCCGGTTTAAAGAGAACACGGGCCAAAGATTGAAAGGGATTCAATCGACTTAATGTCATTTTTCGGCGATGAGCTTGATCCAAAGATTCAGGCAGAATGAAATATCCAAAGGCAAAATTTAAAAGATTGAAAACTGCTGCCGCGATGAATGGAGCCTGATGGCCATAGTGTCCCAAAATCCCACCCAGACCAGGACCCACGATAAACCCTAAACCAAAAGCGGCACCAATCATTCCAAAATTTGCCGAACGATTTGAGTCGTCAGAAATATCGGCCATATAAGAACTTGCAACCGTCATACTCGCGCCCGTTAGTCCCGAGATGATCCGGCCCGCAAACAAAATGCCAAGGGTCGGCGCAAATGCCATTAAAAGATAATCGAGCCCTGCGCCCAGGAGCGAGACCAAAAGGACGGGTCTACGACCAAACCGGTCAGAAAGTGAGCCCAATATAGGAGACGCCAAGAACTGCATAAGTGCATACACAGAGATGAAGTAACCATAGTAATGATTTACAAAAGAGGGATCGTGTCCAAATCTGCGAATCACATCTGGAAAAACTGGAATTAAAACTCCAATCCCCAACGCATCCAGAAAGATGGTAGCAAAAATAAAACGTACACTGGCTGATGATGTCTTTTTCATAAAGTTCTCAATCTAGTATTTGAGTAATTATTCTTTTATTACTTGGCTTTCACAAGTGCGAAATGCATGGTGCCTGTGATAGAATGTTTTAATCGGAGGTTCCTATTTATCACGGAGAACGCTTTAACAGTATCAGCCACTTGATTGGCGCCGTGATGGCTGTCGCAGGAACCTCTGTTCTCGTAACTCTTGCGAGTGTTCAAGGTGATCTTTTGAAAATCGTCAGCACCAGTGTTTATGGTGGCATGTTGGTTTTGCTATATACGATCTCCACTCTTTATCATTCCTTCCAGGGCCGGGCGAAAAAGATTTTGCAAAAGCTCGATCACATGGCGATCTATTTATTGATTGCAGGAACTTACACGCCGTTCACGTTGATCACTCTGCATGGTCCTTGGGGTTGGTGGTTGTTTGGGATCAATTGGTCGTTAGCGGTTATCGGCATAATTTTGGAGCTGACACTGGCCCACCGCACGCGCATTCCGTCGATGATTATTTATGTTGTGATGGGATGGTTGATAGTTGTTGCGATGAAACCACTTACCCAGAATTTAGATCCTCGCGGAATGGTTTTATTAACCACCGGTGGCATTTTGTATACCGGTGGGATCGCATTCTTTTTATACGATGAAAAAGTGAAGCACTTCCATGGCATCTGGCATCTGTTCGTTATGGCGGGCAGCATTAGTCAGTATTTCTGCATTCTTTACTATCTGGTTTAGGGTCTTTTTGACTCTGAAAATTCTGGCATCACATTTGAAATAGCTTCTCTTCGGGGCCGAAATGCATCGGCAAACAAAACCACTTCCGGAGGGGAAAAATGAAATCACTATTGGGATTCTTCTTTGTTACTTTGATGGCGGCAACATCTCTTGCAGGTCACTTTGACGATATGTTTGGATCGGGTCGCGATCGTGGTGGCCGCGGCGGCTGGGGTGGACCAAACGTTACCTGCAGTGCCACTGATAAAGGTTGGGAAGAACATTGGGGTGGTCACTCGGACTGTCACTCCTGCCTAAAAAAACATGGCAGCTGTACTGAAACTTGCTCTGCAAACTATTATGCAACTAAAGCCGAAGGTGTCGACTATCGCGGTTATAAAATGACAATTGAATCCCGTGGGGACACTCGTTATGAAGCTGAACGCGAAGCTTTAAGAGCCTGCAACCGTCGCTATAGTGAATGCAAGATTGTTTCTAGCACCTCTCAAAGCGAAACTGTTTCTCGCCGTTCCTGCCGTTAACCAGAACGAAGACCAGTCGTAATTACAAAATCCTTGTGTTATCCTAATCAGGACACAAGGATTTTGTTTTGCATAAAGAACTCTCACAACTCTTCATCAATACCAATCCCCTGGATTTATCGCAAAGTTTGAAAAACTATGCGTGTGTTTCGCTTATCCTGCGCGGGTCCCCTGATGATCTACAAATTGGTTATATTCAGCGAGCGATTCATCCTTTGGATCGTTGGTCAGGACAAATTGCCTTCCCTGGAGGCAAAAGAGAGGAATGGGACACTTCGGCTTTGGCAACGGCTCTTCGTGAGACACAAGAAGAAGTGGGAATTATTTTAACTCCTGAAGAAATGATTGGTCGCCTGGATGATATTCAAGCCCGTAAAGCCGGCGCCCTCCTGGAATTCTTTATTCGTCCCTTTGTGTTTTATACTGAGAGGGATTTTGAAGTGCGCCTGGATCATAACGAGGTGGCTGATTTCTTCTGGGTACCTTTAAAAGATCTGGTAAATCCAGAGCGCAGCATTTCGTATGAGCTGATGCGCGAACAGCTGCGGATGGAATTGCCGGCGATTTCTTTGAACCGTGAAATTCCACTGTGGGGATTGTCTTATATGATCACACAGGATTTGCTGAATAGACTAAAAGCTCGCATCTCATTTTGAGAATCGTCGGAAAATTTAAAAAATCTGCAAAATTGCCCTCAACTCTCCAAAGGTCCAGCCGATAGGTATGATATCAGCCCACTACGAGTGGGGAGCGAAAGGAGCCTTGAATGGCTAGAACGCATGTAGTACGTCACGAACACATCTTAACAACGGAGATTCGTGAATTGACTGCACACCAGGAGACTGGGCCACCCTAGCTAGCATCCTCCCAGCCTAGTAAAAATTGGGAAGATAAATTAAAAAAACCAGAACGCGTTCGTTCTGGTTTTTTGTTTTTTGACGCAGGATTTTTTTTAAAGCCCTTTTTATTGGGACCCGGGATTATAGAATCGAGAACGTCGTCGCGAAATTCAAAGTCGTATTATCGTCAGAGATATCCTTCGGGAAGAAGCTGACGTAAGGTGCGAAATACACGTCACGAGTCACTGCATAGCCAAAACCCAAACGAGATGTCAGAGTTCTGTTCCACAAAGTTGCATAGTCTTCAGTTCCACGTGGGTTATTGAAGTTCAACGCCACGGAACTGTTCATACTGAATTTATCAGTGAAATTGTATTTAACCTGAGGGTACAAACCCAAAGAATAACGACCCGTTTTAAGTTCTTTTTTGTTCGAGAAATCGGGACCGCGGTCAAACAAATAATAATTCACAGAACCGTCGATACCAGCAGCAAACCCAGTTGCGCCAAAGTTGTAAATCACAGAAGCATCGTAACCGATTCCCGCGTACTCACCGATATCACGGTAAGCTTGGTTTGTTACGTAAGTCGCGCTAACGCCATTACGCATTTGAACATCGCCAACACGTGCTGTGCGATCGTAACCGATATATGGATTTTTAGTTTCATAGCGACGAGTATCGCTGTGGAATGGAGTCAGCATGTTCACGCCGGTTCCAAGAGACAAAGCACTCTTAGAATCGAAACGATAACGTGTACCTATAGAACCACCAAAAGAAGTATCGCAAGCACAGATACCCCCGTCTGGATTTGGTTGGTAACGGCTGCCCGGCTCACCCACTGGAGGACCAGAGAAGCTTAAGCTGAATTTCAAAGAGTATTTCGATAATGAACCAGAGTCTGCTTTCATGCGCGCATCTGTGATGTCTTTATCTTCTTCAAATTTTTTGTTGATAACATTTCCTTGTTTCAAAACTGATGTTTGAGCCGTTGGCGCCGTATCAGTTGATGAAGTCGGAAGAGACAGTTTGGAAGTTTGTCCAAAGGCATTGATCGACAGTCCTAAAAGGGCCGAGGCCAAAAGTGCTTTGCGCATGAAATCTCCTGTGATTTTGAAGCTTTTAACGGTTCCAGGCACAAAAAGATAGTTGGGTTTTTGTTAGGAGAAAATTTATGGAAAAAGTACCTGCTTTTTAGCGGAAGCCATTGCCCTGAATCGGGCATTCCTGATCTCCTATTAGGACAAACAAAAGAGGCATCAATGAAAACCTCGCGACGAGGTTTCCTACAATTATCGGCCAGCTCGATTATAGGCTATTCTGCGCTCAATTCTCCTCTTTTAGGGGGTGTCGCAGAGGCAGCTACCGGATTTTCCGGACAAATCCCTATCTGTCAGCACATGACGAACGCCCATTCGACGCAAATCTCCGTGTTGACCGAATACGGCAACCCTTACGGATACAAAGTATTCGATTCCCAAGGGCGCAATGTGAACTTTCAGATACAAGCTAGGGAAATGAGAGCAGGTTATCATCAAGGCATTGATCGAATTTCCATCACCGGACTGGAACCTCATCTCACCTACTATCTGCAAGTGGTGGATCAAGATCGTGGCACCGTCTTGGACGAAAGGATTTTTAAAAGTCTCAAGCTATCAGCAAAAAACAAAGCACGTTTCGCATTGGTCAGCTGTGCTTGTGACTTTTATAAAACTCATGCACGTGTCATGTGGGACCATTTGTTCGCACAAAGACCTGACATGATTTTCTTAATTGGCGACGCCGTATATGCAGACTTTGGCTGTCCGACCACCGAGGCGGATATCTGGAGAAGATACTGCGAAACACGCTTTCGCCTGCGTCACTTCCGCCAACCCAACTTAATTCCTACTCTTGCTGTGTGGGATGATCATGATTACGGTCGCGACAATGTCTGCAAATCTTTCGGTTTAAAAACAGCCACCAAAAAGATGTTCCATCTTTTTTTCGGCAGTCGCGATACCGATGGATTTAAAAACACCATGGGTGTCGGTTCGCAGCTGAATGCCTTTGGACAGCGGTTCTATTTCATGGATGACCGGTATTTCCGCGATGAAGCTCAATGTGGCGGAATGATGTGGGGTAAAGAACAACAGGAACAATTGGTCGATAATATCTGCCAAAATTCCAAACCAGCCTGGATCTTCAATGGCAGTCAGTTTTTCGGAAACTACTTTAAACAGGAGTCATTTCTGAAAGATTTCGGGAAAAACTTTACCGACGTTCTAACCAAACTTCGTAACTGCAAGGCGCCGATCGTTTTTGGCTCCGGGGATGTGCACTTTAGCGAAATCATGAGTGTGGATCCGAAATACCTGGGTTATCGCACCTATGAATACACCTCGAGTGGCATTCACAGCATGAATTTCCCAGTGAAATGGCTCTATAAAAATCCGCGCCGAGAGGTTTTCACCTGGCACCACAATTTTCTGATCATCGAAAGCAGCCCGGTTAAAAACGGAATGCAGATCAAAGCCAAGTCCATCAACGCGCGAAACAAAATTGAATTTTCACACCAAGCTACAGTGAAGCGTTTTTAAGTTTGCGCAACTGAAACAGAACATCAGGAATAAGATCGATCACATCTGATGCCATCATGGAAAGAGGATCCTTACGTCGAGCCACCCATAGATTCGCTGTGGCACCGTGAATATAAGCAGCCAAGAGGGCTGCTTCGGGTGCATTCAGATTTTGGGCTCGCAGTGCCGTCATAATTCCTGCCAGAACATCCCCCGTTCCGGACTTTGCCAAAGCGGAATTGCCCGTGCCAATCGTCGCGATTTCATTCGCCGTTGCTACCAAAGTTCGATGACCTTTGAGTAAAACCACACAGCCTAATTTCGCTTGAGCTGCTTTGACGGCGCTCAGGCGTTCTTTATTAATTTCTTGGGACGATTTCCCGATCAATCGCGAAAGCTCCCCCGTGTGAGGAGTTACGATCCAGGAGGGAGGTAAAGGGAATATTTTTTCCTCGGCACAAACGGTCAGGGCATCAGCATCCAGAATGACATGGGTTTCTTGTGCCTTGATCATTTCACGGATAACTTTTGCAGTGAAGGAGTTCACGCCAAATCCGGGCCCCACCAGAATGGCCTGATGTTCGATGTCTTGCCACGATTCACGAGATAGATCTTTTAATAAAAAATCAGGATGATCCCAGGCGGAAACGGCAAGATCGGGCTGCGCTAAAATAACGTAACCACTTCCCATTCTTAAAGCTGCCTTGGACGCCAAAACACCTGCTCCAGGATATTCGCGACTTCCCGCTAAGATCAGGCTTTTCCCCCGACTGCTTTTATTATCCTTTTCCGATACCGACGGTAAAAGATTCGCAGCTCCGGGTTTTCGCAAAATTCTGACAGAACTTGTGGAGATTTTCATTAAAACCAGTGTATAACCTCTCTACCATGATCGTAAAGACTGAAGCAGAATTAGAAGGACTTAAAAAAATTGGCAAGGTCGTTGCCAATTGTCTTCAATATATGTCCAGACAAGTTGAACCCGGTATGACCACGAAAGAGTTGGACGAATTGGGTGGGGCTTATCTGGCAAAATATGGTGCTCGGTCGGGTCCTATTCTGGTTTACGATTTCCCAGGCCATACTTGCATCAGCCTGAATCATGAAGCCGCTCACGGCGTGCCCTCCGACAAAAAAATCATCAGAGCTGGTGATTTGATTAACATTGATGTTTCCGCTGAACTGAATGGTTTTTTCGCGGATAACGGTGGTTCCTTTACTGTGCCCCCGGGCCGTCCAGAAGATGTGCGTCTGTTGGAAGCCACAAAGAAAGCTTTGGAAAATGCCATCGCTGGCGTTAAAGCGGGAATCAAATTAAATACCATCGGCCAACGTGTCGAACAGATCGCAGATGAATATGGTTATACCATCATTGAAAACCTGGGCAGCCATGGCGTGGGAAAATCCCTTCATGAAGCTCCAGAATTTATCCCCGGTTATTTCGACAGCAAAGATGATCGTCGCCTGAAAGAAGGCCATGTGATCACGATCGAGCCATTCCTCTCCACGGGTGCTCACTATGTCGACGAGGTAAAGGGTGATAAATGGACTTTGGTGACTTCCTCCCCTGAACATCGTACGGCTCAATTCGAACACACGATGGTGGTTTTAAAGGATCGTGCGCTGATCCTGACAATTCCCGACCCTGTTTAATCACAAGCTTTAACCCATTGTCTTGCGGACATTGTCTTTACACCTTTAGCCTGAGTTTTTGACCAGGAGGGGAAAATGAAACGCGGGGTTTGGTTTGCAGTACTGATCACCTTTCAAGTTTTATGGATTTGGACGTTGTCGATGATGGATGCCGCGGGCCCGATGCGGGTCATGCTGCCCAATGCGGTTCTGATCTCTTCTCTGCTGCTCTTTGCCTGGGTGGGCTACCAAGCCTACAGTTGGACTCGAGGTGCGATTCAGGAAAAATCGGATAGCACACCGCCGAAACGCTATAAACTTTAAACAAAAGGTGAAAGCCTATCTGGCGAATTAATAGCCACAGGAGGCTTCATGAAATTATTTATCGCACTACTTGCAACATTGGTGGCGTTCTCTGCAAAAGCAGCAGATCGCAAATTGGGTAACGTGATCTTGGTTGAACGCGAAATCCCATCTCCTTACGATCTTTGTGTTAAAAACATGATCGACAAAACAGACAAGCAACAACCTATGTTCTATTGCGTGATCAAGTACACTAAAGCGGCAGTTGAAATGCCTCTTGGTAAAAACGCACCTATCAACTACAAAGACGACACATGCATAGTTCGCGCTGAAGTAGGCAATGGCAACATGATGATCGGTTTCGGTACAAACAAAGAAGCTATCGATTTCGAAACAGCACGTGCTTGCTTGAACAAAGGTCTTACAGCTCACGGTCGTTTGACTGTAAACGTAATGACTGTTGAATAGTTTTTGATTTTTTAAAGCAGAAAATAAAAAAGGGAAGCTTTCGCTTCCCTTTTTTATTAGTTACCAATCGTTTCATCGAGCAAGAAGTTATCCGTCGACATTGGTTTCCAGCCATCATCCAGGGCACTTTGATATTTAGACCCTGTATAATCGCCACTCGTATTATCAATCGATCCATAGAAATTCGAATCAACTGATCCACACGGTGCCGAAACCGCTGGAGCAGCGCTCGATACCTTACGGTACATCAAAGTCACCGCAATGTGATAACGAGGCCCTTGGAAGTATTCAAGCTTCGCAGGCATTCTGGATTTAGAATCCATATAAATCGCTGACGTCGAACACTTCATCGTCGCACTGTGAGCGTTGTCATTATCAATCACAGTCGCATAAGTTCCACCAGCTGCTGGAGCCACATACAATTTAGAACCGTCATCCGAAATCAATGCGAATTGATAATAACCCGCTGAATCCGAAGCTCCCAGCTTCAAAATAGTGCCCAGGCGTAAAGCGAACCATTCCACCAGATTCGCACCACCGTCGGCAGCTTTCTTTTTAACGAGCTCTCCATCAGTTGTTGGGAAGCCGTTAGAGAATGTGCGAACGGGAACAAAGATTTTAGACATATAAAGGATTACACCAGCATCAACACCTTCGCTAAAGTATTTAGCCAATGAAGTCCAACCCGAAGTCGTCCCTGGGAAATAGAAGATATTACCTTTCCAACCCTGACGACAAGAGATGCCACTTGCAGAGAACGGATCACACACGATTTTCTTAGCTGTAAAATTCACAACTTTCGAAGCCGAGTTACCTGCTTTGTCTTTCGCAGTGACTGTCATCACGTGATCACCTGTAACCAGGTTACTGAACGTGATCTTAGTCAAAGACTGACAGCTTGCCACGGATTCAGAAGTCGCACCGAAAGTACGAACGCAGCTGGCAGCATCAATTCCCGAAATGGAGTCCACAATCGAGAACGGAGAGAACACAGCTGTTTTTTGATCTTCAGACATTGCCGGAGCACTGATAGTAATAACTGGCGCTGAAACATCGACCAGGAATTTATATAGCGGAGCCACCTTGATCGCGCCTGCAGCTGTATAAGCAGCCACCCGAGCGTAATAAGTGACACCGTCTTTTAGTGTACAAGAGCTAAGTGCCACGGAAGTCGCCGATACTTGCACCTCGGGACATACCACCATAGATGCTACGGCATCGGCTACAATAGATACACGGTAATAAGAAGCACCCGCTGAAGCCGTCCAGTGAACTGTCGGCTGCAAGATGCTACCTAAATAAGTATCTTTGATCGTGTCGTTACCACCCGTGATACCGATGATCGAGAAATCATTGGTCGAACTTCCCTGGCTTTTCCACGTGTAGCTAAGTGGAACTGATACGTTACCCACTTTATCAACGGCTTGCACCGAAAACGCGTGAGTCCCTTCAAGCAGATTTGAATAAACCGCTGGTGAAGTACAAGTCACAAAGCTGCCACCATCAATTGCACACTGAGTTTGCGCAAGACCTGCACCGCTATCAGAAGCTGTAAAGTTAAAGACAGCCTGGCTGGAAGCCGAGACCGCATCTGGTTTATTAGTAATGGCCACCACTGGAGGAGTTGTATCTAACAACCAGCCATACTCCACTGTCGCAGAGCGATTGCCAGCACGATCGATCGCGCGGACTTGAAAGCGATTTTGGCCTTCAGTCGTTTTGCTATAATTTTTGATATCACTGCAGCTTGAGAAATCTTTCTCACCCACCAGCAAACATTCGAATCTGTCGAGACCGCTTAAGTCATCATTGATGCGCATACCAAACGTCACTGCAGTCGTGTTCACCATGGAAGCAGGATTTTGAGTCAATACAACAGCAGGAGCAATGTCGTCATGAACGATAGAAGCGGACACGCAATCAGAATAGAAGTCCGTCAGCTTGGTCGCTTTTTTAAATTTCGCATAGACATGGTTTAAAGCATTCTGACTTTGCAGAGCCCAGATTTTTGATGTCTTCATCGGTTCCCAAGAACCGCCTGAAGTACAAGACGAATCATTTGTTAGATAAACATCTGTAGCGTTCTCTGAGGCGATATTCACCGTCACAGCACTGTCGGTTGTGAACTGAGCACCACCATTTAATAAAATGGAATTTGCTCCCATGCCGGCGCCTTGGCTGGCCATCTCTTCTTGAGACAATCCGAAATTAACATTTTCAGCACAATTCTGGTAGCCCACGCTAAGAACGGCAAATAGAGCCGTGGTCGACAAGAGTCGTTTAGTTCGGTTGTTCATCAATCCCCCCGGATAGTGTTTCCTTTATTCGGATTCTCACCGGGGTTTCTTGATTTTATTGGCGAATTAGTGACCCCGAAAAGTTCCATGTGGTTACATGAGATCACTATTGAGACACATCTTTTGTTAACTTACGCAGGATCGATTAGTGAGCGTCCACAACTTTGACGGTCTTGTTTTTGAACTTCAATAGATATAAAGGGATAAATGCAAGCACCACCACCGTCATCATGATGAACATGATCTCCTGGAAGGTCAGCATGAACACTTGAGATTGCACGCGTCCATACAAAGAACGAATGGCAAGTTCCGCTTGGGTGGCCATACCCATCGAATGACTCATGTGTGTGCCGGACTTGGCAGCGTTATAGGCCGACCAAGTATTATAGTCTAATAACGACACATGCGGAGCCATATCAGCGTAATGCTGTTTTCCAACCTTGGTCATCATCGTACCGATGAAAGCGATACCCATACTGCCCCCGATTTGACGGAAGAGATTTAAGATACCAGACACTTCTCCCATGGTGATCCCATTAAACTGAGACAAGATCGAAGAGTTGATCGGAACAAAAAGGAACGCCATCGCAAGTCCACGAACATAGAGCCCCATCAATACGTCGCTTTTCGAGGAAAGCGGCGAAAGTTTGGTGAACATAAAGATCGAAGTCATGACACCCAAGAAACCGACGGCGATCAGATATTTCGGATTGATTCCTTTACCCAGCATTTTACCAATAAAGGGCATCATCAAGGCCGTCAGGATTGAACCCGGAATAAAAAGCATCCCCGTCTGAGTGGCATCATAGTGGAAAGTCTGTCCCACGAACACTGGCAGGATAAAAACCAATCCATAAAGGAAGAAACCTAAGATCCCCTGCAAGGCTGCGCCATTTGCCACGATTCCGTTCAAGAACAAACGCACATTCATGATTGGCGATTTCACGCGAGTTTCCCACCATACGAACAGTGGCAAAGACACCGCCGTCATAATGCCGCAGAAAATAATAAGCTTGGAATCAAACCAGTCGTTGGATTCTCCGCGCTCAAGCATGTACTGCAGACTGCCAATTCCCAGAACCAACAGCACCAACCCCCAGACGTCGAAAGGCTTTTTGCCTTCGTTGCCTGTAGCAAACGGTGGATTTTCAATCGCCATCAAACCAATTGCGATCGCAATCAGACCCAGTGGCAAATTCACGTTAAAGATCGATCTCCAACCAAAAGTATCTGTCAGCCATCCACCCAATGTCGGTCCTAAAGTAGGACCAATCATCACGGACATACCAAAGATCGCGCCAGCAGTTCCGGCTTTCTCTTTCGGGAATTGTTCGTAAATCAAAGTTTGCGAAGTTGGTAGCAATGCCCCACCTGCCAAGCCTTGTAAGATACGGAAGAAAATCAAAGTATATAAATTTGGAGCAAATCCACAGGCTACGGAGGTAGCCGTGAACAGTCCAATACAGCTTAAGAAATACTTACGACGACCCACGCGATTCCCCAGCCAGGCGGACACAGGAAGGATGATCGCATTCGCGATCGCGTAACCTGTGATAACCATACTGATGTCTTCTAACGTTGCACCCAGATTCCCCATCATCGTGGGTAAGGCCACATTGACAATGGAGCTATCGATAATTTCAAGCAGCGAGGCCATCACAGCGACGAGGATGACCAGTCTTGATTTGGTATTCATACAAACCTCTTAGGTCTGCTTCAATCGCATCGAAGCAGGCCCCTTTCGGTATTAACGAACCTTTACGGATACGTTGGCAGATAATCCTGCTTGCAGCTTTTCAATGTCTTTCGGTGTCAGATCATTCAATTTGATCTTAACCGGGACACGTTGAACCACTTTCGTGAAATTCCCCGTGGCATTATCTGGTGGAAGCAAAGAGAACACCGCACCGGTGCTGGGGCTTAGGCTTTCCACTTCGCCATGAAATTCCTGACCTGGTAACGCATCGACTTCGACTTTAACGTATTTGCCTTTTTCGATGTGCGTGATTTCAGTTTCCTTAAAATTTGCGATCACCCAACGTGACCTGCTTTCCACGAAACCAAACAAAGGCTGTCCTGGAGGAATCACCATGCCCGGCTCAACAGATTTGCGCGCGATGCGACCATCCGTCGGAGCTTTGATTTCAGTATAGCTTGCATTCAATTGAGCGGTGGAAACTTGCGCCTGAATGGCTTGAACTTTTTTGCTCAACTCGCGGAACACGGCTTCCGCATTATCATACTGTGCACGAGACACCACATTTTGACGAAGAAGATCTGCCATACGTTTATAGTTGGCTTCGGCATCGTGAAGTTTTGCCTTCACACCGTCAAGGTCGGCTTCGGCCTGCTTCACATTGTTTTTATAGTCTTGTGAATCGATACGAGCCAGAACCTGGCCTTCTTTCACCGGATCATTTTCTTGAACCAACACTTCCACGACGATTCCAGGAACTTTCGAAGAGAGCATCAAGGTGTGAGCCTGAATCTGAGCATTGTCAGTAGAAACGTGGGACCACTCATAGTATCCAAATACCGCTCCCGCAACTACAAGAGCAGCTCCGACACCGATCATAATTTGTTTCTTTTTATTCTTAATGTTCGTCATAAAATTACAGTTCCTTCCCGAGGGACAATTCTAAACTAATCATTGCTTCTGCTGCACTTACCTGTGCATTTACGAGTCCTGCGCGCGCTCTGAACAAATCCAGTTCCGCATCCAAAACTTCAGAACTCGTGCGAGTTCCCGCTTTGAAGGACTCTGTCGCCAAGCGAACGCTTTCTTGCGCCTTTTGTACGTCGACGGTTTTGGCTTTATACAAGGCAGCTGAGTACAAATAACGACGCTTCCAGAAATCAAAATCATATGTATCTTTCAGTTTGGCCTGACGAACACTTTCGCGGGCTTGTACTTGGCGAGCATCTGCTTGAGCCGCTTGCGCTGACGAAGCGAAACCGTCGAATACATTCCAAGTCATGTTCACACCGACAGAATAAGCATTGTTGAAATCCTGGTCGGTTAAACCTTTACTGATATTGTTATAATAGTCGGCTTGACCGAAGACCGAGAATTTTGGCACCCAGTGTTTGTAAGCGGCAAGCCACGCTTTGTGCGCAGAGATTTCACGATCCGTCATTGCTTGATAATCCAGACGTTCAATTTTCGCAGGCTTATTCAAGCTGGCAACTTTTTGCGCATCAGGAACTGGCAACACACCTGTCAGTGATTGGCCCGTATCATCCACTCCCAAACTCATCAAAAGATTTTGGCGAGCCAGGATTGTGTTATCTTCAGAATTTAATTTTTCAGATTGAGCCTCATTCAACTGAACTTCGACACGCAGAACGTCAAAGTTTGTACCTGCTCCACTTTTACGGAAAGCTTTGGCACGGTCCAAGTGGTCTTCCAAAGTTTTTACGTTTTGGTTCGCCACCTTTTCAAGTTCGACTGCGGCAAGAGCCTTATAAAATTTCGCTTTGGTTTCTTCGTTGATTTGAAATTTTGCCCAATCGGCTTCTTTTTCTGCGGCCGTTGCTCCGTAACTCATGGAGCTGTAGCGATCATAGTTCGCAAGTCCGTCAAACACCAACCACTCGGCACGTGCTGACCAGATTGTATAAGGTTGAATCAATTCAATGGAAGTCGGTCCACCACCGAAATCCATTTGCTCAACCATGAACTTGTTGTCGAGCAAATGGGTTCCACCGACAGTCACACGAGGAAGAAATTGAGAGTATGCTTCAACTTTTTTCCAACTTGCCTCATCTTTGGCCGCTTCCGCGCGTTTTACCTGCGGAGAGTTGCCAGATGCGAGATTAAGAGAATCCGCGAGTGAAAGAGATTCAGCGAGCGCTGCCGTGGGAGCGCATAAGAGAGCTGTTAGAGCGGCTGCCATTTTAATCTTTGTCATGTATCACCATTTTTGTTGATTTTTATTAGGCACCTAATTATATTAGTTAGGTAACTAACAATTGTCAATGGGCACCCAAAGGATGTCTCATTGAATATGAAAATCGCTCGATTGGAGGCCTGCATGGCTAAGCTTTTCATCCAAACCATTCCGTCACAAGAAGAACTGCAACAGAATGCCAAAGAGTTGTGCCCAACCGCTGATATCGCTTCACTTTACTCTCACCTGCTCTTTAGAAAAGTCGCGACGGATCTTGAATCTAAATATGATAACTTCTTTGCACGTTGGAACTTATCCCCGGGCAGATACACACTATTAGTTATTCTTCGTAAAGCGCCTGCAGGTCTGATGCCTTCTGAGATTGCTCAGAAAGTCGGCGTAACTCAAGCAACGATTTCGGGTCTAATTAACAGTCTTGAGAAAGCACAGTTAGTGCAGCGAACGACTCATGAAAAAGATGGTCGCTCTTTCGTGATTAAACTGACTGATAAAGGTGAAGGCGTTCTGAAAGAAATCGCACCAGAGTGGTATGGCGGCATCGGAGCTTTCTTTGGTCAGTTCAATGATGAAGAAAAGAAAGTTCTCAACAGCCTTCTCACCCGAATGACCCAAAACCTAGGCCTGCTCAATATGAAATAAAAAAAGCCCGATGCAAATCGGGCTTTTTAATTTCCACTCTACTCGTTGGTAAGTCGAACCAATTAGTATTCGCCATTCAGAGTACAGCTCATCAACTCATTTAAGTTAGAACCTGTCGAGTTTTGCAACGGACCGAAGTGATTGTATGATTTGCCGGCAGCAAAGTGCGGGCTTACACAACGGTCGGTTGGAAGTTTCAAGCTGCCATTGGACTGCAAATTCGATGGATGAGTACTACTTGATTTAGAAGTATTTACTTGTACCGCAAACATCCCCGTCAATTTCGCAGCTCCACAGAAAGCATTAAAGCTTTGCATCGCACTCCCCAACACTCGGATCATTTCCGCTTGAGAAGCTGAAGTGCTGATCGTGTTCTTAGGATAAAGTTTGTTCCACTCGCGGATACAGGCTTGCACGTTACCGCTTGCTGTTGGAGTGAATTGAAAAAGACCGATGTTGAGCCTTGAAGCCGCGTCTTGAGCTGGGTCTTCATAGAAAAGAACGCCCGCTGGACGACGGTAGCCTGATGGCGCATACTTTGTCGCAACTTTCCCAGACGTTGATGTATCTGCCGTCGTCAAAGATTCAGTATACGACATACACATCATAAGCTTCGTCCAAAGCTTCGTAGCTTTCACGAAAGACGTACGGTCGCCATTCAAAGCACCTCTGCGGTACTCATTCATCTTATTGGTAAAAGTATTCACCTTGTTGATAACTGTTGAAGACGGTACTTTTCCGCTGTTCAAAGTCTTCGTCAAAGTAGATGAAGAAACTGTACAAAGAGGATGAGAGATCAAACTCGTTTCAAGGTAAGAACTTTCCGTGCTGCTCATACCATATGAAGAACCCACATACCCCAAGCCCGCTTTGGACGGACTCATTTTAAGTTCGATTGCATAAGCGATGCGATCTGCAAAACGATAACGAGTATCCAGATTCATATCCGCATTGTCTGTTTTATATGCCATGGATTGATCGCGCTCTGGAATCAACTCGCGGTAGGTTTGATAGATACTATCCACCAATTTACCCACAGGACCCGCGACTTCGGTATAGACATCGAAATCCTTCGGCACAATTGAACCCGTCGTTGCCGGAGGTTCCGGTGTCGTCGGAGTAGAAGGCGTTGGGCTAGGTGACGTGGAAGGAGAGTCCTCCGAACCGGAGTCTACCGGCTTTTTCGCCATCGCAAACGCTGTGTTGCTAATAGTTAGTGTGATCAAAGCTGCCAACAAGATTTTAGTCGTATTTGTGTTTGTCATGCCTCCTAGATCGGATCTAGGTCTTAGGACTTAAGGTCTCCCCGACGAGACTGGACCTTACCTAGACCTCTACTGGACCAAGGGTTAGCCAGGACTCAAGCTCGTCTTTCAAAATCCGATAATAGATAAGTAACCAAAAAAGGGAGTATCAGAATGAGTCAATACGATGTACCCGGTCTTTATAATTTCCTAGCTCACACACCAGAGGCGGGACTCAGAAAAATGTTCGTGGATGGCAAAGCCTTCACCGAAACTCACTTCAATCTTATGATGAAAATCGTTCGTGCTGGCGACGAAGCTAAATTCGTTGAGCACTTTGAAAAGCAGGATTTCCCTAAAATCAAAATGGGCCCTGCAGATGTGAAAATTAAAGAAAAATTCTGGTCCGAAGCGATGACAGTTTGGAACAGTCGTGGACTTCTTACTCCAGCTGTGGCAACTAAGGCGGCATGATCGCTTATCTTGCTCCGACAAAATTTTTGCCCGAACTGCAGGCCGAACTTAAAAACATCACCGCAGTTCACGGCAACCTGGTTCTAACTGATGGGCCCATCCAGACCTCTGTGTGGGCCCAAAACATTTGGACCAATGCAGAAATTATTCCGTTTGAATCCATATCCCAGGCAGTTAAGGCTTTGAAAAGCCGTGGCTTGTTGTGGGCTCTTTATTCCTTTGATAATCACAGACGCGCCCAACTGATTCAGGATCAGCTGCCTAAACTTCGTCCGCGCGTGCTGAATTTCTTGGATCCTTTACCGAAAGATCCCTTGGGTGCCTGGACCCTGATTGATAAAAACACTCTGCTGGTTTCAAGCCAAACGAACTCCCTTTTCCCATTGGGAGAAGTGGCTTTTAATGAAGACAAAGAGACCCCACCATCACGGGCTTACTTGAAATTGTGGGAGCTTTTTACGGTTTATGGAATTCGACCTTCCAAGGGCCAACGAGTCGTGGACTTTGGCAGCTGCCCGGGTGGTTGGACATGGGTTCTTCAACAAATGGGCTGCGATGTTATCAGCATTGACCGTGCACCATTGGATGAAAAAATCGCACGTTTGCCACGAATTGAATTTAAAAAAACCAATGCCTTCACGGTGAAGCCATCTGATATCGGGGCCATTGATTGGTTCTTTTCAGACATCATCTGCTACCCAGCTAAATTGTTAGAACTAGTTTTAGATTGGCAGCGTTCAGGACTTTGCCAAAACTTCGTTTGCACTATAAAATTTCAGGGTGGGACCGACTTTGAAACTCTTAAAAAGTTTCAAGAGTTGGAAAATGCACATATCGTGCATCTTCATCACAATAAGCACGAGGTTACCGTTTGGATCAGGAAATCTTCAAAAAACTAAGTCGCGAAGATGAGCTGGTAAAGCTCCTTATCGATTTGGCCACCGCTCAGGGTGAAGTTCTTTGTAAAGGCAAAACGGAAAATCTGATTAAAGTAAAAGCCGTGCATTGGCATTCCCAATCCAAACATCTGGAATGTCTTCTTGAGTCCCCGGAAAATTTGAAAACTGGCGAAGAGTTTTTGGGCTACTTTTTTTTAGGTGGCGAAAAATACTATTTCGAAGGTACAGCCACCGTTTACGGAAATCGCTGCCAGCTCCCTTTGCCAAAAGAAATATTTCACCTGCAGCGCCGGCAAAACTATCGCGTACGAATTCCGGCGGGCTTCCAGGCTTTTTTTGATATCACTCAGATCAATAACTCGGCCGTCAAAATTCATGCGAAATTGGGCGACCTGAGTGCTCAAGGCTGCCGACTGATCGAAAAAGAAACCGTCGCGACATTTAAAATGGGTGACATCCTTAAGGGTAAACTTCTGATCGCTAAGAATTCAGCAATTCAGCTCACTGCAGAAGTTCGTCACGTGAAAACCGAGGGTGGGAATCAAATGGTAGGGGTAGAGTTTCAGGGACTTACCCCTATTCAGGAAAACAACCTCTTTGCGCTCACGATGGAAATTCACAAAGAGGTCTTTAAACGCCAGTAGGACTATTCTTCAGTTCCTAATGGCGTGGCGGGCTTGGCTTTAATCGTCTCGTATTCTTTTTCGAGATCCCTATCAAAGTTCTTCTTTTTTTCTTTGGCTTGTTTCTTTAACTCTTCCTGGGCTTTTTTATTGTCCTGGTAGCGCTGGGTATAATCGCGGTGCAGTTGATTGAACTCATCATTCTTGGAGCGAATGTAATCATCGAAATCTTTTCTTTTCGTTCTAACATCTTCCTCGAAAGCATCACGCTTTTCTTTTTGCGCGGAATAGAAGTCTTTTCTTTCGCCCTCAAGATTTGAATAAAATTCGGTGCGCTCGGCTGACGACACTTTGGATTTGCTGAATTTCTCGCGACGCTCTTGCTGTGATTTGGTGAAGGCTTCGCGCTCCGTGGTCTGAGTTTTTGTAAAAGTCTCGCGGGTTTTGTTCATATCCTTGCTAAAAGCATCGCGCTTTTTACTTAAAATAGACGTGAACTTGCCGCGAACTTCTGACGGAGTTTTCGAAAAGTCCGTCATCATTTGTGCCATGAAGGCCTTTTCATCATTTTCAGCGCGTTTTTCAGCTGGGATGTTTTCACGGAGTTTTTCCATTGCAGCACGATCGGCCTTTAAGGAATATTTGTCATCAACCAAGGGAGCTGATTTTTCTTCCGCGAAAGCAGGACCTGCGAAGTGCAGCACCACTCCTAACAAGACCAACGTCCTTATAAAACCGGACAGCCCAAGCTTCTGCATGCATGTTAATCTCATAAAAGTCCCCCTCAGTGCGTTTTGTCTTTTTTTGAGAATAATTGGACTCGAAAGAAAACTCAACCCACCGATAAGGTGACTATGCTATACGGTAGAAGAGTTATTGAACCTCAGCGAGTGCCCCACGGGAGCGGACGTAAAAGGTTCATTCTAAATAAAGCTTTCCAATACAAGTACTCGTGGTACATGATCACGGCTTTTGCTGGTGGCGCGCTTCTATTTTTTATCCCTGCTTACTATTTTATTGCCCAAAATTATGAATTATTTAAAACCTTGGCTTATGATACTCAACCCCGTCTAGTCGAGCATCTTGAACGCGAAATGGTTTGGTTGCGCGTGTTTTTGGGCGCAAGTATTGTTGCCATCACGGCCGTGACTTTATTTTTAAGTATTCGCATGACGAAAAACCTACTGGCTCCATTGATTCGCATGGAAAAGCATATGCACCAATTGATGTTGGGTCAGTGGCATATCGACGACTATGTTATTCCGGAAGAAGATGACTTCCGTGATCTTTCAATGACTTACGATTATTTTTATCGTGCTTTGAAGGCAAATACCGAAACTGAATTGAAGCTTTTAGAGAAACTTTCTATCGATCCGCAAAATCGTGAAGCCTATGCCGCGTGGAAACACTTGCTTGCAGAAAAACGCGCACGTCTTGGCTTCAAAGAAGAATTCATTTCGAACGAAGTTCCAACATCACTTGTTGAACTGAATTCGCGCCGCAAAGTCTCTTAATATAAATAAAAAGATCCATTCAGATTTTTCAAAGTCGGTACGTTGCCGGCTTTTTTCCATTTTTGAGACAGTTTTTTTGACTCCACCCTACCAATGTCTAATTTCATGAAAAACATGTAATGAATCGCATTTATAACTCCAATTTCCTTCATGGTTTCTCGTGGGTCACCGACGAGTACTTTAACAGTACTTTTACAATGGATGAAATTGGGACGTACCGGAATGAAAAGCATCGAACGTTTGTTATTCACGATGATCTTCTTGATGAGCAGTGTTACCACAGCTCAAGAGGGAACTAGTTATCGTCAGTACATCGTTCAACCTGGGGACACCCTGTCTAACATCGCTGATAGAGTTCGTGGCGGCCATACTTATGGCAAGGACGAAAACCTTGCTCGCCTGTTGTCGCTAAATCCTTCATTGAAAGACCATCATTCAATTTTTGTCGGCCAAACGATCTTGGTTCCAATTCGTGATTTGCGAAGTGTTGCAAGTGAAGAAAGCTTGGCAGCTTCAGTTGCGGTAGCGACGGTCACGGTGGCCTCTTCGCCAACGGCCGCAGTTGTTGCCCAAACACCTGCGCCTAATCCGGTGAACTCGCCCGCAAGCACACCTGCAAAATCATTGGCACCAGTACCGCCTGCGGTAAACAGCATGAATGATGATGAAGAAGAAGTGAGTCATCGCTTTGAAGTGAAAGCGGGATATCAGATTTCAACACTTTCTGCTGAAGACAATGTGACTCATTCGAAAGCGGATCTTAATACGGATCATGATTTGACTGCTTCCATTGGCTGGTCTCAACAATGGATGGACAGGTTTAAAACCTTGCTCTCTTTCTCTTTACGTAATCTTGAGTTCCAACCTTCGACGAATGCTTCAAAAACAATCATCAACGATTCTAAAACTTTGTATGGCTTGAATTTTGGTGGCGATTTTCTGCTCACGGACAAAATAGCTGTGGGCTTGACTGCCGGATATGGCCAGGAGCTTTATCTGCACGGTCTCACGACTACTTCCGTATCTATCGATACCGCGAATGTTTCTTCAATAGGCGCCTCTTTGGATTATCAAATATTTAAAAAGAAATCCACGTCCGTGGGGTTTTTCGTTTCAGGCAGCTATTTAGGCGGGACTTCCACAGATACTTACACAATCGATAGCGGCAGTTTTTACAAAGGTCTTTTGTACATCCGCAGAGATAAAAATGGACGCCTTCTTTCTTTTGAAGTCGGTGCTCAACAAAGAAATCAAAATACATCTGTATCGGATCTTTCTGAAACCAACGTTTTTGGCAATGTGATTTACGGTTTTGATCTCTTCAACGAGGAGAAGAAGTAATGATGAAGCTTCTTCTTAGCCTTATCGCTGTTTTCACTTTCACCGCTTGTAGCAAAAAAGGCTCAAGCATTGAAAGTGGATTTCTTGCGGGAGTTTCCATATCCGCAGGCGCAAGTACGATCACGCTTTCGTCTTCTTCGATTCTTTCTGGTAATTCAACGACAGTGACTCTGACAACCAGAGATTCTGAGGGGAATATCTTCCACATTCCAGGAGGCAATCCCAATGTTCAATTCAGTACTTCTGGTGGCACAAGCACCGGCATATTCAGTCCCGTTACGAATAACAATGACGGAACTTACGTTTCAACATTCAGTGGATCTCTGTCGGGTACTGAAACAATCATCACAGCCTCTGTTGATGGCGTGGAACTTGAAACAAAAACTGCAAAAGTGACAGTACTTCCAGCAAACTACTCGCTTGCGAACTCTTATGTTACTTTGTCTGCGACGACTGTGGCTTCACGTTCAACGATCACAGCGACATTCCATGCGATGGATGCTTCCAATAATCCCATCACCAATGGTGGAATGAATGTTGTTTTCGGAATTGATAGCGGTACCAGTACCGGTACTTTTGCGACAACCACAGATAATGGTGATGGGACATATACTTCGATTTTCACAGGTAAACTTGTCGGTACGGCCGCTGCAATTAAAGCATCCGTGGCAGGTCTTGCAATAACCAGCACGCTTCCGACTGTCACCGTAACTCCGGGCACGGCCACGGCGATTGCCGTAAATGCCGGAAATTCCCAATCTGCAGCCGTCAATAACGCCTTGGGTTCTTCCTTAAAGGTTAAAGTCACTGATGCGGAGGGAAATGCGGTTCCCTCGGTGCAAGTTGATTGGACCACGACAGGTAACTCTGCTTTGGGTGCAGCATCTGACAATACCGACTCAAGTGGTATCAGTACGAACACTCTGACACTGGGAACTGTCACTGGTGTCTATACTGTGACTGCGAAAATTCACGGTACGACGACGACCACAACCTTCAGTGCGACAGCGACACCGGGTGCAATTAATAATTTCTTGTTATCAGGCGTCCCTGCTAATGCAACAGCCGGAACTGCTTTTAATACAACGGTGACTGCACGTGACTCTTATAACAATGTCAAAACTGATTACACGGGGACTGTTCAATTCACTTCATCTGACTCGAACTCCCCCACGCTGCCAGGGAACTACACTTTCGTAAGTGGCGACGCCGGAGTTAAACAATTCTCTTTCAATTTAAAAACGACAGGGAATCAAACGATCACTGTCACACAAAGCGGTGGCTCACCGACAATAACCTCGTCTGCGATTTCCGTTTCCGCTGCAAGTATTTATCAGCTGATCTATATCGCAAATCCAACGAATACAGTTGCTGGCAATACTATTTCCACTGTGACTATTCGGGCGGTGGACATTTATGCAAATACGATTTCATCCTTTAATGGAAATGTGACTGTCGCCATTGGGACGAACGCGGGCTCTGGCACATTGAGCGGAACCAAGGTTGTTGCCGCAAGTTCAGGGACAGCTACATTCTCGGATCTTTCCATCGAAAAATCCGGAACTGGTTATACGTTTTCCGCAACAGCAGCGGGAGTTTCCGCGGCGGTTTCAAGTACTTTCAATATCACACCTGACTCCCCCGCAAGCATTGCGGTTTCCAGTGGGAATAATCAATCAGCAACTATCAGCACCGCACTAGGTGCAAACTTAGTTGCGATTGTAAAAGACGCCTATGGCAATAACGTTCCCAGTGTCACTGTTGACTGGAGCACAACGGCAGGAACGTTGGGTTCTGCAAGCAGCAACACGAATTCATCAGGCCTTGCTTCAAACTCTTTGACACTTTCTTCGACGACGGGCGCACACACAGTGACCGCTTCGATTCCAAGTTCGGCTTTTTCGACAACATTCACTGCCACAGCGACGAACGGTCCTGCAAGTCAGCTGAGCTTTTCCACGCAACCTGTCGGCGGCGTTACTCCAGGAACGGCGCTAGCAACTCAACCTGTCATCAGAATTCTTGATGCCAGTGGAAATTTGGTCACCACAGGAGCAGATGCGACAGCTACGGTGTCTTTGGCATTGACGACAGGAACTGGTTCATTAGGTGGTACGACCTCTTTGAGTGCGGTGGGTGGTGTCGCGACATTTACCAATGTAAATGTTAGCACGTACGGGACTGGCAAGATTGTAACGGCAACAAAATCCGGAACGATTATGTCTGGCGGTACGGGCTCTATCTCTTTGGCTTCAAACAGCTTCGATATCACTCAAAGTGCTCCCACGGCATTTACAATTTCTAGTGTTGCCGTGGTGGAGGCTGACAAACTGCGTGTGACCTGGGGCTCTTCTACGAATGCGAACAGTTACACAGTAAAATACGGAACATCTGCGGGAAATTATACAACCACGGCTTCCACTTCTGGGACTTCGCCATTCGATATCACGGGTCTTACAGGTGGCACGACTTACTATATCATGGTGACGGCGGTTAACACTGCTACATCAGTTGATGCTACGTCAGAGGCGATGGGTATCCCGATCAGTGCATTCACTTTGACTTCGTTAACTCCAGGCGTGGGCAGCTCTTCTTTAGCTTTCGCCAGTGCAGCCGGCGCCACGACTTATGATGTTCTTTATGATACCTCTTCACATACAGCGAGTCAGACATATGCATCCACAAATGCAAGCGTCACCTCGCCAGCAACAACTTCCAGCTTATCAACTGGAACGACATACTATTATCGAGTACGCGCGAACAACTCATTTGGCTCTTTGGTATCTACTAATGAATTGTCAGGTGCAGTTTATCAAAATTTTACTTTGAATATTCCATTTACAGCAGGTTCAGAGGCAAACTACAGCATCAGCAATTCAACAACGTCGTCATTAACTGGGGGATCCGCAGTCCTGAAACAAACCCCACTGACAGACAGTTCTTCATCTGAATTTACCGCTTCTACACTGACTGATTTACAATGGGATTCCACACTGGGCGCTGTTCGCTTGAATGCGACAGGTAACAACGTGGCTGCTCTTGATAGCACTTGGACTCCACAATGGAATAGCCTTGTCGCTTATTGGAAATTAGATAACAACTTTAATGATTCTGTTGGTTCGTATACTGCGACTAATAATGGCTCCGTTCCATTCTCAACTCCAGGCCGTATTGGCTCACACTCTGCCACATTTAGTACGACCAGCACCTATGGTAGCGTCGCCGCGGGACCGGATTTGAGTGGCTCCTTTACTATTTCCGCTTGGGTCTATCCGACGGGTGCAGGCAGTTCCTTTAGAACGATTGCTTCCTATGGAAATAGTTCCGGCAATAATACCGGATGGTACTTACAATATACAAATGCGGGCTATGTCCGCTTCCAGTTTAGCAATACCAGTGATGCATTAAGTCCTTACGCTTATCTTAGTGCTGACAGAAATAAATGGGTTCACATCGTTGCCACCTACGACGGTACTTCTAAGCTAAGAACAATCTATCGTAACGGTCTTCGCATGAATGGCTCTACTGCGACAGGGAATATCACCACGGTAAATGGGGCCTTTAAAATCGGCGTTGACTATGACACCACCGGCCCATGGCTTGGCAACATGGATGATATAGCTGTTTGGAATACCGCTCTGACAACTGCGGAAGTCTCGGCGCTTTATAATCACCAAGCAGGTACTTATGCGGGTAAAATTACTTCTCGGGTCATGGATGCCCAGGCCTACAATTCTACAGACACTTCCTGGCTGACACTTTCGGCAAGAACGACTGTGCCGTTCTATAAAGAAATTCCAAGTTCCTCAGAGGCCGCAAACTACTCAGCTGGTGTAGGCACATTGCATACTGGCTTAAAAGCAATCTGGCACTTTAATGAATCTTCGTGGCCTCATTCGGCGAATGACGTGGTTGATTCCTCTGGAAATGGCAATCACGGAACCAGTTATGGTAACGCGCGTATTTATACAACGGGCTTGGGAAAATTCGGAAACACAGGTTCCTGGAATGCCTCGGGCGACTATGTCGTAGCCACAGCCAGCAGCAATTTTATTGCCACAGATAACCAACCTTTCTCAATCAGTGCATGGATTTATCCAAATGCCATTGGGAACACGGGCGCGACGACTATTGACAATCGCATTGTGACGATTCATCGCGGCAGCACGGCGGGAGCATCGATCGCATTAGGTTTAGGTTTAAGTAATAAGCTAATGCTTTACAGCTATAATAATGGTGGAACAGAGTTAAATCTCGCTTCTACGGCATCCCTCAGTGTATGGCAGTGGAGTTTAGTTACCGCCACATTCGATGGAACTTGTGTGCAACTTTATATCAATGGCGTGGCAACCGGATCCTGCACGAATACTTTCGTGAATGCCGGTGGATCATATGGTTTACGAATCGGCAACCATGATACGACGACTTTGTTTTTCCGTGGTTACATGGATGAAGTTGGCGTTTGGTCTAAAGCTTTATCTGCGAATGAAATTAAAGAAATGTATCGCCGCTTCAACAACCGCATTCGCTATCAAGTTCGCAGCTGTACTACAAATGATTGTTCGGATCAGGCAGCCGCGACAAATGCTGGTTGGAAAGGCCCTGACAACACTGGCAGCACTTTCTTCTCGGAACTTTTCAATACAAGTACCAACACCGTAGGCGGAGCAATTTTAGGAACGGCACCAACCATGACGTTCTCTAACTTTGCGGGCCTGTCGGTTGCTTCGAACCGTTACTTCCAGTATCGGGCGTTCTTTGACAACGAAGACACTGCAAACAACTGTACTTACAACTCAGCTGCGGCTCCATGTTCTCCAGAATTGAAAAGTATTACGGTCGGAGCAACTCGTTATGATTCCACAGCTCCGACTTATACGGCGACCGGTGCATCCGTTACTTCTGCTTACCAAGTTTTAGATGGCAGTGGATTCACTGAGACTTTAGGTGCGAATGGTTGTTCTGCCGGAGCTAAGTATGCTTTGAGTGCGGATGGATCAACGTTCTATTATTATGATGGCTCTGCATGGTCTGCTTCGTCTGACTATTCAACCGCAAGTTCGGCTGCCCAAATCAATGCTGGTTTAAGTACTTTCGCTGCAACAGCAGGTACGGGAACCTTGCGCGTGAAAGCGTTCTTGAAATCATCGAACACGTCTCAATGTGAGATTGATAATCTCTCCATCACCGGCAAAAAATACTAGGCCTTCGTCTGACTTCTATTAGAAGAAGGCCTTCCGCTATTACAATCACACCATGATTGCTGCCAAATCTATTTAACAGGCCCATCTACTTTAGAGACATCCGAAATGAACCGAATATTTATTCAGTTTAACCGAATTTTTACAGCATGTTTTAGATCGGATTATCATGAAGAGTTTCGGGCGGTTATTACTCAGCGCCAGTTTCTTTGTAACTAGCAGTGTGACTGCTGGGGAAATCCGTTCATCTCTATATATAGTCAAAACCGGTGATACCCTTTCAAACATTGCCGATCGAGTCCGAGGTGGTCACACCTACGGCAAAGGCGAAAACCTAGAAAAAATCCTGATTTTAAACCCGCATCTTAAATTGGGTCGCGCGATTGGTCCGGGTGAGCAGATTTTAATCCCTGTGAACGATTTACGAAATGTCGCCGCCGAGGAAACACCGAAGCCTGCTCCGGTCGCATCGCCAGCACCAGTTGCCGTCGCGGTTGCTGTTCAAGTTCCGCAGCCCCAACAAACTCCAGTGGCTACAGAAGAAGACGACGTTAATCATCACTTTGCTGTTAAAGCCGGATATCAATTCACAACTTTGGAAGCAAACGATAATGTCACCCATACCAAAGCTGAATTGAATTCTGATCACGACATCACAGCGGCAGCAACGTGGTCACAAAAATGGTCGGATGGATTCAAATCGTTGTTCTCGTTCTCTGCAAGAAACATTGAATTCCAGCCTTCGACCAACTCAGCTAAAAAAATCAGTAACGCCAGTAAAAGTCTTTTAGGTGTTGGCTTCGGTGGACGCTTTGATTTGGATGAAAAGGCCGGAATCTTTTTCTCGGTAAGTTATGGTCAGGAGCTTTTTCTTCACGGGATTTCGACAACCAATGTTTCCATAGACTCTGCCAATGTATCAAACGTGGGTTTGGGGTTTGATTTCCAGTTGTATCGCAAAGGTTCAACGGCATTAGGTTTTGCCATTTCAGGAAGCTACCTGGGTGGTGCCTCAACTGACTATTACTCTATTGATAATGGCAGTTCATATAAAGCCTTGCTCTTTATCCGCCGCGATAAAGGTGGCAAGTTCCTTTCATTCGAGGTCGGCGCACAACAAAGAACTCAGAATACGTCTGTATCTGACTTAAATGAGACCAACGTTTTTGGAAATTTCATTTACGGCTTTGACCTGTTCAACAGGGAGAAACCGTAATGAAGTGGTTGCTGATAATAATCACCATCTTTGTATTCTCAGCTTGCACCAAGAAGGGTTCAAGCATTCAGGATGGATTCTTGGCAGGAGTTTCGGTTTCCGCCGGCGCAAGCACAATCACCGTCTCGTCAGCCAGCATCTTGGCGGGAAATTCCACCACGGTCACACTGACGACCCGGGATTCCGAAGGAAATATCTATCACGTACCGGGCAGCAATCCGGTTATCACTTTTAAAACTTCCGGCGGTACAAGCACTGGGATCTTTGGCCCGGTTACCAACAACAATGATGGCACATACACTGCTCTTTTCAGTGGTTCCACTGCAGGCACAGCCACAGCAATCATGGCAAACGTTGACAGCGTTGAACTGACAACTCAAGCGGCAACGATCACCGTTTTACCCGCGAACTTTTCAGCCACGAACTCATATGTGACACTTTCAGCTTCAACTATCGCCTCCGGATCTAATATCACTGCGACTTTTTACGCATATGACGTGAACAACTCCCCGATCACTCATGGGGGCTTGAATGTGACCTTCGTTATTCAAAGCGGAACCAGCACTGGAACTTTTGGCACTGTTACTGATAATAATGACGGAACGTATTCCGCGACATTCACGGGTAAAATTGTCGGTACAGCTGCCTCAATTAAAGCGACGGTTGCTGGAATCTCTATAACGAGTGCGATGCCGACGGTGACGGTGACGCCGGGAGCAGCGGCGGGGATTGCAGTTTCTGCGGGTAATTCTCAATCTGGTGTCGTGAATTCTGCACTGACGACAGTACTTAAAGTCCTGGTCTCTGATGCAGAGGGAAATGCTGTTCCATCCGTTCAAGTGGATTGGTCGACCACGGGTAACTCCAGCTTGGGATCGGCAACAAGCAATACGAATTCAACGGGTCTGGCTTCAAATACTCTGACTTTAGGTACTGTGACAGGGACATATACAGTCACCGCAAAAATTCACGGCACGACCACAACGGCCACCATCACGGCAACCGCTCATCCGGGTGCGATCAATAACTTCTTACTTTCCGGGGTACTCGCAACTGCAACAGCCGGTAATAGCTTCACAACGACCGTGACGGCCCGTGATTCCTATAACAACATTAAGACTGACTATACAGGCGCAGTTCAATTCACTTCGTCTGATTCGAATACTCCAAGTTTGCCAGCGAGCTATACTTTTGATGCCAGTGATGCGGGAACGAAACAATTCACTTTCACCTTAAAAACCAGTGGCGATCAAACGATCACAGCGACTCAAGTTTCCGGTGGCACACCCACGGTAACCAGCTCTGCCATCAGCGTAAGTGCAGCTACCGCCACTCAATTGGCCATGATTTCTGGACCGACCAATACTGTTGCTGGAAGTTCGATCTCAACTTTGTTGGTTCGTGCCTTGGATGCGTATGCCAATACAGCGACATCATTTAATGGTTCCGTTACGATTAGCATTGGTACCAATCCTGGTTCTGCAAATTTGAATGGTACCGTTACTGGAACTGCCAGTTCGGGTTCTGTATCACTTGCGGGATTAAGCATAAATACAGCAGGCACCGGTTATACTCTGGTAGCCACTTCCAGCGGATTAACTTCTGCAACTTCGGGTAGCTTTAATATTACTACGGCGGCTCCCGCGAGCATCACCGTGCAAAGTGGAAACAATCAGTCTGCGACAGTTGGGACGGCATTAGCATCAAACTTGGTTGCTGTCGTTAAAGATACTTACAATAACGTTATCTCCGGCACGACCGTCAATTGGACAACTGATGCCGGGACGTTGGGATCAGCAAGCAGTTCGACGAATACTTCAGGTTTGGCTGCGAATTCTTTGACGATGGCGACTACCACTGGATCTCATAACGTAACAGCCACGATCGCAAGCACGGCGCTTTCAACTTCATTCGTAGCGACTGCAACGAATGCAATCGCATCACAATTAGTTTATTCTACTGAACCAGTGGGTGGTGTCACACCAGGGACTTTGCTGGCAACTCAACCCGTAGTTCAAATCCAAGATAGTTACGGAAATCTTGTCACTACGGGAGCTGACGCGACGGCCGATGTGACTTTAAGCTTAACGTCCGGAACTGGCTCGTTAGGTGGTACGGTGACAGCGACGGCCTCGGGCGGTGTTGCAACCTTCTCGTCAATTACTGTCAGCGCTTACGGTTCAGGAAAAGTAATCACTGCGACAAAAGCAAACACTGTGTCTTCAGGCGGCACTTCCTCTGTCACTCGCCAATCGAATTCGTTTACAATCATTCCTCCAGCACCAGCGGCATTTACGATCTCTGATGCTGTGGCTGGATCTTCTCAAGTTGTGTTGAGCTGGGGCAGTTCAGCAGATGCCACTTCATATACTGTGAAGTACGGAACGTCTTCGGGCAGTTACACGACGACAGTCAGCACAAATGCTACTTCTCCGCTGACAATCAACTCCCTCACACCAGGAACGACTTATTACTTCCAAGTTGATGCCGTCAATTCGACGGCGACAACATCAGCCACTGCGGAAGCCAGTGCCACTCCCCTTTCCGCGTTCGCAATTTCCAGTGTGTCTGTGAACTCGGGAAATAAATTGCGTGTTCAGTGGGGAAATTCCACAGGTGCGACCAATTATACGGTGAAATTCGGAACCAGCACTGGAACTTACTCCACAACGGATTCCACATCAGCAACTTCGCCTTATGACATTGCCAGTCTGACTGGTGGCACAACTTACTATGTGATGGTGACCGCCACAAATAGTTCGGGATCGGTCAACGCTTCTGCTGAAGCTATCGGTGTTCCAATCAGCGCCTTCTCGTTAAGTTCGATTACGCCAAGTGTGGGAAGCTCCGCTATCGCCTTTGCTTCGGCGAATGGAACTTCGACTTATGATCTTCTTTATGACACAAGCTCACACACGGCAGATCAAACTTATGCTTCCAGTAAAACCAATGTGACGTCACCAGCTTCCAACACAGGTTTAAGTGCTGGGACGACTTACTATTACCGCGTTCGCGCTAACAACTCGTATGGTTCCGTGGTTTCCACGAATGAACTCTCTGGAGCGGTTTATCAAACATTCAGCTTAAGCATTCCGTTCACGGCTGGGACTGAGGCTAGTTATACGATGAGTAATTCCACTTCCTTTGAACTTGCTTCCGGGGTTGCCCGTTTGGCAGCAGCATCATTGACCGACAGCACGTCGACAAATTTCGCAGCTGGTACGACGGCTGGCACTCAATGGGATTCAACACTCAATGTCTTACGCTTAAACTCCACAGAAAACAAAACTGCTTTCGACAGTTCTTGGACTCCGAAATGGAGCAACCTGATTGCTTATTGGAAAATGGATAACAATCTGAATGACTCCGTGGGCAGTTACAACTTAACTGCGACAGGAACTCCCACATTTACCGCTCCAGGAAAAGTCGGTTCCCATTATGGAACCTTCAGTTCTGGAAACTATGGCTCCATGGCGGCGGGACCCGCACTTGCAAATAGTTCCTTTTCGATTTCAGCTTGGGTGTACGTCACGAACTCTTCTGGAACTAATAAGCATATCTTAGGTTATGGTACTACCACCACTGACAATGGTTTGCACTTTGGATACACCAGCACCGGAACCCTTCGCCTGGGTTTTTACAGTGACGATTTGTCATCGACGACGAACTATAACATTTTGGATGTAAACAGATGGGTCCATCTGGCTGCGACTTACGATTCCACGACAAAAACACGGGTGATCTATCGTGATGGTATTGCGGTTGCGACAGGAACTGCTGCTGCAGATTTTGCAGGATCAGGTTCGTTTTATATTGGGCAGGGCTTAGGAACAAATTTCTTTCCAGGAAATATTGACGAGTTCGGATTATGGAATGCAACGCTAACGGCAGCTCAGGTATCCGCGATATTCAATAATCAATCCGCAAAATACAGCGGTCGCTTCAGCTCAAGAATCATCGATGCTGGAGGCACCGGTTCAACGAATTATACTTGGTCGAATTTGGCACTGAAAACAACTTTGCCATTTTATAAAGAAGTTCCTCTTTCCAGTGAAGCCTCTGGAAACTATTCTTCGATTGTCGGCAATATGAACACGAACCTGATTGCATTCTGGAGATTCAACGAAGCTTCCTGGAACGGCACAGCCGGCGAAGTCCTGGATATCACTGGCAACAACAATGGAGTGCGCAGCGGAACAGCGACGACATTTGCCGGTGGACGTTTTGGTAACGCCGGACTTTTCTCTGCCGCCAACGATGCCGTAGTTACCTCGGCTGGTAGTACATTTATCGCTTCAGCTGATCACGCACTTACAATCAGCGCTTGGATTTATCCATACTCCATAGGCACAACTGGATCTGGTGCCATCGATAACCGAATCATTTCGATTCATAAAGGTGCCACAGCTGGAAGTACCTTGGCATTCGGCTTAGGCAATACCAATAAGTTAATGCATTATACAAATTCCACGGGAGTCTTCACAAGTTCCACCATAAATGTTTCCACTTCCACATGGACACATGTCGCACTGACATACGATGGCACTTGCTTTCAAATGTATATTAACGGTGTCAGCGGCGGCACTTGTTATACCGCCGGACTCGTTGCGGGTGGTTCATTCGGAACGCGTATTGGTAGCTATTCCAGCTCTGGAAATTCATTTAACGGATTAATTGATGAAATGGGAATCTGGGCTCGCAGCATGTCCCAAGCAGAAATCCAACAGCTCTATCGTCGTGGCGTGAACCGTGTGAAATACCAAGTTCGTACTTGTACTACAAACGATTGTTCCGATCAGGCAGCAGCCACGAATCTTGGCTGGAAAGGTCCTGATAATTCTGCGAGTACTTATTTCTCTGAACTTTATAATACGACCAATAACATATTGGGTGGAACTTTAGCAGCTGGCACACCGACAATGACCTTCAGTAATTTCGGAAGCCTTTCGTTGGGCACAACCAACCGTTACTTCCAATATCGCGCTTTCCTTGAAAGTGACGACAACAACTCCCTTTGTACATATGCTTCGGCTTCAGCGAATTGTTCTCCAGAACTGCAATATGCTGGTACGGGTCCAACTCGTTATGACAGCTCGAGCCCTTCAATCACAGCAACGGGTGCTGCGGTCACATCAGCATTTGAAGTTTTAGATTCTGCCGCATTCACGGAAGTCTTGGGTGGCAACAGTTGTTCTTCCGGGGTGAAATATTCGCTGAGCGCTGATGGTTCAAATTTCTATTATTGGAACCCATCAAATTCTGCATGGGAAGCTTCAACCGGTGTCAGCACAGCCAGTGATGCCACAACGATCGCTGCCCATATTAGTACTTTCTCGAGTGTCGCTGGCACAGGAACATTGCGAGTAAAAACCTACTTACAATCCTCCGGCTCGTCACAATGTGAAATCGACAGCCTGACTATCACAGGCAAAAAATATTAACGATCGCGGCGTACGGATTGGCGAAGTTGGCTTTCAACGTCGCGTTTTTTGATGGACTCACGCTTGTCGTGGGTCTTTTTACCTTTAACCAGAGCGATCTCTAGTTTTGCCCGGCCGTTTTTGAAATAGATTTTCAATGGCACGCAGGAATAACCTTTTTCCGCCAAAGCTCCTGCGATTTCATCAAGCTCTTTACGATTCATCAAAAGCTTACGCAGGCGTTCTGGAACGTGGTTATTGTAGCTGGAGGCTTTGTATTCAGCGATATGCGCATTCTGCAGGAAAGCTTCGTTGCCACGGAAAGTGATATAGGAATCCTTAAGCTGCACGTCTTTCGCGCGCAGGGATTTCACTTCACTTCCCATCAGCATAAGACCCGCTTCGAACGTCTCTACGATCGTGTAATCGAAGCGTGCTTTTTTGTTTTCCTGAATAATCAGAATTTTTTCGCTCATTCTTACTCAAATCCAAACTTGTGATAAAGCTTTACGAACTGCGCGGGACTTAACTCCTCGGCGCGCGCTGTTTCAGGGAATCCCAGTTCCTTGATCCACTCTATCAGTTGTTCTTGAGTTACATTTCTTTGACCCAAAATACCAGCCAAATTTTTCTTCAAAAGCTTGCGTCGCTGGGCAAAGGCCATCTTAACGAAGGTCAGGAAGGATTTGTGGTTTTTAACGTCACTTGTAATGCGGGTGAAACCCAGAACGCGGCTAGCCACCTTTGGAGGTGGAGCAAAGTCCCCAGGGCCGGCTTCGGAAACAATATGTATGTTCCAGAAGGTCTGTGCAATCACACTTAAAAGACCATAATGATCATCACGAGCTGGAGCTTTGATTCTTTGGGCGACTTCTTTTTGGAACATCAACACCATGTGCGCGACACCGTGATTTTCCATCGAACGCTCGATCACGATACTTGATGAAATCTGATACGGCAGGTTGCTGACGAAAACCAGCTTTTTGTCGCTATAGAATTGTTCCCAATCCATACGCAAAGCATCTTGTTCATGAACTGTCAGACCTTTACCGCGCCAATAACCCGCGATCTCGCGATCTAGTTCAATCACTTGCATCGGAACATTCATTTCCAAAAGCAAATCCGTCAAGGCGCCGGGACCAGGTCCCACCTCAACCATTTGCTCCGGTTGAAAGGCTTTCACCTGATCGATGATGCGATTGATGACCGTATCACTGACCAGAAAATTTTGACCAAGAGATTTTTTGGCTTCGATGCCCAGTTGTTCCTGGGCTTTTTTTAAACGTTCGCGGGCGTAACTCATTTGAAATCCGATTGAAGAGCTTGAGGAGAAGGACCCAAATCAATTTGTGAAGATTCACCGCGAGCCATGCGAAGCGCACCGACATAACCGATCATCGCGGCATTATCTGTGCAATATCTCAACGGCGGAACCACCAAGCGCAAACCTTTTTTCGCAGCCCATTCTTCTGCACGGGCACGAAGACGTGAGTTCGCACTCACTCCACCCGTCAGAATCACACGTTTCGCTTTGTAAACTTTGGCGGCGCGATCCAATTTAGCAATAAGCACATCAACAATCGCTTCCTGGAAAGAAGCGCACAGATCCGGCAATTGTGCCTTCACTTGTTCAGGTCCTAATTGCTGAATCATTCTTTGGCCGGAAGATTTCAGACCCGAAAAACTCATATCGAAAGTGTCGTCGTGAATCATGCTGCGAGGAAATTCAAATGCGTGCGGATTACCCTGCTTCGCCATTTGATCGACCTTCACTCCACCTGGGAATCCAAGGCCTGCCATTTTCGCAAACTTATCAAAGCACTCGCCAGCGGCATCGTCCTTGGTTGCACCCAGCACGCGGTATTCACCTAAAGCTGTGATGTGATAAAGACTGGTGTGACCACCACTGATAGCAAGTCCCACATACGGATAATCAAAATCTTCAGGCGGAGCGTACTGCGCATCTTTCAAAAAAGGTGCAAGCAAATGTCCTTCAAGGTGATTTACACCCAGGAACGGAAGATGTTTAGCTTGAGCCAAAGATTTAGCGGTCACCAAACCCACGATCAAAGCACCCACCAATCCCGGGCGATTCGTTACCGAAATACCTTGGATATCCGACCAGTTCATGTTGGCTTTTTTAAAGGCTTCCTCGATCAGAGGAATCAGGGCGATAGAGTGATTGCGAGCTGCGATTTCAGGAACCACGCCGCCGTATGCCTCGTGTTCCAGGTCTTGAGAAGCGGAAACCACAGAATGCACCCAGCCGCTACGATCTACGATCGCAACTGAGGTGTCATCACAACTGGTTTCTATCGCTAATACTCTTTCAATCACTTGGCTCTTATTTTAAACCCTTCAAACGAATCTTAGCACGACGAGCTTCATCTGACTTAGGAAATTTGCTTAAAACCTCATCAAAAAAGGTTTTGGCTTCCTCTTTCATGCCTAATTCCTGAAAGGACACGCCGATTTTGTAGGTTGCATCGGCAAAGTGAGAACCCTTCGGAGATTCATCACGGTATTTTTGGAAACTTAAGATCGCCTGTTTCCAATCTTTTTTATTGAATTGTTCCTGACCGATTTCATAACCGCTCTTTTTTGATCTTTCTGCTTTTTCGGCAGCTTTTTCAGCAGCGGCTTTCTCGGCAGCAGCCGTTGCCGCAGCTTCAGCAGCCTGGCGGCTCGCGTTCATCGCATTTACTTGAGCGTTCAATGCGTAAACTTGCTTTTCCAGATTCGTGAAACCCTCTTGCAACAAATCGATCTTTTTATTCAAAGCTTCGTTTTGCTGTTGAGTGTTTTTAAGTTGTTTTTCAAGGTTGTTGTTTTGCAGGTTGTTTTCAACCACATCAATGCGGCCGTTCATCGCGCGCATCTGCTCTTCCATATCAGAAAAGCGGTTGCCAGCATCGGCTGTCTGACGTTGCATCGTAGATACTTGCTGTTGATAGACTTGGCGTTGTTCATTGTCGCGAACATCATTACGAGTTTGCAGACAGCCGGTCATGACTACAGAAATAGCGGCCAAGGTAACAAGTAACTTCATAGAATATCTCCGGTCTTCTGACGAATCAAACGAGCCGAGTTCTCTGCTTTTTCAGCAGCGAATTTCGCTCTTACAAATTGTTCTTTAGCGCGGGCATAGTCACGGTCATCGTAAAAAATGCGACCTTTGCGGTAGGCTTCTTCAGCCTGATGCCAATATCCTGGCGAGTGGCGGGCAGCTTGAACAGCTCGGGCCGCATCAATAGCGGCCCGGGCAAGTGAATAATCCTCGATAGGGGCAGGGACAGTCTGACAACCAACCATCACCGAAAAAATTAAAACTCCGATGAATAATCTGGCCAAAGTCACTGCAACCCTTTCTTAATTACTGAGCAGGTACGAAGTTAGCGCGGCGGTTTTTGCCCCAAGCTTCTTCAGAGTCACCGTTAGCAACTGGTTTTTCTTTACCGTAAGAGATAGTGCTCAAACGATCCGCTGGGATACCCAAAGAAACCATGTAAGCTTTAACTGCGTTAGCACGACGCTCACCCAAAGCTACGTTGTATTCGATAGTACCACGAGAGTCACAGTGACCTTCGATTTGTACTTTCACGTTACCGTTCTTTTTCATCCAGTCTACGTTTGTAGCGATGTCTTTTTTAGAAGCCGCATCCAAGCTAGATTTGTCGTAACCGAAATGAACAGTTACTAGACCCGCGATTTTGCCAGAGTCAGAACCTGCTGGATCAAAGCTCATTGGCGTTGATTCAATTGCAGTGTTTCCAGTTGGTGAAGTTTGAATGTTTGCATCTGATTGAGCTTGTTTATTTTTACAACCAACTACCATTGCACATGCAACAAGACCTAGAGCCAATTTACGAACCATGATGTCCTCCTATGAAGTTCGAATAGGTACAATTAACACAGTAAAAACTTTAATTTATAGCGGCTTATTGTCAAACCTTTGCTTTCTTAAAGTGTGTTGCGTTGCTGTAAGCGGCAAATATTGAGACGGAAATATGCAGGTTTTTTTATTTCGAGCGATTACTCTGCTAAGTTTACTGACTTCTGTGACTGTGAATGCACAATGGGAAGTACAACCGCATATCAAATGGAAGACTCTCTCGACTCCCCACTTTGAAGTTATCTATAATGCCGAGCAGCAGGACCTTGGTCTTCTCTATGCCGAAAAGTTAGAACGCGCCTATTACCAATTGCAAATTTACTTTAGTGAAGCCCCACCGAAAACAACCGTCGTTATTAACGACAAAACTGACATCACAAATGGTTACGCCACCCGCCTGCCTTATCCCCATATTATGGCATACCCCGTTTTGCCGGGACCCGAAGAAAGCTTAGCCGATACTGGCGACTGGGCTTTCGAGCTTTTAGCTCACGAATACACCCATATTTTAAACTTTGAACCTGCCGGCGGAATTATGGTTCCCCTGCGCGCGGTCTTCGGTTCGGTCGTCGCGCCCAACTTGGTTTTACCAAATTGGTGGAAAGAAGGCTTGGCCGTCGAAATGGAAACCCGCCTGGGCAACAAGGGTCGCCTGCGATCTTCGTATCAAGATTCCTTAGTCCGAGCGATGGTTGAAGATCAAACGCTGTTCAAATATACGATCGCCGAGATCAATGAAAGCATTCCGACATGGCCTGAAGGTTCTCGTCCCTATATTTTTGGTTCCCTGATGTGGAGTCAGATCCTGGCCGACCAGGGAAAAAAAGTGGTCGATGCCCTGAACCAACGCCACGGTCGCCGCATTCCTTACTTCCTCGAAACACCAGCTGAGGAAAATCTGGGCATGGAGTACTCTGCGCAATACGCAAAAGCTTTGAATGAAACTCAAGTGCGCGCGCAAACTCAGCTAAAAACTTTGCGTGAAGTTCTGCCGACTCCATTTGTTCCGTTGAGAAACTCTTACCTGTTTTTGACGGCACCAGCGATTTCTCCTGATGGCAAACGCATGGCTGTCGTCACCGAGGACGATTCGAACAACCGTGCGGTTAAAATCATTGTTCGTGAAGACACAAATACCAGCTTCATGGATGCCAAAGAAACCGACACGATCGAAAAATTTGATCAGAACTTTACTCCGACTTTGACCATGGATGAACCTCCTTCCGGAAGTATCCAAAGAGTCAGCTGGTATCCGGATTCTCAAAAAATAGTTTATGACAAAATCGACGTCACAAATAAGGTCGATCGTTTTTCTGACCTTTTTCAGTTTGATATCCTGAAGAAAAAAACTCAGCGCCTGACTCGAGGCTTGCGCGCCCGCGAACCGTCGGTCTCGCCTGATGGAAATAAAATCGTATTCGTTAAACTCGAGGGCGGAAAAACCCATCTCGCAACATTGGGCTCCCTCGAAAACAGCAAGGAAGTTAAAATTCTGTTCTCGGCCCCGATGATGGACCGTATTTCTTATCCCGTTTTCTGGAATGATGACACGATTGTGTTTTCGCTTCGTCATGATGGCAGCGAATATCTATATACATATAAATTCTCCAGCAAAGCGGTGGAAAAAATCCTGGGCGATTTCCCCGACGCACGCTTCCCGCGTAAAACTGTCGCGGGCCTCATATTCACTTCCAGCAAAAATGGCACGCAGAATATTTATGTGGCAGATGAAAGACTATTTTCAGCAAAACCGCTGACTCACACTTTAACTTCGGTTTTCTCGGCGGACATTGATCCTTCGCTACAGGAACTTTTCGCAACTTCAATGACTTCACAGGGTTTAAAAGTTGTTGCCTACAAACCTCAAGACTGGAAAGCGACTCCCGAGGAACTGCCACAAATCACACCGATGCTAGCTGACCGCTATACTCCCCCAACAGAACAGGAACTGGCCGTGGACCAAGCCCGCGCCGAAACAGCCGTTCGCCAGGGAGAGATCCAAGATTACTCTGCGGGTGGATACCTGTGGCCCCGCTTTTGGGTTCCGTTCATTGCGGGATCTTCGAGTGATACCGGCTTGATTTTAGAAGCGATCACGATGGGTTTTGACCCCTTGAAAAAGCATTCCTACACGATCATAGCGACCTGGGACACAGCCATCAACAGAGGCGGGATCGATGCTTCCTATACTAATCAACAAACGAATTTGCCGTTTTTATTAAGTGGCTACACGCGAAGCAGCTACATCGGAACCGTGGAAAACAAACTCACAGACACTTCCTATGCTGGTGCCGTTTTGCCAGACATGTTTTGGTTGTCGCGCTATACGAGTCTGCAGCTAGGTTGGCAGTATCTGCAACGTGAAGTGGTTCTTTCGACAAATCCGATGACTCAAAGAACCGGCCCTTACGCCTATTTTTCTTACACCAACTACAGCAAATCAGGAGCACAGATTTCTCCTGAATCCGGTGGCAGTTTTTATCTGGGTGCTTACAACTATGTTCAGCACGAAGACTATCTACATCACTCACAGTTCATCGCCGGAATCACCGCCTACAATTCGCGCTTTCTTCCAAAGCATCACTCGTTGATGTTGCGCTTGAATGGAATGTACACGCCGGAGGTGATCTCCTCGCTGTATGGCGCATCCTCTCAAAATATCGTGCAGTCTCAAGACAGTCCCTTGCCACAATACATTTTGCGTGGGTATGCGCGCGGGCAAGTCTACGGTCGCAATATGGCAAGCTTTACCGGCGAGTATCGCTTTCCAGTTTCTAATATTTATAGTGGCTCAGGCACTCTGCCAGTTTTCTTCCGTCGTGTGACAGGAGCATTGACCGTTGACGGGGCTGCCGCCGATGGGGTTTTGGTGAATGATTCCACCAATCAAATCGTCTATAATGCCATCAACATGAAACGCAGTTTCTGGAGTGCCGGCGCTGAAGCCCATCTCGAAACAACACTGGGTTTTATCGCTCCGGTGAACTTCATTGTGGGTGTTTATCAGGCCTTTAATGCCCCTAAAGGTTCAGAAACCGCCCTCCAAACCTCGATTCAAATCACCGGTTTTTAAGGCTTCGCCCTGGCCCATAATTTGTAACTACCAAGAGTAAGATGAAGATAAAATCTTGCTCTCAATTCAGACGCTTTCTGCCAGGTTTCGCAGTGCCCACTTTCGGTCACAGCCACTGCAGTTCGACAGTGCGTCTCATTTTGAGACAGCTGATTTTTGCAGCAGTTTTACTTTCAAGTTTCACCTTCCAAGCCCAAGCCGCAGAAATTTGCTCCGCCGTCTTCACCCCAGAAAAGGCCCCGTACATCTCTGAAAGAGTCGCAAAAAATAAATTCGTAACCAACCGCCACTTTGAAGAATACGCACGTGACCTGCACCCCGATTTTAAAAACAGCATCGTAAACCTAAGTGCAAATCAACATTGGATCGACCTAGGCGCCGGCAAAGCCACGGCCCAAATTGATTTCCTAAAATCTTTCAGCAACAAAAACCAAGCCCCCCAAGCCACAGCCGTTGCCTTCAAACTGGATCGCTGGTTCAAACCCTCCTCTTTCGACGGAAAACTAAAAATCCAAGAAGGCGCCTACGAGACAATGCCAACCGCAACCTGGAAAAAAGCCGACATCATCACGGATGTCTATGGCGTCCTTTCCTACACAGCCAACCTCTCCCAAGCCCTACAAAAAACCATCGATCTATTAAATCTGGAAGGCGAATTGTACCTATTGATCAGCCCCTTCGCGACACAGATCAAAATCAACAACGAACACATCACCCTAACCCAATACCTAAAATCCATCGAAGGCCTCAAAGTCGAAGAAGGCACAACCACGTCTCAACTAAAAATCACAAAAACAAAAAACAACATCCAAATCCCCCCAATAGAACTACAAAGATACACCGACCAAGCCCCACCCCTAAGAACCTACACCCCAAAAAACTAAAACCCGCTCCCCCATTCTAAAGCCCCCAGCCATTAACGAATCTCCTTCGATCGAATCCCACTTCTAAAAACACAAAACCGAGCGGCGCAAGGTTTCAAAGGAGAGGGGAGTGGCACGCAGCGGGACCGGGGACGGCTTTGGCTTTTTGCGACCTCCGCCGGCGCACGATGCGCGAACCCGCCAAAGGCGGGCGGCGGCTGAGGGCCGGAAGCCCGAGTCGCAAAAAGACAAAGCCGACCACGGGCGCGCGGAGGGACACTCCCCTCTCCTTTGAAGCCTTGCGTCGCGGCGAGCCAAACCGCTCTGCCTTGACAAAGATTGATCCCCCCGAAATTATTAAAGATAATGACAACTAGCGCCCAGGATTGGTGCTTATTGTATTTGGGGGGACAGTCGATGGAAAAAATCAGCTGGATTAAAGAACTTGTGAAAGCTGAACAACAAATGGAAGAGTCCGGACTTATTGATATGAGTTTTGGCTTTGACGCTGACAAAATACTTGTTGGCGAAACTATCCAGTTCCTGTTGGCTCTAAAAACCGAATTTGTAGATTCATCTTCAGCATTTAACGAACTAAAGCCTTCAGCTTTGGGTCGTATCAAAATCTACGGTATCGCAAAAACTCATGCTGACTTTATGTTGTTCCGTAACGGCTTTAAAATGATCTTCTCATTGAAGGGCCCAGGACAAATCAGTGTTCGCTTTAACTTTATCGGCACAAACTACATCCCAACTCCAGGTGCTGCGGAAGCGCAAGCAACGAACGTGATGGATGAGCATGTTGTTGAAGCAAAATGGGGTGCGTTTGGTGAGTTGATCTGGACTTACCAAAACCAACCGGTGAAGTTGGAATACATGGTTCGCCATTACCTGACTTTGTTCATTAAAGAGAGTTCTAAATAGTTTTAAGAAAAAGGGAGCCACAAGCTCCCTTTTTTTATTTCCGCCGACGGCTTTGTCCGCCTGACGAGATCACGATACCGTTTCTTTCACTGGAAATTACTGTTCCATATTTGCAAACCTCACCTGCGGAGGTTTGATCAATGAATAATATCATCAAAAACAAAAATGGCCAGGGCCTTATCGAATATCTTATTATCGTGGCCATCGTTGCGGTTGGTAGCATCGCCGTTATCAAAGTCGTGGGTGCCAACATCGACGTGCAGTTCGCAAATGTTGCCAAAGCTTTGGGTGGAGATTCCGGCAAAGTAGCAGCCAAAGAAGTCACCGAAGGCGTGTACAAAAAACGCGACTTTGGAAATTTCTTTGAAGACTCCGTCAATGACAAGTCTAACAAATCCAAAGGCAAGTAAAGGACAAGGACTGATAGAGGCTGTCTTAATCCTTCCGGTTTTGATGGCCCTTATTATGCTCCTGTTTCTTGCCGCCTACCGCGCCCTCGTCTATTTTTATGCAGACGCAGCTCTGCACGAAGCCATGATTTGCACAGATTCTGAATCTATCTCCAGCTGCGAACGTGAATTTAAAACTCACATTCAAAAAGTTCTGCTGAATGGTGAAGTTCCAGAGCTTCGCCTAAATCAGCGAGGCTCTGGCAAAAGATACACTCTTCAAGGCGAAGTCAAAATCCAGAATCAAATCATGATTCGCAAAGAAATGAAATTCCCACTTAAAGGTACGTTATGACATTGTCTGATCAAAAAGGCTTTGCTTTAGCCCTGATGGTGGCACTCCTTCCCGTGGTCTTGGCTGTAGGGTTGGCAAGTTATGCCGTCATGACATTTCTGCAAATCGAACAACGCTTTCTGTACACCTGTCGTGCTGGAGGAATCGAGGGGCAAGAAATAGCGGGAAAACAAATCGAAGCGCTTTTAAAGCTAAACCCCAAAGCCAGCAAGTTAATCCAAAAAGAAAAACAAGCCCTGGAAAAGATCGCGGCCACTACAGGCACACCAGCTCAAGCGGCTGCCATCATCGAACATGAAGCGATTCTCGCCCAGCAAGGAATTTTAAAACTCCGCCAGCAGCAGGTAATCATCCAGGGAAATTTTGCTTTACAGATGGCGCAACAAAATACCGTGCGAAAATTGGGACTGCTGAATGCTGATATCACCGGATACAAAAGTCTTTTTGAATCCATTGCGCGCATCGAACCTAAAGCGGCTCCCCGACTGGCCGTCTCACCGGAGGGCGCGGACATTGCTCCGATTTACCGAACTGATTCCGACATCGAACAACGTCAAGCTTTGGTGCATGAATGGCAATATCAGCTTCGCGTGCAGCGATACCTGCAAAGTTTTATCTCTGGAGAATATAAATTTAAAAAGTTCTGCGCAGTCACGGTGACAGAAAAGGGATCCTCATGGACGCCAAAAATTATCAGGGTCAAATTTTAATCGAAGCCTGCCTTTTTATGTTCTTTATTCTGCTGGTGTTCTGCATTGGCTTCAGCAAATTCAATGAAAACAAAAACGCGGTGAACTCGAAGGGCTATCAAGGATATAAAAGTTATGAAAATATTAAACAAAGAAATCAGCGCTTCCAATTTTCAAGCGACAAACCTCGTAAATAAAATCAAAGAACTAAAATTTGAACACAAGCTTTTACTCGGCGGCTTTATCATTTTGGGTGCCATTACCTTTTTGAATAGCAAACCCACACTCCCCCCTGCCACAGCGGAAACCGCACCGGAATCCCTGGATACTTTTATTCCCCAAGGCTTAACACTGATTCCTCTGGAAATTGCCAATTCAGAAGCTTTAAGTTCCATCGTCGGTAATATGGGTGGAGTTGTAGATCTGTATCTTACACCGACCGACGCACGCAAAGGAGGGGTTCGCGTGGCTTCGCGCGTGAAGCTGGTTCGTGCTCCCAGAAATCCGGATCAGTTCGCCATTTTGGTTAAAGAAACTGAAGGACAAAGAATCCTGCAACAAAATGGACCCTTTATAGCCGTTGTACAAAACCCTGAAGTGCGTGGTGGAAAGCTAACCACCACCGAAAAACAAAACGCCGTCAGAATCGAATACTCAAACTAGGAAATTTTATGAAACGATTCATTCTTGCCTTCATAATCGCGTTCTTCACGGAAAAAGTCTTCGCCAGCGGCGTACTGATTCAGGCCGCTGGCAGCAGCCCGGCCGAATTTGATTCTTTCCTTAAAGAGCATCCGGAAATGGCTTCTTTTAGTCAGCACCTGGTTCAGCGCCTTCAAACGAACGGTCGTCAGGAAGAGGAACTCTACAGAATCGGTGAAAATCTTGAAGCGAGCCCAAAGAATATTTCAGACTCTCTTCGCCTTGTACAAAAAAGCGGTCCGTTGAGCTTGAACTCGGTTAATTTTCTTTACGATCTTTCATCAAAGCTTATGGAAAGATCTGATTTGAAAAATAATCTAGATATAAAAACTGTGAATTGCAAAGTACGGGGACTTTTGGGAATGCCCTTGGAAAAGTGCCCTAAAGTACGAGTGGATTTTATAACCATCAACAGACAGTGGCCTACAGCACAGACTCTGGTAATCGAATCCAACCCCTACACTATCTCAACGGCAAACTCCCTGGAAGTTTCAATCGAGGCCGTATATGAATTTCAACTGCTGTCTGATACTCACCAGGCAGTCAATTTTCACGGAACGTACAATCAGCTGATGCAGCAACACTTTGTCTTCGTACCGATGGTTGCTGGCACTTGCAGTGGTTACACAACCAGCATTGATGACTTCAACATTCAAAGTTCCGGGACTCTATTTTTCTCAAGGGATTGCCTTAAGCCTGCAAACGCTCCGCTTTCGGGAAATCGCTTTAGCGAATGGCTCAACGAAAACAAATCCTGGGTCTATCCATTGGGAATAATTTTAGTGGGTAGTGCGGCAGCCTACGGTTTGAAAGATAAGAAAATCGTCGTGGAAAAACCTTAAGTCAAATCCAAGGCTTTTCCGTCAAAAACGACTTCTTGGATGCGATCATCATCGATCACAGTCCATGAATCAGTCCACGTAGCATCAGGATGGGCATGATACACGCTCAAGTCCCCAGTGAAACGTTTGATTCTTTCTTTCGGACTTTCTTCAAGAGCTTGTTTGTTTGCAAAAAAAGACGTCGGTTCAATCGGACTGTCGCAACCAAAAGAAATCGGAATCTGTGCATTCTTCAATGCTTCCCACGGGAATGCATAGGAATACAAACCGCGAAGTTTTTGTTGCAACCATTTACGATCACTTAACCAGTGACAAGGTTGCATATGACAGCGCACATGAAGTGGCTTCATCATCTGAATGGTTTCAGATCTTAAAACTTGTGCGTGTTCTAAATTCAAACGTCCCACGAAACCTTGTGCTGACACTTTACGTGCAAGCTTTACGATTTGATGAGCAGCTTCGTCTCCAATGGTATGAACTGAAACTTCCAGCCCCGCGGCCCACGTCAGCTTTAAAACTTCCTCGGCGTCTTCTAATGACCACAAAGTCTTGCCGAAGTTATTCCCCTCCCCATTATAAGGGCGAGACAACAATGCGGTTTCTGAACCTAACGAGCCGTCATAGAAAAATTTGATGCCTTTAGCTCTTAACAAACGAGTTGATTGCTTGCGTGCCAGCAAAATGGAAGCAATCGCTTGATCCAATTGATTCAGTTCATGAATGGTGTAATTTTCCTCGATCGCCAAGGTCAGCTCTCGCGCATCTTCCATCTCGACCAAAAGATTCCACAAAGAATCAGTGCAAGACATATCGCGGATGTGAGTGAACCCCGCACGATTAAACATTCTGCAGGCGGCGAGAATTTGCAGACGCTGTTGGGCTTTTTCGTACGGAGGGATTTTATCGAAGCTTTGCAGATGATCTTTCTCGCTCAGCAGCCCCGACTCGGACTGCAAACCCAGTCCTTTCAAAGCCTGAGAATTCACCCACGCCGTGTGACCATCGGCACGGGCAAGATAAACAGGATAGTTCGGGAAAATTTCATCGAGCTGCTGTTTCGTCGGAAGTTTTTTATCCGCCCATTTATTTTCATCCCAGCCAAAGCCCACCAGCCAACCGCCACGAAAAGCGGTCTTGCCCTGCAAAGACACATGGCGAATGGCTTCCGCGCTGGGCAGATCAAATAGCATCAACCCTGTCGCAAATTCGCCAGTAGCTAAAAAATGAGTATGACTGTCATAAAGACGCGGGATCTTTAAATGCATAAGGCCCTCTGTTTTATCAGAGGGCCTTATACTTTTTAAGTTTTAATTTTTAAATTAGCGACCTGTGCCGACGCCAGTCGAAGTTCCATTGTTATTAAGAATTGGAACTTGGCCCGGAACCGTCACACCCGTACCAACCGGAGTTGTCGCTGTGCCGCTGCCACCCATGATCACGCCACCTGGGTAAGTAACTGTACCCGTGTTGTAGTAACCAGAAGAACCAGAACCACCAATATAGCTTGTACCACCGGAATACGCGCCGGATTGGATGTAATAAAGTTTTTGCTGCAAGTTCATGATTTCAGAAACAACGCTCGCTGAAGCTTGTTGACGCTGCATTTGAGCTTGGAAGTAAGCTTGCTGTTGTTGCATCTGCATTTGCATCATTTGCTGTTGCATTTGCATCATACCCATATCACCCGCGTAACCGCTGGTCATAGCACCCGTGTATGTGCCATAGCCACCCATGCCGCCTGGATATGCGCCGTAACCCATACCACCTGGATAAGATCCATACCCCATTCCACCTGGGAATGCGGAACCAATACCACCACCACCGATGAATGAGTTCATGGCCATACCGCCTGGATATGCCCCGTAGCCCATTCCACCCGGGTAAGAACCGTAACCCATTCCACCTGGGAATGCAGAACCAATACCACCACCACCGATAAATGAGTTCATGCCCATACCACCTGGATATGCGCCGTAGCCCATACCACCCGGATAAGAACCGTAACCCATTCCACCTGGGAATGCGCCACCGATTGCTCCACCACTAATAATTGAACCCATGCCCATGCCACCTGGATATGCGCCATAACCCATACCACCTGGGTAAGCCATACCTGGGTAACCACCCATCATGCCACCCATCGGACCAGACATTCCCCAAGGACCCATGCCACCAGCGTAAATACCGCCGCCCATTTGGCCGCCACCGTTCAAATAGGGGTTACCCCACATTCCAGTTCCGTTTGCGCCACCCATAGGACCATACATACCCATTGCGCCACCATTTTGGCCCGCACAACCGAAACCGCCAGCACCGATGCCTGTCGACATCGCCCCGTACACACCCGAACCGCCACCCAACGCTTGCGTCAAACCTGTCGCAAGATATGGAAAGCCCATCAAGAAAGATGGAGCAGGATTCATTGGGTAACCAAGATTCGCAGCATTTTCGATAGCGTATTTATTTTGTTGGTAACCAAGATAAGTACCAAACAGACCCATACCCACATTCGCGATGACACTCGTCCAGTCAGTTTGAGGTTTAGTATATGTATAACCATTTCCTGAAGCCGCACAGTTTGGACAGATGCCTGCTTCAGTTTGCTCACGTTGAGCATCCTGACGAGCTTGAAGAGCGTCTTTACGAGCGTCTCTTAGACGATCTTGTGCATATTCAATAGAGCGATCAATATTTTCAATATCGCTACGTAGCTTATTCGCTTTTGATGTAGAAGCGCTGTAAGTTTTCAAAGCCGCTTTACATCTGTCAGTGCTACCGATTTTGCGATCTTGAACTTGGAACGGAGCAAAGCAGGCTGCCGGATTGATCGTGCCTCTTTGACTTCGGTTACAAACATAATTCGTTTTTGTATCTAGACCATTCCACTGAGCTGGAGAGAAATCACCCGCTTTGCTTTTGGGTGCAGATTTTTGCTGACCTTCTTCGCCGACAACAACGCCGTCTGCTGTAAAGTCTTCAGCGTAACCTTCATACTCGTCACAAGATTTCGTGCCGTCCATGTGTTCAAAAAGAGTCTGAGCATAGTTGTCAGCAACGACGTCTTCGATATCACGTCTTGCATACTTCATGTCTCTCTCTGCTTTTTTCAAATCAGATTTTTTTTCTGCTTTGTCTTTTTTCAATTCAGCGATTTGCTGTTGAAGATCAGCAACATCATCGTCTTCGCTTACTGCTGCTTGACCACCGCCGTAATTATAGGGGCATTGTTGCATGCCTCCATATACACCCGTACCCGCCATGCCATAGTTGGCAGCGTATTGGGCTTTGGCATTCAGTGCGAAACTCAACACGATCATCAGTGGAGTTGCAACGCGAATCCATAATTTCATATTCGATCTCCTGAAAAGAAAAAAACGTATATTCGTTATACTAATCGTCAGGATAGAGGAGAGACTTGACTCAAAATTGATCAATCCCGACCAATATTGAGTATTCTGGACCATGCTCGCCGTCTTCCATGACAACATAAGTACTTCTTGAAAATACTTTGCACTCGTACTCTTCAAATCCTACACTACCTTCATATGAGCAAGCACACAATTCTTTGTGTTGACGATGAAATAGATAACGTAGAGGCCTTAGAGAGGTTGTTTCGAAAGAAATATACTGTACTTAAGGCTACGTCCGGAAAGCAGGCTTTAGAGGTTCTCGACCAACATCGAGGCGCGTTGGCATTGATCATTACCGACCAACGTATGCCTGAAATGACGGGAGTGGAGTTTTTAGAAAAAACTCTGGAATCTCATCCTGAGACAGTCCGTATTCTTCTGACTGGTTATACAGATCTAGAATCCGTCATCTCAGCCGTGAATAAAGGTCAAATTTTTCGCTACATCACGAAACCTTGGGATCCCGTGGATCTTGCGAACACCGTGGATCACGCAGTTGATCGCTTTGCCTTAGGCCAAGAACTGAAAACGAAAAATTCAGAATTAGCAAAAGCGTTGGAGGAATTGAAAAGTCTGGATGTCGCGAAATCCAACTTTATGATTCTGATCAATCATGAATTGAAAACTCCCCTGACATCCATCTTAAGTTTTTCAGCCCTCCTCAGTGAATCGGCATTGGCAGATGAAGACAAACTGATGGTAAACCGCATTTCTCGCAGCGCCGATCGTTTGAAAAATCTGGTGGACGATGTCTTGTTGATTGTTCGTGCCGAAACAAATCAGCTTAAGATCGACGTGCAAAACGTTTCGTTTTCTGAGTTTAGCGATCTTCCTAAAGAAGTCGTAAATCTTTTGAATCAAAAAAATATCACGATTGGAAATCACATCTCACCTAACGGAGTGCTGGCAGACGTGCGTTTGGTGAAACAGATTATGCAAAGATTGATTCACAATGCAGCGAAGTTTTGTCAGGACGGAACTGAAATCGAAGTGAAAGTTGCTCCAGAAGCAAATGTGGCTAGATTCTCTGTCACAAACCGCGGCCCTCATCTTTCCAGTAAAGTTGTGGAAAAAATCATGAAGCCTTTTTACATTGATGAAGATGTCATGCACCACTCATCAGGAACTGGCCTGGGGCTGACAATTTGTCAGGCGATTTTGAAAGCACACGGTTCACACTTGCAATTTAAGAATACCGATCAAGGTGTGATGGTTTCTTTCGAACTTCCTCTCGCCAATCCGTAAATGTCCGAACCTCGCAGGCTCATACCATATGAACTTGCGAGGCCCTGCGCTTAAAGGTTGCTCTGGCACCCTCCCATGAAGACCTTTCTATTTTTACTTTGTCTGATTTATTCCCATATTACCTTCGGTTCCACTACTGAAATCGTTCTTTCCTTAGGCGAATCCAGCAGTTTAAACATTCACGCCCACTCATCTGTGTGGATTCAGGATCGCGCGATTCTAAAGGCCGACGCCTTGGGGGCACGCCTAAACATCAAGGGTGTTGGCGAGGGGATGACCAACGCGCGAGTCGACGGAAAACTTTATCGCATTCAAGTCGTCCACCCCGCAAAACGGGCCGCTCTATCTGACTTGAAAAAGCAGTTGGCAAAATTTATCGGACTGAATGCCGAAGTTGGTGAAGGTGACTTATTGGTCACGGGACGCCTGTATCGCCTTCAGGATTGGATCCGCCTGGCTGATTCGTTGAAAGATTCAGGCATCACTTATCAAATGCGCGCAGTAATGTCTCCGACTCTGCAAAATGAAAGTCAGCAACACCTCAGTGACCTTTTGAACAAAGCAAAAATTCCTCCGCAAACTATTATCTTTGTGCCAGCACCAGAAGTTCGAGTCGCTGGAAATGATCTGGTATTACGTAAGTACCAAAAGCTATTACTACCCTATGGTATTTCCATCGTGAAGGATCAAACCAGTCTGGACATTGCGCCGACAGTGAAAGTTCAAATCACTGTAGCTGAAGTCATTCACTCCAATGCCGTGAAATACGGTATCAAATGGCCCCAAGAGTATTCTGCGACTGTATTACCTAAGGACGGAAACGTGTGGGGCGAAGCCGTCTTTACCGCGCAAGCATTTGAGGAAAAAGGCTTTGGAAGAATCCTAGCAAGTCCCAATATCATCTGTCGCAGCGGCAGCGAGGCTGAATTCCTTGCTGGTGGAGAGTTTCCAATCAAGATCATGAATTATGAAGTTCAAGATATCGTGTGGAAAAGATATGGGATCTTGCTGCGAGTGAAGCCCCGCGCAGATGCCGCGGGCAGAATCAGTCTGTCCATTGAGACGGAGGTATCGACGCTGGATCAAGCCCGTGCCGTGGATGGTGTACCCGGAGTTTTAACCAATCGGGTCTCCAGTCACTTTGATTTAACCCGGCCACAGACCATTGCTCTTTCAGGTTTGTTAAAAAATGATGAGGGAAACAGCTCAAGCGGTCTGCCAATACTTTCCAGAATTCCTATCCTGGGCCCGCTGTTTTCGAGCAAAGACTTTCGAGAAAACAAGTCTGAACTTGTGATCTTTGTTCGCCCCTCCATCATGAATGAAAATGAAAACAACGGCGAAGGCCGTCCCCGCCACCTGGGCGAAATTCAAAATAGCATATGATCACACTTCTTAAACAGCACTATCTGGATCTTCAGGTTGCAATTCAACGCCTGCCCTTAAACGAGTTACTGCTTTCGCCAGACGAGGAAACGCAGTTGCGTTCGCAAAAAATCGACCAATTAATTCTGCAAGAAACCTCCCGAATGAATTCTGAAATGGGGCAAAGACTTCGGGCAGAGTTTTATTCCTGGGGACCTTTGTGCAGCTTGATGGAAGACGAAACCGTTACAGAAATTCTGGTGAATGGGCCCGACAAAATCTGGTTCGAAAGAAATGGTAAACTGATGGAACATCAGGACGGATTCTTATCTGAAATCAGCTTCCGCAATTGCATTGAACGGATGTCCCAAGCGGCGAAGTGCTTTATCACTGTTGAACATCCTTCCGCGGACAGCAGCTTTGGTGACTTTCGTTTAAGCCTCGTCGGCGCTGACTTAACTCAGTCCCATGCGCATCTATCCCTCCGTCGCCATCCGAAAAATCCTTGGACATTTGATAAATTAAAGTCCCATCAGTGGTGTGGTGATCGCGAAGTGGATTTTTTTAAACAGCTGATTCAGGAACGAAAGAATTTTCTGGTTATTGGCTCCACAGGATCCGGAAAAACGTCGGTATTGAATTCACTATTGGATTTGCTACCCGCAAACGAGCGCGTGGTGGTCATCGAAGATACTTCGGAAATCGCACTTTCAAATAGTGCCAGCATGAAGCTTCTTACCCGGGAAGATCCTCAAGGCATTTTGCCGAACATAGACCAAACTCAACTGGTAAAGCGTTCGTTGCGATTAAGACCGGATCGATTGGTGATGGGTGAAGTACGTGGAGCTGAAGCGAAAGATTTTTTAATGGCATTAGCAACGGGGCATGCGGGAAGCTTTGGAACGCTTCATGCGCAAGATCCGCAACAGGCTTTGATTCGCCTGGAAATGCTGATCCAAATGGGTGCACCCCAATGGAATCTGATAGCAATTCGTCGCCTGATTCAGCTCTCGCTCGACTACATTCTGGTTGCCGGTCGAGAGCCATCAGGTTTAAGAATTTTTAAAGGGGCTTATCGCCTGTGTTCTCTTGAGGACCACGGCTTCCTGGTTGAGCCATTGGACCTGACTTCGTCGGGAAGAACTCTTGAGCGTCTTTGACGTTATTCAAAGCTTCCTCTGAACGAGTTGTTTCCGCGTTTTCACGAGCGATAGACTTCGGATTTGTAAAGAAGGCTTTATTCAAGTCTTCGATAACTTTCTTTTTGCTCATCTCAGGAGTTTTATAACTGATGGGAGCTTCGGGCTCCGGCATCGCTCCTGATTGGCGCATTTCTTCCAACTGTTTGCTCAATTGAACTCGGTCACCCAAGGAATTTTTTCCTTCGGGACGACCAAATGCGGGAGCACCTGGGCGCGCCGGTTGGGATGCTGACACATCCGTCGCTCGGGTTCTTGCGCTAGAAGGAAGGATTCCGCTGATCTTATCCATACCACACCTCCGTGTGTGTTAAAGAAAACCATCCATGGTTTCCCTTATACTTCGTATCGGATTAAGACGTCTCAGCTTGAGACCTGCAGCGGATTTCTGGACCTAGGTCAGAGTTTAACTAAGACAGAGGATAGAAATTCCAAGGACTTGCGGGATGCCCCAGCAGTCTTTCGCAGATTTTCTTCACCAAGGGATCTTCACTGCCCGACCAAAATGTTCGACCAATCAGGAAGCTTTGGGAAAACTCCATCCAGTCATGAAACTTGCCCTCGGCGATGGGCGCCATTTTTAAAATTTCAGCCCACGCTTCGTTGTCATTTAAATATCCTGCAACAAAACTCAAGCGCGCCAGGTGGACAAAACGAGCTGCATCCCAAGCAAGGATGCCGTGTTGTCCTAAAAACTTATGTGTTCTTTGAAACCATTGTGCGAGTTTACGAATGTCCTCGTCGGAAATCTGCGCTGGTTTGTCTTCGCTGAAATCAAAAGTGAAAACCTGTTTGAATTTTTCCAGCGTGTGGTGATCCGGGTTTCCCTCAGCAGGAACGATACCACGCAAAACATTGAACTTTACGCGATGACCCTGTTGGCGAATGTCTTCCAGATTCTTAAGAGCATCTTCGCGACTTTTAACTCCCCAATAATCCTGCAGAATTTCGATACAATCCGCTTTAATTTCATCGCCCCAGTTCATGTCCAGGCGAAAAAAGTACTCGCCCACTTCTTCCAAAACCTGATCTTTGACGTCCCCGGCCAATTCCTGACCTTCCACCAAATCGGAACCAATGATTTCGTACAAATCGTCCAGAAGAAAGTTTTCTTCAATAAATACAGCTCCCATGCACATCATGTTTTTTTCTAAGGTTGTTTCGGGCAAAACTCTTTGCATGAGGTAACTCCTGTGGAAGATCTGTCTCTTATTCAATTACGTTTCTTTGTCATTTTCAATGTGATAAATATGAGACCATGTTGAAGAAGCTGATCATGGGTGCGATTGCCCTCTTTTTTATTTTTGTCGGCTCGATGATTATTCTCATCGGATACACGATCTATAATCCAAATTCGATCTTTACGGCTTTCAATAAAGTCACCAGACACTTTGCTGCCGGCGAAGATCATAAGGAACAAGAAGAATACTTTCTGCAAGGAATTCAAACTATCCAGGTGCGCAGCAACCGTATGCCAATTCATGTGCGAACATACAATGGTTCAACATTAAAAGTTTTGGTCGAGGGCAAAGCTCCCCGTTTTGAAAAAGGTCCTTTTGTCAGCCAGATCACAGAGTCAGGAAAGTTGACTCTGGAACTGCACGATCCGATGTCCACACATTGGATTCATTTGAATATCAATGGCGAAGAGTACACCGAAGAATCAGACTCCAAACTTGAGGCTTCGGTTTATCTTCCGGAAAAATACGCCGGCCAACTGCAACTGCAATCACAAAGCGGAGATATTGAATTTGTCGTGGATAAAAATCAGATTTTCGAATTTGAATTAAAATCAGAGATCGGCAAGATCGATAATCACGCTCAGATGAATCCTGCCGCGGCCACATCTTTAGATCAAGTGGCTAAGATTCACATCCTAACCACTTCCGGCAATATCACAGTCACTAACTAGAGCAAGGCTATTAAGCCTCGCTCTCTTTCGCAGTCACACCCTTGACTTTATCCGCCAAAGTTTTCTCTGCCAAAGCACTCAAACGAATGCCCACTTCCGCAAGCTGATCGTTTTTCACTTCACTTGGACAATCCGCCATCAGGTCCGTCGCTTTCGCCGTTTTCGGGAATGCGATCACTTCACGGATAGCGTCTGTTTCACAAAGTAGCATCACCAAACGGTCCAAGCCCCAAGCAATACCACCATGTGGAGGAGTTCCGTATTTCAGAGCTTCCAAGAAGAATCCAAATTTGTGTTCAGTTTCTTCTTTGCTCATGCCCAATAAACGGAACATCGCCTGCTGAATTTCATTACGATAGATACGGATAGATCCGCCACCCATTTCGTAACCGTTACAAACAAGGTCATAAGCTTTCGCCAGGATCTTGCCGTAAGCCGCTTCGTTCGTACCCAACAAGTCATCAAAAGACTCATCCTTAGGAGACGTGAACGGATGGTGACGAGCGACCCAGCGTTTTTCATCCGGGGAGTACTCAAGAAGTGGGAAGTCCACCACCCACAAGAATTTGTAGGTTTTTGTATCGATCAAATTCAATTCTTTACCCAAGTGCAGACGCAATGTCGAAAGTGCTGCGCAAGCGATATCGAATTCATCCCCTACGATCAAAGCACAGTCGCCTTTTTGGGCGCCGGTCGCCATAAAGATCTCTGAAAGTTTTTCTGGCGAGAAGAATTTGGAAACTGGAGAACTCAATGTGCCGTCAGCTTCAGATTTGATCCAAACCAAACCTTTAGCACCCGCACGTTTTGCCATATCCGTCAGTTTATCAAATTGACCGCGAGAGTATGTACCACCTTTAGGAACAGCGATACCACGCACGATACCATCACGAGACAAAACATCGTCGAATACTTTAAAGCCAGAACCGGTTACAATGGATTTCAGATCTTTGATTTCCATTCCAAAACGCGTGTCAGGCTTATCGATACCATAACAATCCATCGCGTCCTGATAAGTCATACGCGGGATTTCACCCACGTCGATACCTTTGATCTCTTTCCAGATCGTGCGAAGCATTCTTTCATTCATCGCCATAATGTCTTCTTGATCAATGAAAGACATTTCCATATCGATTTGGGAAAACTCAGGCTGGCGGTCCGCACGCAAATCTTCGTCACGGAAGCAACGAGCGATTTGGAAGTAACGGTCATAACCACCGATCATCAAAAGCTGTTTCAACGTTTGCGGAGACTGTGGCAACGCATAGAACGTCCCTTGGTTCACACGTGAAGGAACCAAATAGTCACGTGCACCTTCCGGAGTGGATTTGTAAAGAATCGGAGTTTCAACTTCCAGGAAGCCGTTATCTGACAAGAAACGACGAACCACTTGAGCCACCTTGTGACGAGTGATCAAGTGAGATTGCAAACGCTCTGTACGCAAATCTAAATAACGATATTTTAAACGCAGCATTTCGTTTACGTTGTTATCGCCCGCTTGGAACGGAGGAACTGCAGACTCATTCAGAATTTCACAACGAGTTGCTTCGATTTCCACTTCACCTGTTTTGATTTTAGTATTTTTCATACCGTCAGGACGCGCACGAACGATACCTTCAACCGCGACAACGAATTCGCCACGGAGATTTTTTGATGCAGAAGTTTCAGCTTTGTTTGGATCAAGAACGACTTGAACGATACCTTCGCGATCGCGCAAATCAATGAACACCAAGTTCCCGTGATCGCGTCGCACATCGACCCAACCCATCACAACAACTTTTTGCCCAACATTGGCTGCAGTCATTTTACCGCAATAATCAGTTCTCTTAAGATCCTTAACAAATTTCATGGATAACCCTTATCAAAGGTAGAACGCTCGGAACTATCCCAAGCATCCAAAAATACTCCCATTTTTATTAAAAAAGGTCAAAATCCAACGCACCCCTCCCCCACATTCTCCCCATCAGAATGCCGACCTGAGCCTCTGGGTCCTGAGGACTTATGTATTTTTGAATTAACACTCGACGAGGAGGGAAAGCTTTAAGGCGGGAGGGCTTATCGCAAGTTCCACAGCGAGCCCAAAGCCTAGGCAATATCACAAATACAAATCGAGCGAGGACTGTCCAAAGCGAGAAGCCCTCCCGCCTTAAAGCTTCCCCTCCGGCGCCACGAAGCGATATACTCAAAAAACAGAACGTTTGAAAGGACCGCAAGAATGCCTAAGTTCACGATTAATCACGATTCCAGCCAGCCCGCGCCAGAAGCTTATAAGAAAATTAAAGAATTTTTGGCAAATGACCTTGATCTTCGTAAATTCGATCCCAAATTGAAGTGCGATTTCAGTGATGGAACGATGAGTTGCAAACTTAATGGCTCCCAATTCAAAGCTGACATGAATGTTGCTGCTGCGGGCAATGGCAGTAAGGTATCAGTTGTGGTGGATCTGCCATTGATGCTTACTCCGTTCAAGGGTAAGGTGCAGGAAACTTTGGAGCGTAAGCTCGCTAAGTATCTGGCTTAAATCCTGGACTAATTTATCCCGCTAATTGTTCGATTTCGAAAAAGGGACTATGGCAAAAACCAAGGCTAAAACTTCTCCCGAGAAGGACAAAAAGGTAACGGTGGCTTCCAAAGAAGCCACCCCGGCAAAACCTACGCCTAAAAAAGCCCCTGCAAAAAAAACTTCCAAAGAAAAAGTCGAACCCAAAAAAGTTGTCGCGGAAATAGTTGAGGACGAATCATCGGATTCTATGGAGCATGCAGAGGCTGATAAAGCTTACGCGGTTCCTTCTTCTCATGACGAGGACGCTGACGAGTTCGCAGAGACTGAAGAGTCCCCCAAGCTTCCAAGTATTGATAGCTCCAAGGCACTGACATCCAGCGACCCTTTGGTGATGTATTTGAACGAAATCCGCAAATACAAAGTTCTCACCAAAGAAGAAGAGATCGCTCTTGCTAAAAAATATTTCGAAACCAAAGATCCCGAGGCAGCTCAAGCCTTGGTGAAGTCAAATTTGCGCTTCGTCGTCAAAGTCGCAGCGGAGTATTCTAAGTTTGGTGCGAAGATGATCGACTTGATTCAAGAAGGTAACGTAGGACTGATGCATGCCGTGCGCGAGTTCAATCCCTATAAAGGTGCCCGACTGATCACTTATGCCGTTTGGTGGATCAAAGGTTACATTCAAGAATATCTGATGCGCCAATATTCCATGGTGCGCATTGGTACAACTCAGAATCAAAGAAAACTCTTTTATCAGCTACAGAAAGAAAAAAACGCCTTGGACGCAATGGGTGTTGAACCCACAACGGCTTTAATCAGTTCTCGACTGGGAATTCCTGAAGACGAGGTTCGTGATATGGCCATGCGCATGTCAGGCCGTGATGTAAGTTTGGATAAACCGGTGGATGATGACTCTGGTACCAGCCTGGGTGATCTGCAGAAAGGTTTCAGCGATCAACCATTGGATGAGCAAATGGCGCGCGAAGAACAACTGGATATCTTAAAACGGAAAATCGAAGAAATTCGCCCTGAACTTTCTGACCGCGAAAAGATCATTCTGGATGAGCGTATTCTGAATGACGAACCCCTGACTTTACAGGAGATCGGTGAAAAATACGGCATCACGCGTGAGGCTGTTCGCCAGATGGAAGCGCGCTTGATGAAAAAGATCAAAGTCAAAATGGAAGACGAAGAGTAACAACTAAAACTTCCATTCCAAGCTGGTCATCGCTTTCATTTTATTGGCTGCCTGACCCGTAAAATCATCGACCGCCACATGGCTGATCAATTTACATTTCATTTTTTTGATTGGTTCTGCCCAACCCACCTGCATCTCGTGATCCTTTAAATTGCCGCTAAGCTTTTCAAAGCCGTCGCCTTTTAATTCGACTGCTGCTTGCGCCGCTGTGGCTTGGAAGATTAAAAAGAAACCCATTAAGACCGTCATGATTTGTATTGCTGTTCTCATGGATTTAATATTACTAGAACGTGCCTGAAATCACTCACTCACATTCAAGCTGTTTCAAGACAAACTCCAAGTTTCTTGCATAAGAAAAATCTGTTAGCCCTTTGCTCTCACAAATTTATTCGAATTGTGCAGGAATCTCTGAACCTTGAACCTCTCCGTCTGGACGATCAGGCTGAACTCTTAAAGCTCCGTCAGTCGAAGGATTGCAATCCCGACTGTGGTTTTCCAGTCTCGCCAGATCGTTCATTTTCGTCATGCGTGATTGATCGGGACAAGGCAGAATACCGGGTTGTTTAAACAAGCTGGAAGGTCTGCGTGACGTCGTTTGGGATTGTTGGGCCGTTCCATCATCGCTCATTAAAGTTTCTGAACGTAATGTCGCTGGAGCTGCAAAAGCGAAAGAGGATGCAGATAAGATCAAAGTTGCCAGAAGTACCTTTAGAATTCTCATAATGGCCTCCCTGTTCATATACGAATGATAGCACATCTCCAAAAGCAATTCCGGGACCTGTCGTTTGTCAGTCCAGATATAAAAAACGCCATGGGGTTAGCCATGGCGTTTTTCTGATTTAATTATGAAAATAAACTCAGCAAGCTAAGCGACTTCTAACTCGCCCGCACCGATCGTCGCAGCCAATTTCGCACGAAGGCGAGTGACTGCTTGAGCGTGCAATTGAGAAACGCGGGATTCAGTCACGCGCAATACTTGACCGATCTCTTTCAAATTCAAATCTTCATAGTAATACAAAGACAGAACCAGACGTTGTCTTTCCGGAAGTTCCTCAATCGCCGTCGCCACAACTTCTTTAATGTTTTTAACATTCAATTGGTTGAAGGGGCTGTTCGTACGAGAACCTTCCAAAATATCCATGATGGATTTTTTGTCTGTGTTACTGAAAGTTGTGGCTTGGTCGATTGGTAACAAGCTGACAGGGCGAACTTGATTTACCAGATCATGGAACTCATCGATATTGATGTTCAGGGCCTTAGCCACTTCTTCATCAGTTGCATTGCGACCAAGATCCGCTTCCAATTGCACCATCGTACGATCTAGCAATTTTGCCTTATCACGAATAGAGCGTGGAACCCAGTCCTGCGCGCGAAGTTCATCCAGGATGGCACCACGGATACGGAACTCAGCGTAAGTCTTAAATTTATTATCACGTGTAGAATCGTATTTCTCGATGGCGTCCATCAAGCCGATAACACCCGCAGAAATCAGGTCATCCAATTCGATGTTAGAGGGAAGTCTAACGGCGATTTTCTGAGCGATAAATTTAATGAGTGGAGCGTATTCTTTAATTAGATCGTCTTTTTTTGTCGGCGCGAGCTGACGTGGCTCATCCTTGTACTTCTTCAACAATGCCGCATTTTTCCCCATATTTATCCCTCTTGAAGTCTATGTTAGCAAACAGCCCTATGCGCTGAAAGTCCAATTCTGTGGCGGACTAGGATTTGCCTTAAGCGAAACCCACCACTTGATCCCAGAACATCTGCATTCCGCCATTAGCTTCAATTAGCTTGGAGGATTTTTCGATCTGCGCAGAAATTTGACGAATTGCCTTGGAAGATTCCGCACCCACATCGTGTCTCACAATGAGACGTTGCATTTGTGTTGCTTTTCTCAGCACCGCATCGTTTGGAACTGAGCCCCAGTAATCAAGACCAATGTATAGGAAGCGGTTCACGACATCGTTGAAGCGCTTGTATAGATTCATCCCTTCTTCTTCATCGCGCACCTGATTGCACACGATTGAGAAGTGATTTACTTTGTACTGTTTGTTCAAAACTTTAATAAGTGCATAAGCATCTGCAAAGCTGGACGGGTCTGGTGTGATCACCACACTTACCGACTGAGCTGCAGAATTAAGGAACAAAACGTTCTCTGCGATACCAGGAGCGGTATCAATTAACAGATAGTCAAAGCCCATCGGCAACGAACTGATGGCTTCCACCATCGCACGTCTTTCAAAATGATTCAGGTTATTAAACTCTACGATTCCGCTGCCACCAGGAATCAAAAAGACATCCTTAGAAACTTCCAAAAGAATGTCTTTCATCTCTTTGCGACCGGCGATGATATCGTGAATGCTGCCCTGACATTTGGCGCCGAACATGATATCCACGTTCGCCATCCCCAGGTCCCCATCCAGAATCAAAACCTTCTTACCTTTTTGAGCGAGGCTCAAAGCAAGATTGGCCACCAAAGTCGTCTTGCCAACACCACCCTTACCAGAAGTGATGCTGATCGTTCTTGTGCGGTATAAATCAAAAGTATTTAATCGGCTCATACAGCTTCAGAATCCTGTTGTTTGAATTTAGTGATATTGAAAATAAGATCCAACAAACGCTCTTTCGTCGCGAATTCAAAGTCTTCTGGAACGCGCGAGCCAATACCGAAAGAGTGAAGTGGGATATCAAAACGCTTCATGAAATTGTAAATCGTACCGTGCTGAGTGGATTCATCCAAAGATGTGAATACCACGTCTTTATAACCCAACACCGAATAGCGACGGCCCAATTCAATCGCATCGGCGTCTTTCGTATTCGACGACATCGTCAGATGAATGTTCGCGTTCAATGCTTGCGGTGGCAAAATGCTGCGCAAAAGATTGATCTCTTCATTGTTTTTAAGGCTTAGCCCCGCAAAGTCCACCAACACGCAATCAACATTCGCCAAATAGCGCATTAGATTGTGCCAGTCGTTTTGATTGCGAATCACAGAGAACGGAACATTCAGGATTTGCGCATAGATCTTCATTTGATCAGCCGCACCCACTTTGAATGTATCTGTTGTGAAGATCGCAACTTTCTTGCGCTCACGAACCACCATATGGCTCGCCATTTTAATCAATGCTGAAGTTTTACCGCTGCCTGCCGGACCCACGAAGCAGTGAATTTTTCCCGCTGTTGGGTTTTGCGCGATCTTAATAGCGTCCAAAACACGACGAGCAACAAACGCTTCTACCAAAGCTTTGTTTTTTATTTTCAAAGGTGGCAATGTTTCTTGAGTCTGAGTCAAGATATCAGCCGCGATCTCTGGTGCCATTCCTGAGCGAGTCAGTTTTTCAAAAATAGAACTTAAATCGTAAGAAATACCAAAATCTGCTCCCGGATGAGCCCCCACGAAGGATTGTGGCATTTGTTGGAACTGAGTGATCACTTGACGCAAGTTTGCGATCTCGCTTTTCAAAGCGATAACTTCTGGTGACTCACCTGCTGGTTTAGCTGGGGCCGGAGCCGCAGCCGGTTTTAGGGGTACAGCCGCTTTTTTAGGTGCAAAGTTTTGTTCTTGTTCCTGGAAAGCATGCAAAGCGCGTTGAGCCGCATTCTTAACTCTTTCCTCAGACATTTTCTGCTGACGAGCGTATTCATTTTCATCTTCGATATCGATGTAACGACGTTGCGTTATTTGCGCAGGTGGCTGGCTTTTTTGCACATGCTTTTCCACCATTTTGGTGATCAGCTCTTTTTGCTGACGTGCGGTGCTAGCCTGAAATCTTTGGCGATCTTGCTCACGCAATTTAGATTCTGCAAATTTCTTTTTTTGCAAAGTTTCTTCGGAGACGGCGGCTGTGATTTCCACGCTTCCTTCACCGACCAAGCCGAAGCTTTTGTTGTTGTCGCGGGCAGAGAGGATGATGGCATCAGGACCCAGCTGGGTCTTAACCATCTCCAGAGCTTCCTTCATCGTACGTGCTTCAAATTTCTTAACCTGCATGGCTCATCTCCACAAGGGCAACCGATTGAACATCCGCATCTGACGTCAATTCATTGTGCGAAAGCACAACCAACTGAGGAATAAAACGCGAAGTCAGTTTATAAATATGACGACGGGAAGTCGGGCTGGTCAGCAGAATCGGCTGACTTGCCACTTCCGGATGGTTTTCCACCGCACGCGCGATCTCATTGATCAAGCGATGTGCTGTATTTGGATCCATCACCAACTGCACACCCTGCTCTGTTTGCAACAAAGAGTTCGCTATCAATTCCTCGATCACCGGGTGCAAGGTCATCACAGGGATGTTGCCTTGATCAGTTGTATATTTTGCGGTGATACCGCGAGCCAGGGACCTACGAACACTTTCTGTAAGGACTTCAATATCTTTTGTACGCGGAGCTTCATCTGCTAAAGTCTCAAAGATCGTAAGCAAATTACGAATCGAAACTTGTTCTTTAAGAAGCCCTTGCATAACGCGAACAACAGAACCCAATGACATAAGATCCGGGATAAGCTCTTCGACGACTTTAGGATGAGATTTCTTAAAGTTCTCAACCAAGGAAGCTGCTTCCTGACGACCCAACAATTCATGAGCATGAGAGCGGATGATTTCCGTCAAGTGAGTGGCCATAACGGTTGGCAAGTCCACCACTGTGTAACCAGCGATTTCAGCGTCTTCTTTTCGGTTTGGAGAAATCCAAAGAGCATCAAGACCGAATGCAGGCTCTTTTGTTTTAATACCATCGATAGGATCAGAAACATTTCCTGGATCCATGGCAAGCATCGCTTCTGGACGAAGTGTACCACCACCGACTCTGTTCCCTTTGATCATCACGCGGTACTCACCCGGCGCCAGCTGTAAGTTGTCGCGGATATGAATACTTGGCACCACGATCCCCAGATCCAAAGCAAACTGCTTACGGATACTGACGATACGCTCAAGCAAGTCCCCGGATTGGTCAGACTCCACGATACTGATCAAGCCATAACCAACTTCCAATTCCACCATGTCGACCGGAAGCATGCTTTCGATGTTTTCCTTTTTCGGTGCAATTGCTTGAGTTTCCAAAGCTTTCTTTTCTGCTGCGACAGTCTCGGCTTTGTATTTTTTAATAACCCAGGAAGTTCCACACATCAATCCACCCATCATCAAGAATGGAATTGTTGGAAGACCCGGGATGATACCCATAAGGATTAACACACCACCCGAAATCATAACGGCACGAGGGTTGACCAAAAGTTGGCTCGTAACCTCAGCACCCATGTCTTTATCCGAATTCGAAGTACGAGTAACAATCGTACCGGCAGCGGTGGAAATGATAAGTGCCGGAATCTGCGAAAGCAAACCGTCACCGATCGTCAACATCGTGTAGTACTTGGCAGCTGTGCTCACATCCAAACCTTTTTGGATCACACCAATTGCCAAACCACCCAGGATATTGATCAACGTAATAATGATACCAGCGATAGCGTCACCACGTACGAACTTAGAGGCACCGTCCATCGCACCATAAAAGTCAGCTTCTTGTTCGATCTGACGACGGCGTTTACGAGCTTCAGCTTCAGTGATGTGACCCGCATTTAATTCCGCGTCGATCGACATCTGCTTACCCGGCATCGCATCCAAGGTGAAACGTGCAGCGACTTCGGCTACGCGCCCAGAACCCTTCGTGATTACCATGAAGTTGATGACGATCAGGATCGCGAACATGATAAAACCGATGACGTAGTTACCACCGACAACGAAATTTGCGAACGAGGCGATAACATCACCGGCCGCTTTTTCACCTTCGTGTCCGTGAGTCAAAATCAAACGAGTTGTCGCTACGTTCAGGGACAGACGGAATAACGTCGTCATCAACAGCAGCGATGGGAAAGATGTGAAATCAAGTGCTCGTTGAGTATAGATACTTACAAGCAGGATCAGGATACTGATCGCCAGGGAGAATGTAAGAGAGATATCCAGCATCATTGGAGGCAATGGAATGATCATGACCGCCAGGATTGCCAGGATACCAAACGCAATAAAAAGATCCGTATTCTTAGTATACTTTTCGAATCTCTTTAAAAATTGAAAAACATCTTCCATTATCTTTTCTTCCTACGCAATCGGTAAACATATGAAAGGACTTCGGCCACCGCAACAAACAGATCCCTTGGGATCACTTGTCCGATCTTCATGGTTTTAAAGATCGTGCGGGCCAATGGTTTATTCTCAACGATCGGAATATTATGCTCTCTTGCAAGCGCCTTAATATTCTCTGCCACGACATCCGCACCCATCGCCACCACTTGAGGAGCTGGCAAGTTGTCTGAGTATTTCAAAACAACTGCGATATGCGTCGGGTTCGTGATCACAACGTCGGCCTTAGGGATGTCAGCCATCATACGCTTAGAGGCCATCTCCCTTTGGATACGACGAATGCGCGATTTGATCATAGGATCACCCTCGCGCTGTTTGTGCTCTTCTTTCACTTCTTGTTTGGTCATCATCATTTTCTTTTCAAGATCCCAACGTTGATAGAAATAGTCAGCTCCAGCCAGAACCAACATCACTCCACCCACGCCGCCCAAAAGCTTTGCGACAATGCCACCAATGTAAGTGCAGATTTGTTCAATCGAGAAACTCATCAAATACGGGATTTGATGAACTTCGCCACGTAACAAGAAATACAAAACCATACCGATTGCGCCCATTTTCAGAATACCTTTTACGGCTTCCATGACGGCGCGAAGACTCATCACTCGTTTCATGCCCTCTACGGGATTCAGCTTATTGGGATCCGGAGTCAGTGCATCTTCAACTTGCAAGAAACCGATTTGCGCCACAGTCGCCGCAACACCCAACAAACCTGCAATACCCATTACAGGTGCAATAAGAATCAAAGTTTTCTCTCCGTTAATACGAAGAGCTTCAGTGAAGTTCCCGGAACGAATAGTTGAAACCATGTCGGGACCGAAGGAATACTGGAAAAGGTCATAGAAATTCTTGAAAAAGAAACGACCAAGCGCATAGACGCCACCGGAAGCCGCCAACAACAAAACTGCTGTAGCTAGCTCCTTGGACTGCGCAACATTTCCTTGCTTGCGAAATTCTTCCCGTCTGGCATCCGTGGCCGATTCGGTTTTTTCGCTGTCGTTTTCCCCTGACACTTAGTTCCTTCCTAGAACTTCATCTCTCTCTAAAATTCTACAATGCTTTCATCACTTTGAACAGTTGACTGGCCGTGATTTCGACCAGTCCGTTCATCTCGGAAACCATCAATGGTAAACAGATAAACACAACCGTCATACCGATCATAATAGAGACCGGCATACTCGTAACCAGGACGTTAATCTGGGGAACTGCTCTACCGAGGATACCCATCGATAAATTCACCAGCAAAATCGTCACCAACACAGGGGCACACATCTTAATTGTAAGAATAAAAGTCGTTTGACCAAACATCGCCATTTCTGCGAATGGCCCCACATTCAAACTCAAAGAGCTGACCGGAACCAAGGTGTAACTCTCGACAATGGCGCGAATCAGAATATGGTGCCCGTTGATCGCGAGAAAAACCAACGTCCCCAGAGTGGAGTAAAAAGACTCCATCGCATTTCCAGATGTTCCTAGCAATGGATTGTACATCTGACCGGCAGACAAACCCACGCTCATCGCGATAAGATCCCCCACCATAGAGACAACGAAAAAGAAGATGCGGGTTAAAAAACCCAACACTAGACCGACCATCAGTTCGCGGATGGCTAAGGATATGATTTCATTAGAGATCGTAAGGTAATCCACGTTGCCAATTTTAACGATCGGAAACAAAAGGACGCTCAAGATCAGGGACAATAAAATCTTCACGGGAGCTGGAATATTACCTGCACCAAAGAAAGCGGAAGCAATCACAAAAGCCACCATACGCAGAAAGATCAGCGCGAAAAGGAGGATTTGTGCTTCTGTAAGTGCCGTCCAGTTTAACATTCAGCTATTCCCTGACCATGGCCGGAATATTTTCAATTAATGTCGAAGTGTATGTCGTCAAAACGTCCATCATCCACGGCCCAGCTAAAACGACCACCACTGCAACCACGATCATCTTCGGAATGAACGTCAAAGTTGCTTCATTGATCTGAGTCAATGCTTGGAAAATGGAAACGGCCAAACCTACGACCAGAGTGCTGATCAATAGAGGTGCTGACAACATCGCCGTTGTTCTTAGAGCATCTTGACCAAGCTTAATCACTAATTCTTCAGTCATTTATTACCTCAACCGAAACTTTTTACCATCGAACCGATCAGCAAACCCCAACCGTCGACGAGTACGAAAAGCATAATCTTAAATGGAAGCGAAATCACAATCGGGGGAAGCATCATCATACCCATCGCCATCAAAACGCTGGATGCGACGATGTCGATAACCAGGAATGGCAGAAAGATAATGAATCCGATCTGGAATGCTGTTTTAAGTTCAGAAACCACAAACGCTGGAACCAAAACCATCGTTGGAACTTCCGCACGTGTCTTCGGTTTTTCAACTTTAGAAAGTTTTACGAACAAAGCCAGATCCGCATCACGCGTTTGGTTGAACATAAATTTACGAAGAGGAGCCAGGGAGTTCTCGATCGCAGCCTCTTGAGAAATCGTGCCCTTCAAATAAGGCTGAACACCCTTTGTGTTAATTTCATTGAATGCTGGTTGCATCACAAAGAAAGTCAGGAACAAAGACAAACCCACCAACAATTGATTCGGTGGCATTTGTTGAACACCCATCGCTTGTCTTAAAAAAGACAATACGATGATAATACGTGTAAAGCCTGTCATCATGATCAAGATACCCGGTGCCAAAGTCAGCACGGTCATGATCAAAACCAGTTTAATCGCGTTTACAACTTCATTTGGGTTGTCAGAAGTTTTGAACCCCAGATTCACTGTTGGCAAAGTCACTTGCGCAAAAGCATGTGAACTTGTCAGCAAAATCAGAGGCAGCAGAATCAAACTCCAAAGAGTCAGTTTCTTAAAGTTCACTGAAAATTCCTCATACCTTTCAAACGTTTTGAAACGATATCTTTGATTCCGCTGATGGCGAACTCGTCGTCCGCGTCTGTGCTTGCGCTATCTTTTGCACGGCTTTTGAATGAAACACGTTCTTTAGGCTCCGTGCCGAATTGTTGCTGGTCTTCGTCTTCATCAAAAGTTGCCATTGTTTTACCAAAGCTTTTGGGAGCTTCTTCCGGAACTTCGTCATCCAACAAAGAAAGGGATTTAATCATCGAGATATTATGATCCGTCACACCGATCAGGATGGACTCACCCGCTACGCGAACGATGGCCAAGCTTTTCTTAGGACCCAGGTAATGCTGTTGCAAAACCTTGATCTGCGTTTGATGCTTTCTTTCCTTAGGAACCGAGTACTTGCGCAAAAAGATAAATGCACCACAAGCCACTGCACCCAAAATCGAAAGTGTCATCAAAATGCGGAACCAGCTTGAACCTTCAGTTCCGGCATTTTTTTGTTTTTCCAAATTCAGTGGAATTTCAGATTCTTTACGATTATCGATTTTCGGCAAATCTTTCGTCGCCACTGCATCAGCTGTTGTTGCCGCCGCCGCTGCGTCGGTTTTCGCTTCTGCCGTGACAGCTGCTGGAGCTGCCTCAGAGGTAGGGGCCTCTTTGTCTGCTGCATGAGCAGATACGGAAATCACAAAAAGAAGAGAAAGAATCCACTTCATTAAAAACCTCTTACTTCAGCTGTTCTACGCGTTCAGCCGGAGAAATGATATCAGTCAAACGTACACCGAACTTCTCATTCACCACCACGGCTTCACCGCGTGCGATCAATTTGTCGTTCACATAAACTTCCATTGGCTCACCCGCCAATTTGTTCAATTCAATAACGCTACCTTGAGTCAGATTCAAAAGCTCACTCACTGGCATTTTCGTACGACCCAATTCCACCGTTACTTTCAATGGAATATCCAGGATCAGATTTAGATTTCTATCTTTCACGATAGAATTACTGTTATTTTCTTTTTTCGGAGCTGCATTTTCAGCGGCCATTCCCGAAGCTTCTGCCATTAACTGATCTGCCAAGTCGTCCAATTTATCGTCTGTCATTTATCCCCCTACTTGATTACCGGACGAGTCACTTGGACAGCCACGGTTCCATGATGTATTCCGTAATAACCTAAAAACTTTTTGATACCTTCAATTTCAACTTCAAATTCGCCGGTGGCATCTTGATCCAAAGGAATGACATCCCCTACTTTCAAGCCCATCATGTCACGAAGTTTGATCTCGGTTTCACCCAAGTTCACTTTGATTTCCAAATCTGTTTCCAAAAGCTGCTCTTGAATTGTAGAAGTCCACAATTTCTTGTCCGTTTGGTCACTTTCTACTTGGAAACCTGTAGATAATTTTTGCTTGATCGGCTCGATCGTTGCGTAAGGGATCACGATCGAAACCGTGCCCGATGCATTCTCAAGCTCAACGTCGAAAGTGGAGGCAATAACCACGTCAGTTGGAGGTACGATACCTACGAACTGTGGATTCACTTCCGTACGAACAAATGAACAACCGATTTTTTCAACTGAAGCCCAGGCCGTTTCAAGATCGTTGATCGCAAGACCCACAACTTTTTGAACGATCTGGAGTTCGATCGGAGTAAAGTCTTTACCGTCAATTTTAGTGTATGGACGATCGGCTCCACCAAAGAAACTGTCCACCAAAGCGTAAGCCAACTTACTTTCGATTACGAAAAGAGCTGAACCACGCAAGTTACCAAAGCGCAGAACGCACATACAAGTGGGCATCGGCAACGTATTGATAAACTCACCGAATTTCAGGAACTCCGTACCAGTCAAAGTGATCGACGCGATTTTGCGAAGAGCCGAAGACAAAGAAACACGGAAAGCTCTCATGAACTTTTCGTAAATAACTTCCAGCTGAGGCAAACGACCGCGGATAATACGATCCTGGCTGGTTAAGTCGTAAGATATAATTTTGCGCTCTTCAACTTTACCGTTGCTGCCGCCACCGCCGCCACCTTGGCCATCATCTGACTTTGGTGAATCCGAAGAGGCAACATCCCCGTCGGAAACCGCGGCTAAAAGCGCATCAACTTCACTCTGTGAAAGAACCTGATTCATAGCCCTGCCTTAGTTGTATAAGAACTCAGTAAAGAGCACGTTTGAAATCTTCCCTTGAACCAGGAAGGAGTTAATCGTGTCTTTGATTTCATTTTTCAAACTGTCACGACCCTCACGAGTCGACACTTCTTCGTATGTTTTAGAAGAAAGAATAATGATAATGATGTCGCGGATTTGCGCTTTACGCTTGTCGATTTCTTCCGCAGCCTTTTCGCCTTTCAGCTCAAGCTCGATATTGACCTTGGCAACACGACGACCTTTGGAACCTGCAAGATTGACGATGAATGTTTCAAGTGGAACGACTTTACCGACCAACTCTTTTTCTTCAGCTTCTTCTTTATGTTGAGCTTCAGCTTCACCTTTAATTACATGTTCAATTTTAGGCTCGGCTGCTTCTTTCTGCTTGTTTTTATAAAGCATGAAGCCCACGCCTGCGACGATGAGCATATTGATCACTGCTAGAGCGATAAGAAGTATGGGCTTTTGTCCTGAACCGCCAGACGGAGCTGCTTCAGCTGCCGCCGCTTTTTCTTCTGCCATTCATCCTCCATGATGAACGACCACAGATGGGAGTGGTCTCATGGAAATTGTAAGCAACTGGAATGCCAACACGCCTTCGGTCCAGGCACCTGTCCTGCGGTCTAACATATTTGATTACAGGCAATTTTTGCCCCTGGGGAAAATGTTTCCCTACAAAATTTTTATGACGGTAGTCAAAAGTTTGGCGAGGCAAAGTTGACTGTGTCTCTTGTCAGGCCCAGACCTAGGTCTATAGTGAGAACCCCCTGACAGGTTCATAATAAAAGAGGGTCCACGCATAAAAAAGGAGATCTTTATGGATAATCAAAATCAAACCGTGGGAGGCCTTCAAAGCAAATTCGGAGAAATGTCCTCCGCACTAAAAGCTCAATTCGCAAACTTGAATCTTTCAGATGCTCAAATCAGAGACGCCTTAAAAAGTCCTGATGATTTAATTAATATGATCTGCGAAAAAACCGGCATGTCCAAAGAAGCCGCCACAGAAAAAGTTCATTCCTTGATGGCCAAATACAACATCACCGATGAGCAGGCAAAAGGCTTTATGGCCCGCTGGGGTGAAAAAGTCGAACACGGCATTGAAACAATCAAATCAAAATTCACCCATTAGTTCAGTCAGGCTTTCTTAATGGATTTATCCTAACCATCTGGTTAGGATAAATCCATGACATCACTGAAACAACGCCTTCTCGATTACTACGAAAAAAATGAAACCAAAGTGGACATCGCCTTTTTCCTGGGCGGATTTATATTCGATGTTCTGACTCTTTCAGATATCGATGATCCCTTAAGTATCGTGCAACAGGTGGTGTACCTTGGAGTCATCGGTTTGATCTTATTCTATGACTTCTTAAACACCCACAACTTAGTCACAATCTCCCCGCGTGTTTCAAAATATTGGGAATATCGAAATCTGGCCGTGCATTTCCTTTTGGGAAGCTTGCTTAGTGTCTATTCGTTGTTCTTTCTAAAAAGTGCTTCGATCTTTTCATCGATCGTGTTTGTTGTATTGATGATGGGTATCATGGTGGCTAACGAACTTAAAAGCGTTCAGAAGGCCGCTGTCGATCTAAAAGTCGCCTTGTACGTTATCTGCCTGTTTGCATTTTTCTCAATGACTATTCCGGTGCTCTTAGGTTTTGTGGGAGTGACAACGTTCCTGCTGTCTATTGCCCTGACGGCTGCGGTAATTTATGGCGCGTTTGCTTTACTAACCAAAAAAGTTCAAAACAAAAAACTCCTGCTAAGAACTTTGGCCGTTCCCGGCTTCGGCGTTCTAGGATTGTTTCTGGTTTTGTACTTCATCGGCTGGATTCCACCTGTGCCTCTATCGGTGCAGAACATGGGCATTTATCACAACATTGAAAAGTCTGACGGGAATTACCTGCTATCCCATGAAAACCCTTCCTGGAGATTCTGGAAAACAGGAGATCAGGAATTTTTGGCAGAGCCCGGAGATAAAATTTACTTCTTTGCGCAGATCTACTCCCCTGCACGCTTTAGTGATTCCGTTATTGTTCATTGGTATTACAAAGATCCGCGCCAGGGTTGGATCAGCACCGACAAAGTTCCGATGAAAATTTCTGGCGGCAGAAAAAATGGCTTCAGAGGATTCGCCGTAAAACAGAATTACGCCGCGGGCGAGGGACGCGTCAGTATTGAAACCACTGACGGTCGCGAAATTGGTCGTATTTACTTTAATGTGATGAAGAATGAAATGTCCTCGGAAAATCGCACCTTCACCACCGACGTTATGTAAAAAAACTAATTCGTTTCTTTGCTGATGTGTGGAGCAAATGCAGTTTGCAGTTGCTTCACAATTGCGGCAGGCCCCGCGATAATTGAATTCTTATACGGATTATATTTTTCTCCGCGATAGGTTTCAACAATCCCACCCGCCTCTTCAACCAACAGAATTCCCGCAGCGGCATCCCACGGTTGAATATTGCGCTCCCAATATCCGTCAAACACTCCGCGTGCGACTTGCGCTAGATCATAAGCTGCAGCACCTGGGCGGCGCACCCCGCGTGCTTTGCGAACAACGTCCGTGAAAATTTTAAGTTGTTCAGAAATCACGTGCTCGTGTTCTGCCACGAATCCTGTGGCCAACAGGGCATCTTCCAATTTTTCATTTTTAGTGATGGAAAGTCTGCGACCATTCACGAAAGCACCCTCACCGCGAATCGCTGTGTAGGTTTCATTCAGCATCGGAACATCAATCACTGCGAGCTGAATCTGTCCGTTGATTTCCAAACCCAAGCTGATACAAAAAATTGGAAAGCGATGAATGTAGTTCGTTGTTCCATCCAATGGATCCAAAATCCAACGCCCGCGCGCCCCTGCGGTTTCCCACTGGACTTTCGCCCCAGCGGCATAAGATTCCTCTCCAAGAAACTCTATGTCAGGAAAATTTTTCTTAAGGTAGTCCGAGATGACTCGTTCTGATTCTTTGTCGGCCTCAGACACAAGTCCAGCCTGGAATTTGTGCTCAATGTGCTCTAAGTTACCGAAATAATTGAGAAGGACTTCTCTGCCAAGGCTCACCGCCTTGATGGCCGTACCTAAGACCTGCTTCCAATCTGTTGATTTTACGCTGCTTTCCACGATGTACCTCACAAGTCAGGACCGTCAGGTTATTGACCGGTTCCAGGACTTAAAGCTACCATGGATATAAGGCCAAAGGAAGGGCCCTAAACTTAAGCATTTACGCGGGTTTTAACACTATGAGGATTCAAAAAATGGCAGCGAAATCAGATACGGTTGTAAAACTAGTGATAGTTTTGTTCATCTCTCTTCTTTCTTTTTCGGTGGGCTTATTCGCCGGTAAAAACTTTAGTGACAACCAACACACGATTTCACAACTTGAGCCATCTAAAACAGCAACGCGTGAAGTGGCTTCTGAGCACGGTGCAACTGCAACTGAATCTAAATCCGGTGCGATGACTGACGAAGAGATCGCGAAACTTGCTGAAGAGTTCGTTGCTGACGAAAAACCAGTGGCTGCAGGTCACGGTGAAACAGCAGCTGGTCACGGCGAAGCGGCTCCCGCTGCTGGTCACGGTGAGACAGCTCCAGCACACGGTGCTCCCGCTAAAACTGAAACTGCAAAACACGGTGAAGCTCCAGCCGCTCATGGCGCTCCAGTAGCAGCCGCGGATCACGGTGCAAAAGCAGAACCTTCTTCTGTAGCAAAAGATCTGGCAGCTGGTAAAGCTCCACAAACTCGCACCGCTCCTGCTGCAAAATCAGCAACTGCTGAATCACGCATTCCTTCTTCATTGCCACAAAACGTAGCGCAATACACGGTTGGTAAATTCACAGTGCAAGTAGCTTCTTATGCTGATGAAGCGGAAGCACAAAAATTTGCTTCTGATCTGAAAACTAAAGGTTATAGCGCTTTCTACGTACCAGCGAACATCAAAGGTAAAACTTGGTTCCGTGTCAGCGTAGGTCAATTCGCAACTTCTAAAGAAGCTGCTTCTTACAGAACTGAATTGATCAGCAAAGCAAAAGTTTCTTCTGCAATCGTTCAAAAAATTACCGAGTAATCTTCCTTACTCGGTCAACTCCGACTACACCGGAGTGCACACATTCAAAACTCGCAAAAAAAACCCCATCTTTGATCAGATGGGGTTTTTTGTTTTAAAGGTGTTCTTTGAACTTATTTAGAGGACGTCGCCGTCGAAAAACGCATGGCCATCTCCTTCAAGTTAAGCTCTTCCAGAATCCAATTCAAACGATCGGCCGCACGCTGGCGAGGGCCTTCTTTCTTAGTGGCAATGATCAGTTCGTTTTTCATGGAATGTTCGAACCCGACAAGCTCCGTCACAGTGACTTGATAACCATGGGCTTCCAATCTAAGACTGCGCAAAACATTCGTCAAATGACTCCCGAATTCACGGGTGTGAATAGGGTGACGCCAAACTTCTGTAAGTGGGCTTGCAAGTTGTTTGGCTTTATTTTGACGAAGGACTTTGGCCATTTCGGCCTGACAACACGGAACTAGTACGATGTGCTTCGCTTGCTTCTTCAATGCAAAATCAATGGCGTCATCGGTCGCCGTATCGCAAGCATGCAGGGCTGTAACCAAACCGATTTTTTCCGGCAAGAGTTTAGATTCAGTGGCTTCCGCCACCAACAAAGGCAGGAAAGACATGTTCGGAAAGTCTAACTTTCCCTGTAGCTCGACGGATTTCTTAACAAGCTCGTCACGCGTTTCAATACCGTACACATGACCTTTGCTTGCTAGATTTTTAAAGAACAAATCATAGATGATAAAACCCAGGTAAGACTTGCCAGCGCCATGATCCACCAATGTCACGTCGTCGCCAGATGCTTGAAGATCTTTCAGCAACGGCTCGATGAAATTATACAGGTGATACACCTGCTTCAATTTTCGACGACTGTCTTGATTAATTTTTCCGTCACGGGTCAGAATGTGAAGTTCTTTAAGTAACTCGATCGATTGACCGTCGCGCATTTCTTCTAAGGGCTTTTTCATGCATCGCTTCTATCTGTTATTGTTCGAAAAGTACACTACCAAGCGTAATAAATTCCGGTACGAATAACGCCACCGAAAGTGGGATTCGGATCCAGCTCCTGCCCGATCAAACCGCGGCCTTCAGCGGCGGCGATGACTCCGAAATATTTTGTAAAGTCATAAGAAATATCCGCACCCGCGGCAAGACCACTTAAAAACTTCCCACCGGTGGAGTCCTTCTGACTGGTGCCAGACAAAGTCGTCGTTACGTCTTCTTTGTACGTTCCAAGACTGCCACCACCGTATACGGAAACGCGCATGGATTTTTTCTGCAGACGCCACAAATGCCAGCGTCCCCACAGCAACATTTCCTCGTGATCGCGCTTGATATTCAAAGTGGGATTGCCACTTTCTTCGGTGAACTTGGAATATTCAAACAAAACAGACCAGGCATTCGTGCGATAGGCAAAGCTTAAATTCTGAGGTTTTTGCTCGATGTAGTTATCAGCCGAGTCTTTTTCATAGCGAATGTCCATCGCCAATGGATAAAGCTGCAACTGATTCAGCTTTGGAATCAGTACAGGACGTTTCATGCGGGTCTCTTGCGGTGCCGACGCAGCCGCTGGCGTCGCTGCGGTTTGCGCAAACGCATTCATCCCAATCAAAAAAGACATCATGGCTAAAACTAATTTCATTTCTTAGCCTCTGTCAGATCATAGCGTTTTGCAGACGCCACACACGTCTTGGCTGTGTTCTCTTCAGTCGAGTTCACAACCTCTGCCAGGAATTCACATTCCTTTTGATTCAAATCCGGAATCACGCTGGCAAGTACAGACAGAAAACGTGTCGGAGGATAGTAACCTTGAGAATCTGTGTCGATAAAATCCTGACGATAGACCGGCAACGCTGCCACGATCCATTTAGCAACTTCCTTACGCATCTCTTGGTGATCCACGTTGCGTGCATCCGCCGCTGTTTCTGTGAAAAGTTTTAACAAGCGAGAATACTGCGTGCCCAGACGGTAAGATTTATCGCGCATATCATCTTCATATTGCGAGCGGTCTCTGTAGTTTACATAAGCTGCTGAAAAATCACGGAAGCGTTCCGCCTTCACCAGACTTACCACTTCATAGTCCGCGACATTCAACGTGCGAAGCCCCTTAAACGCTGGCAAAGAAGACGCAATAAAATCAGGGTCACCGGTATAAACCCAACCCCACACGTCCGCCAAACCTTCATTCAAAGCACGGTGGAAATAACGATTGTAATAACGCTTCACCAGTTTTTCGGAGATAACCACAGCGCGACCGTGACCTTTTTTAAGACCTCCATCGTCAACTCGAGGATTTACCGCCGCATCTGAAGCTTCCTCCACGATACCAGCCGCTTTCATAAAGCCATTGCGATCATGGATAGAGCCCGTGTCTGTTTGATTGTTATCACTTGGATCGTCAAAGCCCTTCATCACAAGTTTGAAAAACAACGAGTGAAAGTGCTCATGCGCCAAGATCCCGCCGTTCACAGCGATAGGAAGATTTTCTTTTGTGTACGGTACGATCAAAATAGAATCCGTCGTTCCGTCGTAAAGAGCATTATTTGTAAGACCACTGGATTCACGAACCGCCACGCCGATATCACGCGGCCAGTGATTCACTCCGCCCGCACCCACTGCTTCATCCAGTTTTGCTAGATTTTGCATATGAGAATAAATCGCCACCAACTGCTGACTTTGCTCATTGGCAGGAACGTATTTGCCTTCGGAATTTTTAATGAAGCGACCTTGAGGAGAAGGACCGTTTAAGCGATTGTCCAAAATACGCGGGCTGATAAAAAAACGAACGAAACGTCCGGAAACCTCACGCAAGTTATCCAAGCCTGAAAGCTCGATGAATTTCAGCGTGTACCCACTTTTGCTATCATTCACAGGAGAAAGAACTTCGACCGAGCCCGAAACTTGGGACGTTTCCTCTTGGCCAGAGCATGCTGTGACAGCCATAGCCAACAAAACGACGGCAGTGATTTTAGGAAGAACGCGCTTCACAAAGTCCTCTCCAGGCACTATAAAAAAGGTGCCCCGGCTGGTCTTCGACCAAATGCGTTATAGTTTTAGCGGAAGTTCACAAAAAACTCAATGATAACTTAGGGATAGACAAACTTTGTCAGTCCCACTAAAACTTCGACAGTCACCTACGCCAAGGCTACGGCGCCCAGGGCCGCCAGGTTTCTTTTAGAAATTCGCTGGAATGAGGAGCATCTTGTGGATGTATTGGAATTTGTTACGAAAAATTTGAATCCGGCACAGAAGGAAGCAGTTGAGACCCTGGAAGGGCCGATTCTGATTCTGGCGGGAGCAGGTTCCGGCAAAACCCGCGTTCTTACTCATCGCATGGCCAATATGATCGGAAACGGCGCCGCAAGCCCCGAAGAAATCCTTATGGTGACCTTTACAAATAAGGCCGCCAAAGAGATGGAACATCGTATTTACAAGCTTCTGACGGACCTTCAAGTTCCGGTTCACAGCCAGCTTTGGATTTCCACTTTCCATAGTTTCTGCGTGCGCGTTTTACGCCAACACGTGACCCTTTTGGATTATAAACCGTTCTTTGGAATCTATGACTCTTCTGATTCGCTGGCGCAAATCAAAAAAGTTATGACCGCTTTGAACATCAACGACAAAATTTATCCTGCTAAAAATTTTCAAGGCCGTATCAGCAGCGCCAAAATGTTGGGTCTGACTCCTGACCAATTTGAAAAGGGCAACAAACGCCTGATGGACCAAAAAACGGTCGAGGTGTACAAAGCCTACGAAAACGAAATGAAAAAAGCGAACAGCATGGATTTCGACGATCTTCTGATGAAGACTTACGAACTCTTCCGCATGTATCCAGACATCCTCGCTCAGTACCAGCAAAAATTCCGCTTCATCATGGTGGATGAATATCAAGATACGAATCACATCCAATATCTTTTGGTGCAAATGCTGGCGAAAGCTCACCGTAACTTGTGCGTCGTCGGTGACGAAGATCAATCGATCTATTCGTGGCGTGGAGCAGACATCAAAAACATTCTGGATTTCGAAAAAGACTTCCCAGAAGCGAAAGTTGTAAAGCTCGAAGAAAACTATCGTTCTTCAGCGAACATCGTGAACGCGGCGACAGCCGTGATCAAAAACAACTCGCAACGTAAAGACAAAACTCTTTTCACTTCCAACACGGAAGGCGACCTGATCAACGTGCGCGAAGAGCGTAACGAATACGACGAAGCGAAATTCGTCGCAAAAACAATTCAGACGATGATCAACGAGGGCGAAGGGTCTTACAATGACTACGCCGTGTTTTACCGCACCAATGCGCAGTCTCGCGTGCTTGAAGAACAACTGCGCACCTTTGGCATTCCTTACCGCTTGATCGGCGGCGTGCGTTTCTATGAACGCATGGAAATCAAAGACATCATTTGCTACCTGAAACTTTCCATCAACCCGGCGGACGATATTGCCTTCAAACGTATTATCAATGTGCCGGCGCGTGGTATCGGCAAAACGACTGTCGAGAAAATCGAAGAGCTGGCTTTCCAAAAAAATATGACTTTGATGGAAGCCGCAGAAAAAGCTGTGAATGAACGCCTGTTCAACGCCGGCACTTCTGGAAAAGTTCGCAGATTCCTGGATTTGATGACAGAACTTACAGCGAATGCAAATGCGTTTAAGCTGACTGATTTCTATCACATCGTATTGGACCGCTCTGAATACTTGATGGCCTTGAAAAAAGACGAGTCTCCAGAAGCACAAGCCCGTATCGAAAACTTAGAAGAACTCGACAATGCTATCGCTCAATTCGCGAAAGAACGTGGCGAGGAATCCACTTTGACCAGCTTCCTGGAAGAAATGGCTTTGGTAAATGACGTTGATTCCCTGGATCAGGAACAAAACTCTGTGACCATGATGACACTTCATATCTCCAAAGGTTTGGAGTTCCCTTATGTGTTCGTGGTGGGCTTAGAGGAAAACCTTTTCCCCAGCTCGCGCAGTGCTGAATCAGAATCCGAAGAGGATGTTGAAGAAGAGCGCCGCCTGGCCTATGTCGGTATGACTCGCGCCCGTCAAAAATTGTGGCTGACTTATGCAAAGATGCGCCGTGTATGGGGGCAGGAGCAATTCAATCCGCCATCACGCTTCATCAAAGAAATTCCGACGCAGTTTGTGAATTTCAAATCCGCGGCGGCCGATGCCCCTCGTTTTGTATCCAGATATGGCACAAGTGGTAGTAATTCTGACGAATACTTCCCAAGTGCGTGGTCTTCCTCGGGTTCAAGTGATCGCAACAAACCTCGCTCTGGTGGCGATGACTTTGATACCCAAGACTTCCCGGATTACGATGACATGGGTTCATCCAGCAAGAGTTCTTACTCTAAAGGTATGCGCGTCCGCCATCCAACATTTGGAGTCGGCACGGTGTACTCCACAGAAGGTGCTGGGGATAATTTGAAGGTCAGCGTTATGTTCACAGACAATACCGTGAAAAAGTTTGTCGTTAAATACGCGCGTCTTGAAAGAGTTTAATAGAAATCCGGTTGACTCCTTTTTGATAAACAACAATCATTTTGTTGAACATTTAAAGGAGTCTCATCATGAAAAAACTTTTTGTAGCAGCAGCATTGATCGCTTCCGCATTTTGCTCTGTAGCATCTGCGAAAGATTACTCATCAACTTCATTTACTTCTTACAGCTCTCAACCGTTGAACGAAGTTACAACTAATCTTACAACAGGTTACTTCTTCTCTGGCGAAAGATGTAAAGATTGCGACAGCGGCAGCGACCTGACTGTTAACGTCTCTTACCTTCGTTATTTGACTGACGGCTGGCAAGTGGGCGGCGAAGGTGGTCTTCAACTTCTTTCTAAACAATTCTCTGGAACTGGCAGCAGCGAAACATTGATCACTCTAGTTGGTATCGGTGCATACAACTTCCAATCTGATATCAAAACTTCTATGTACGCTAAAGCAGGTGTGGGCTTGTACCCTGTTCTTGATGGAACTAGCTACAAATCACAACTTGGTTTCTTTATCGGTGGTGGTAAACGCTTCCAAATCTTTAACAGCATCACGTACACTCCAGAAGTTCGCCTTGAAAAACACGGTGACTTGGATATGGGAATCAGCATCGCATTCCTAAACTTCTCTCTTTTCTGGAACTAATTATTTCTAAAAGATTGAATACGAAAGGCTCTGGGCAACCAGGGCCTTTTTTATTTTACGGGTCTGGTTTTCTTTAACTCCTAGCCTGGAGTCCTACCCGGGGTCAGGAAGCTTTTGATTTTGTCTTTCAAGTTGCTACGCTTTTAGTATGACAACATTCAAGTATTTCATCGTGGCTCTAAGTCTTCTTGTATCTTCTTTCTCTTTTGCAGCCGCTCGCCCCGGTTTTAAACTTATCGGTCCCAAAGCAGTCACCGAAGACAACGTAAAATTCCGCTGGATGAGTAACGATGGTGAAATCATTTTGAACTGCTCGCACGTCTATGATCGCCCCGATGCTTGGGATTGGGATGTTTGGTGTGGCAAGGGAACTAAAATGCTTCGCGAATTCCGCGTGCATTTCTTGGTTCAAGAATACAATCACCCAAAACTAGAAAAAAAAGCATTTCAAGTTTTGTACTGGGTGACAGATCGCAATTCAGAACCGCGCAAGTTTGATTCCATGTCGCAATGGCTGCAATTCAACGGCAAACCTGATGTCGAGTATTTCAGCTTCTCAGTCGGCGTAGAAAACGACTACGGTATTCTGGAACTGGATTACCGCCCGTAAGAATACTTTCATCCAAACGTTGTGCGTTGCGGAACCGCAGCGGTTCCGCATGATGTCACCAAAATAACATTTTAATAATTTTTAGATTTTGCCGACTTTAGCTGATTCCACTCTTGTTCGTAGTGATGCAGCTCGGGCTTTTTGATTTTATCTGGTGCAGGGCTGATATACTGAGCTTGCACTCCATCCCACCCTGTATAGGTGCGAACATTGCCCTCGCGAGATGTTTCAAAATTGGGAACCAAATAAGTTTTTCCACCGCCATCTGGAATATCCACAGACAGATTCGGCATCGCAAGGCCTGACAAGTGCCCCCACAACTCTTTTTGAATTTCCAAAGAATCTTCAATCGAAGTGCGCAAGTGATCCGTTCCTTGCGAAGGGTCGCACTGAAACATGTAGTACGGTTTTACTCGCAAGAACAACAAACGACGATTCAAAGCTTGCACCAAGGCTGGATGATTGTTTACGCCGTTAAGCAACACCATCTGATTCATCACCGGTACCCCGTTATCCACCAGCTTTTCCAGACCAGCAGCTGCTTCCGCGGTTAATTCATTGGGATGATTAAAGTGCGACATCAAAAACACTGGCTTGTGCTTTTTCAAAATTTTTACCAGATCGTCAGTGATACGCATCGGGCAGACCACTGGCATACGGGATCCGATACGGATGATTTCAACATGCTCAATCGCACGCAAGTCACCCAACACTCGATCCAGCTGGCCATCACTCACCGTCAACGGATCGCCGCCCGATAAGATGACTTCGCGAATACCTGGATGAGTTTTTATATAGCTGATCGCTTTTTCGTATTCTTCGTTACGAATAAAAGCCTGTTCCTGACCGGTAAAATGCTTACGCGTGCAGAAGCGACAATAAACGCTACAAATATCCGTGATCAAAAACAGCACGCGATCTGAATAGCGATGAATCACGCGCGGAGCCGGATTGTTTTTCCGCTCCCCCAAAGGATCCAGCATCTGCTGCAAACCTTCTTCGATTTCAAACTTTTGTGGCATCAAAATCTGGCGAATAGATTCGCCTTCGCCACCGGCCAAGCTCGCATAATATGGCGTTGTACGGATATTAAAGAGCTCGCTGCCTTCACTGAAAGCGGCACGCTCGTTTTCAGACAGATCAAAGGCCTTTTCAAAATCAGCTTTAGTCTTAAGTGAATGACGAAGCTGCCACGTCCAATTGTTCCAATCAGAGTCGGCGATATCAGCAGGTTTACGGGAATAAGGGAAATGCAGCTTCATTGAGAGGGTGTTATCGATGAATTTACGTCTATGCGCAAGCGGAAGCGCCACAAAGTGGCATTTTGGCGGCATTTCCTTACCAGGCCCCTCTGTGGAGGTAACCTATTGATTTTTAGGGACTATTTCCAATTCTCATAGTGGCACTCCAGAAGTTCGACATGTGAGTTTTTATAGGACACCGATCTCAACATGAGAATAAGCAAGATATTCGCGGGGTTATCCGTGCCAGTTCAGGGACCCTAAGTTGGCGCGCACTTCGCTTTACCTTCTAGTAGGAAAAAGGGTCTGGAAGACCCGTTAACTAGGAGGACTTTATGAAATTCAACGATACACAAAAGAAATGGGCCATGACCGGTGTTCTATTAGCCGTGCTTGGATTTAATATCTCACCACCAAAATCTGTGAGAGGTTTTTCATTAACAGAGATGGCATCCACTGAAGACGTGAAGATCGACGAGATCACTCGCGAAGACGGTGTTTATGAAGCTAAATACTCTAAATTCAATGATAACCAAACACTCGTTGAATATCGTAAAATCCTGACCGAATCAGGCGCCGAAGTAAATTGCGATATTTGTATGGAAAAAATGGTTCTTGATAAGCCATTCGCAACTCGCGTTGATGTCCTTAATATGAATCTGATGAAAGCGCTTTCAGCAGTAGAACCAAAAGTAGCAGCGGCAACCGCATCACGCGGCGAAGCTCGCAGACGTTCTGCTAGAGGCGTTAAAGAAGAACAAGCTGTAAAAGAAACGAAGAGAGCACCTAAGGAAGAAGAAGAGGAAATGGATACTGAAGAAGAATCTTCAGCATTCTCTTCATCACTAGCTTCTCTTGCGGAAACTTGTAAAGCTAAGAAAAAAGGCATGAAGCAACTAGAGTGCCTATCTAACGGTCTTTCTAGACTCATGGAAAAGACTGACTCTGAAGAAATCGAAGATGCAGCAGTTAAATCGTTCATCCAACGTAAAGTTCTTCCACTTCAGGCAGACTTGGTTTTGAAAAACAGAAAAGCTCAGTACGAATACGCTCTTAACGGCGGAGAAGAACCACCTGAGACGACTTTGTCGATCCTTAAACCAATGGAAGACATCATCGCAAGCATCCCGGAAGACCATGCAGCACTTCAATCCGCATTGGTTAAATCCACAGCTGCGGTAAAGGCATCTGAATTGAAGTTTATCTCCAACTTGAACGCTCGCGCACAAAACAGTGAAGGTATCGAGAAAACAGAGTTGTTGAATGAATCCAACTGGAGAATGAACTCTTCAAGAACTATCGATAACGATTTGCAAAGAATGATTTCTCAAGCGCTTTATGTGTCTGACGGAATGTCTCAAGCAAATAAATTGTCTTCAGCTCTTCAAGGGCAGTTGAACCAAGTTTGGGTAGACTACAGCAACGGCCGCTTGGGCACCTCTGAAACTTTCCAAATTGGTGATGGAGTATACACTCGCGTAGGTACAGTAAATAATCGCGGTGGTATAACTCCAACACAAATCAACACAACAGGTGTGATTGTACCGAATACGCAGTTCACTCAAACGAATTTGATGCCGATCCAAGTTCCAACGAACAATGGAGTAGCAGCGGTTCCGTCGCAACAACAAATGTTCGCTCAGCCGCAACAACAAGTTCAGTTTGTGAACCAACAACCACAACAACAGTTTGTAGGTCAGCCACAGCAGTTCGTTCCACAACAACAGTTCACTGCTCCGCAAACTCAAGCAGGTGTTGTGAATATGGGAACTTTCAGAACAGGTGGCGTACCAGCAACAGTGGGTAACGGTATCCAGGTAGTTCCTCGCGGCCAATAGTCGGAACGAAACTACAATAGCAGAATCCTCCAACGGGTCCATGACGGGCCCGTTTCCTACTAAGAGAAGAAAGGAGATCACATGAAAAAATACATCATTGCTACAACGGTAATGCTTTCTTTTTTGATAGGATGCTCCTTTTCAAAAGATAACAATAAAGGGAAAACCCAACAAATTACCGAACAGTCACCAGAAGATATTTTCAGCATTGTAAAACACGGAAGTGTTGAGGACTTGATTGAAGAACTGAAGAAATATAATCCATATCAGCTAACATATGCATCCAAAGATGGACGCTCATTACTGCAAGTATCAGTCGATCGTGGAAGTACGGAGGTCGCTAGCATTTTGCTAAATGCTGGTGCTTCTCCATATTACCCTGACTCCAATGGAAAAAGCTTTTATAGTTCCTTCGAAGATTCAAATGTAATCAGCACTTCCATTGAAGCACACATTGCCAAAGGTTCGACATCTTACCTCGCAAAAGAATTTTCCTATTCGCGTCCTGACAAAATTCAATACTTTATCAGACAAGTTAATCAGCATCTTCTGCCTTGTGATCAAACGTTAGCACAACTTTTGAACAGCAATGATGGCCCCGCTAACGTATCTCTATTCTTAAGTGAAGTGAAGAACTGTGAACAAACGATAATTAGGAAAAACGTAAAATACATCTTTGAATCAGCCACAAAGAATTTCTTAGTTAAAAACAACATCTCCGGGCCAGATTATCTAAAAATTCTGAACACCATACCTGAATCGTTCAAATATGATTTAATCTATGTCAAAACCATCTCCAAATCCCCTTCCTGGGAAATTGGTGTCCATCCAGAAGTTGTATTGAATACGTTGAGAAAATACTATCCCGACAAAATTGCGCTCATTTTATCGGAACTACAAAAGAAAAGACTACATAACGAACCTGCATTTGCTCTGGTTTCAAGCAAGGAAAAGTATACTCCCATGGGAAACTTAAATGAATACTTTCATTCACCAAGGCAATATTCTTTGATCGAGGAACCTATAATTCAGATAATTAATCCCACTTTATTAGAAGATGACGGGGATAACCTATGAAATATTTCCTCTTTTTTATATTGGTCATCGCCGGTTGTTCATTCAAAAAGAATGCAAATTCAGATGGAAAAACTGCCTCCGAAATGAATCGAGTATTGAGCATAGAAGCCATCCGTAAAATACAAGAAGATCCGGCTGAAGCTGCCATTAAGTATCTGGAATCGATTCCATCGGAATCAATTTTAAATACTTCGCTCGAAAGTGAGATTGTTAGCAGCGCACTAATTCGTGGTGAACCTAAACTTATCTCATATGTCACAAAAAGATTCTCTATATATATCGACGCAGGAAAGCATCGTAACTACCTGCTCGATCCAGCATTTGCCTCAAATACTTTCGACATGGTAACCACAATTAATGCACAACTGCTTGATGATTTGCAAAAAGTAGAACAGAAAAATATCAGTGCATTCCTTAAGAAGAATAGAATTCCGTGTATTGCATTATTTGACCTTACTCAAGAGGTTCGCCTCAGAATGGCGGCAATAAACATAAATCCAAACTTCGATAATCTTAACTACTACTTCCAGAATTCTGAAGAATGTAATCTTGCAAACTCAAAGTATAAATCGGAATGGATGGATAAAGGTGTAGCAGCCCAGTTTTCATCTAACATTTACCCGAAAAAAAGTTTTCTTTTTCTAGCGAGCTTGTTTAATAACCATGAATACAAATCTGATCTTGGAAAATTCATTCCAAAATCTGCCTTTAGTGAAATTGATTTAATTGGCTACATCAATCGAAAATATGGTTCTGAACTACCGGAAGCTGACCACTGCCTAGAAGAAATAACAAGAATCTCCGACAATTACTATAGCCAAGTAAATCACGATCTATCAAATATTGAAGACGACAAGCAAAAAGAGCAGTTCATGAGTAACATTGACTCTCAATTAATGACTTACAGACAGCTTTCTCGAACAGCTATTCAAAGAATAGACTTAGCTTTGACAACTCCAAGTCGATTTTTTCCTTGATTAACGAAGATAAATTTGAATTTGTGCAGGCATATTGCGATCAAGATTGATCACGTTCATGCGGATGTCGCGTACGGAATCTGCCAGGAAGTTTGCGCTGGCGTCGCGAGGGCCGCGGTAATCACCTTGAATTGTGAATGCGGAAACTTGACCTTTGTTTTTAAGCCAGATCATGGGATTTTGAATTCGTACGCTGCCACGATTTACTCGAACCAGGATTTGCGAATAAACTTCCTTGGAATTCACTGGATAGATTTTCATTTGCGGTGCATTCGGAAAAATATTTTCAGTCGCTACCAGCTTCCAGGAACCAGCAAAAGCAGAAGCTGACATAATCAATGTCACAAACATCGCGAAGAACTTTTTCATACGAACTCCTTACAAGACTTGAAATGCAAACGAGTGAACTCGAACTTCGGCATCTTCAGAATAAAGCCCCAAAGCTCCCGCCTGATCATACAACGCATCAGGCATCTGGCTACCGTGGTAGTCCATAATCTGAATTCCGTCACGAAAAACACGGAAACGTTGGCCCTGCTTGGCAAAATAGTAAGTCACTCGCGCCCCGACGTCCTGCTTTGATTGCTCGGATGTCATTAAAAACTTCTGACCCTTGTCTTCAAAGAATCGCCCCAGCTCTACTCCTGAATTAGGCTTTTGAATAAAGTAGTTTGCAGTTTTAATCAGATGCGGATCTTTACGGTAGTTGCTGACGAACCAAAAGACTTCCCAATCGTTGGGAGTGGACGAGCGCAGTTGGCGAATGGTTGTGACTTCCATTTTCACAACATAGTTATTCACTGGTGACGTCAGAGTGTTCTTTAGCAGCAAAAGGCTTGCAAAAGTTTGCAGTGAGGTCTTTGCCGTTTGCGGATAAAAAACCAAATCACCCGTTCCTTCGACATTGAATTTTACTTCTCCGCCACCATCAAACGCCACCGTCCAATATTTTGCAGTCAAAGGCACATTGATCAGACGATTGTACTTAGGAAGATCCATAGGCCGTGGAGCTTTCTGCGCACAGGCACTCAGAATTAACAAGAAAAAGAGGCAGAGGACGGCTTTCATCGCACCATCATAGGACGTTCCCGCAGGATTTTTAATAAATAAAATCCCAGGAAGGGATTTTTTCGCGGCAGCCCCGCCAGGGGCCGAGGGCAGGAGCCCGAGGCAAAAAAAATCCCCGGGGGTTTCCCCCCGGGGCCTGCTCACCACCAAACAAGATGTAAAATTATGTCATCAAGCTGTCGTACAAGTTGCAATCAAGTTGTTATCAAAAGCTGATGGCGGCTTTAGAAACGAATCCAAATGTAAAGTCATTACCCTTATTCCCACCGGCGCCTGTACCGTTCTTCCAAGCTTCTCCAGGGAAAAGTAGACCAAGCTGATTCACCCATTGAACACGTTCAATTGGTTTGTAAACTAGCTCGATATCCCATTCTAGGCCTAAATCTTTTTTAGCATCAACAGAATTTTGAAGCGTGTTCATCAATTGTGCATAAACCACGGTGTTGCGAAGATTGAAACGCTCGTTGATTGTGTAATTCACTGAAGGAGCCAAGTAGAAAGCGTTTCCAACACTTTCATCGTCCGCTGAGTTACCAACACCCAAAGTTGCACCAGAACTTGCAGAAGCAACTGGTTTCACCACGTTCGTGTTAAAGAAATCAGCACCACCCAAACGGTGATTGAACATCAACATCGCAACGTCATAGTTTTTATTAAATGCAAATCCAGAGAAATTAGTTGCCGCTGTATCGCCCGTCGCCATACCCGTTTTGAAAGACCAGTCCCATTTAGATTCTTTTGCCGGGAAATAGAATTCCGCAGCCAATCCGTAACCATCCAATGCTACGTTTTCAGAACCGTTTTTGATCCCTGTTTCACCAGATTGGAAAGCACCTTCGATTTTGTAACCGAAAGAATCCCAAGCGCGACCCAAGATGAAGCTAGTTGTGTTGATGCTCATGTCACCACCCACAGTACCCGTACCACCACCTGTGTACGCAGCTAACTGGTCAGCCGTGTAGTTCAAAGTCGTGCGTGCACCTTTTTTCTGTTCAACGTAAACGCCGATCACAGATTTTGCCTCAATGTTTTCGTATTGAAGTTGAGCACCCCAGAAAGTTTGGTTGTTACCTTGACCGAAGTCATTGGCAACAATACGACCCAACATCGGCATCAAGAACCAGTCGCCCACGATGATTTTGTAAGCGGCCATGTCGCGAGTGTTATACCAGTGATCAAACTGACCTTTACCCGCAGAGTACATCATGCCCATACCGAAATCGAATGGCACACGACCCACCATCAAGGAACCGAACTCTTGGTTCACGTTCAAGTACAACTGACTTGCAGTCACCGATGCAGGACCTTGATTGCCTGAAGTCGTTTGATTGTCAGAAGTGTTCATTCCCCAGATAGTTCCCAATTGAGAACCTGGATAGATACTGCTGTTGAAGATATCCACGCGAGAAATGATGTTTACACCATCGGCCGCGATGATTTTTGGAGTTAGATACAGGTAATTCAAACCGTAAGCTTTGCGCTCTGTTGGAGTTGTCAAAGACGGCTTATCCACCTCTGTCCATTCCGCACGGTATCCACCTGACCAGTCCAAAGACATTGCGTGAGCCGCTGTTGACGACAAAGCAATGGAAAGACCCAATACTTTTAGAAAATGTGCTTTCAACATTTGTATTCCTTTACTTTTCTACCACGCCCATCACTTCAGTTTCGCGAAGGATGACGAGGTCTTCATTTTTTAATTTAATTTTTGAACCGGAGTATTGCGAGAACACAACTTTGTCCCCGACTTTCAGTTCCATTGGCGTCAAGTGACCTTTTTTATTCACATGACCACGCCCCACAGAAACCACTGTTCCATGCAGATTGCCGGAAACATCAGCTACCGTGTCTGGAATATAAAGCAAACCGCTCGCCGACATACGATCAGAACCAGAAGTTTGCACAATCAAACGATCATCCAGTGGAGTGACAAAATCACTGAGGTCCACCAACTTTTTCGCTGCTGGCTTTACCAAATGAGCCATCGCTGGCGCTTTAGTTTTTACGGCTGGAGATTTCTTTGCCGGTGCTTTAGCTACTTTTTTAGGTGCAGCTTTCTTAGGTGCTGCCTTTTTCGCAGCCGTTTTTTTAACAGCCTTCGGAGCTGCTTTCGCTGCGGCTTTTTTTACTGGAGCTTTTTTTGCGACTTTACCCGCAGACTTTTTTGCTGGCGATTTTTTAGAAACTTGTTTTGCGACTTTTTTAACGACCTTTTTTGCGGTCTTTTTTACGGCTTTCTTAGCAGAAGATTTCTTCTTAGCCACAACTTATCCCTTTCACGAAAAAACACTTCAACTGTGTCTATATTTCGTACTACTCTTATGTGCATGTTGCGACCAAGATTAAAGACCATTTTAATTCGTTTTACAATCCTCGTGACGCTTGCAATCATCGTGGGCCTTGGGATTGGTGTCTATTCCTATTTCTCTCTCGAAAAAGAGATGTCACAGAAGCTCGAGTCCAAGCGCTTCATTGTACCTACGGAGTACTATGCGGGGCCGCGAGTTTTCAATGTGCGCAACAGCGCCGACGCCAACACCGTAGAAGGCCTCTTTAAGAATCAAAATTTCCGTCGTCGCGACTATGATCAGCGTTTGTTGCAGGGCGATTACTTTCTGGCCGACAAAGAGCAGTGCAGCGCTCGACTCCAACTACCGTTGGATGAGAATCAAGTCGCTTGCTTTGCCTGGGTGAACAAAGATGTCGCAACCGACAAAGTTGATTCCAGCATGCAGGTTTTGGTTTTCCAAAATGATGGCACTATCTCGAAAATATTACTGGGAGCGCCTTTCCAGGAATCACAAACGGCTTACGGCGAAGCGCCACTTTTGGCACAGTACATCGGTAACGAACCTTTAATGCAAAAAACCGTGACATTGGGTGAAGTACCTCCAACCTGTTCAAACGCGATCATGGCAATCGAAGATGCACAGTTTCTGGAACACGGCGGAGTCAGCATCAAAGGCATCATGCGGGCCGTGGTCAAGAATATTACGACCGGTCGTAAAGAAGGTGGTAGCACCATCACGCAACAGCTGGTGAAAAACTATTTCCTGACCAGCGAAAGAACTTTCAAAAGAAAATACAATGAATTCATCATGTCGATCTTGTTAGAGTCGCGCTTTAACAAAGACGAAATTCTAGAGACTTACCTGAATGTCATCTACATGGGACAAAATGGTTCGTTCCAGGTGCGTGGCTACGGAGCAGCGGCACGTTACTACTTTAATAAAGAAGTTTCCGATTTAGATCTGTCAGAGTGTTCTTTGTTAGCTGCCATTGTGAATAGCCCGGGCCTTTACAATCCGTTCAAAAAACCCGCGAACGCAGAACGCCGGCGCCACCTGGTTTTGGATAAAATGAAGGGTTTAGATTATATTACTGAAGCACAAATGACGGCTGCGGATCACATGCCTTTGCCAAGCGCTCCGATCACACTGGCGACAGAAACAGCTCCGTACTATCTGGATGCCGTTCGCAAACAATTGGACTCGTTAAAAATTCCAGTGGAAGGACTGCGCATCTACACCGCTTTGGATCTGGAAGCCCAACAAGCGGCGCAAGAATCTTTGCGCAATCATCTGGATGGACTTGAAAAGACCAATAAACACATCAAAAGCCTGAAAGAAAAAGGCAACAGCCTGGAAGGCATTGTCTTGGTCGGTGACAATCGTTCTGGCTTGGTAAATGTGGTGGTTGGCGGTCGCAATTATCGCATGACTCAGTTCAACCGCGCGATCGATGGACATCGTCAAGTGGGCTCGACCATGAAGCCCTTCGTTTATTTGACGGCGTTGATGAATGAGACCCCCGAGGGGAAACCTTACTCTCCGATCACGCTGCTAAATGATGAAAAGCAGCAGATTAAGTACGAAGGACAAACATGGGCCCCGGAAAATTATGGCAAAAAATATTACGGCCAAGTTCCGATGTTCTATGCTTTGAAAAACTCCATGAATGCGGCAACCGCCAATCTTGGCATGCAAGTCGGTATCGGTAACATCGTCGATATCGCTCACAAATTCGGGATCGACTCGGAATTAAAAGCCTTCCCATCTCTGACTTTGGGTGCATTTGAAATGTATCCCCGCGAAGTTTTACAAAGCTATATGACTATCGCGAACATGGGACTTCGTCGCGATATTTCCTTTGTTCGCAAAGCCGTGAATGCCGAAGGTAACGAAGTTTACACTTTCGATGCGCACGAAAGACAAGTGGAAGACCCTGCCACGGTCGCAAGCCTGATCAGCATGATGAAACAAGTGATCGTATCGGGTTCGGCGCGGGCGATTCCTTTGAATGGATTTACAAATCCTGCCGCAGGAAAAACCGGCACCACAAATGACAATAAGGATGCCTGGTTCAGCGGTTTCACACCTTATCTGACAACGATTGTGTGGGTTGGATATGACAACAACCTTCAACACAAATTGACGGGTTCAAGTGGTGGCGTTCCAGTATGGACTGACTTTATGAAGAAAATTGGAAGTCGCTATCCGGCAGATGATTTCGCTTGGCCAGAAGGCACCGTGAAAGTGACTTTGGATGAAGAAACACTAAAAGCCTTGAACGCTGTTCAAGCTCCCTTCGATCCGACTTCAGTTGAATTGATCTTCAGAAAAGGTACCGAGCCATAACTCCTAAAGAACGACTTCCAGTCCTTCGTGGGCGAAATCCCAAGAGACATTCGGAAGAGTCTCGTTGTTCGCAGCTGAGGCACGAGCCACCGCTTCATAGTATTCCCGAGTTTGACGACGCAATTCCAAAACATGATCCGTGCGAGCGCCCGGGTCATGATGCGCAAATAGAACTCGCTTGATGCCTTCACGGAATGCGATTTCTAATCCCACTTGCGCGGCACTGTGCCCCCAGTTGGCCTTTTCCGCCAACTCCGGCAACGTGTACTGCGCATCGAAATACATCAAATCGATATTCTGATACAGAGGCAAATCCGCACCCAACTCTTCTTGAGTCACCCGCGTGCCTTCTGTATCCACACAATGTGCATAGGATTTACCATTCGCTTGAACTTTGAAACCCCAACAAGGATCTGGATGGTCGAGCTGATAAGGTGTCACCTTGAATTCGCCGACTTGAATCATTTTGCGCGGCTCTAAAACATGGAAATGAATTTTCGCCTGCAAGGCTTCAAACGGCACCGGGAAGTAAGGTTTTTTAAACAAACCACGAATCAAAGATTCCAGCTCCGGCTGCACAGCATAGTAGTGAATTTCTTCGCCAGGAATAAAATGCGGAACAAAGAACGGCAAACCGATCACATGATCCCAGTGAAAATGAGTCATGAAGATATGATAAGGACCTTTTTTGCGAGTCGCTGTGCCTTTAAGAATTCTTTCGCTGATCGAACGAATGCCGCTGCCACCATCAATGATAATTTGATCATTGCCATAGTTCAGCTCCACACAAGTTGTTGCGGATCCGTAACCACCAACAACAGGCTCTTCCATTCCCCGAATGTACATGGAGACCTGATCGGCACTGCGATGACCAGCAGTGAAAAAGTTCTGAAGAACTCCCTCAATGTGTTGTGCCCAAACTGATGGTGGTGGAGACGATGGCAAAGAGCCACGAACGCCCCAAAATTTTATGGAGAATGACATACCTTCTAAGGATGCCTCAGAATAAACACGAAACAAATTAATATTTTGTCCCGGGACCGACCTAGGTAGGTGACCCTCACTAAATTGGAATAAATTCGGGTAAATACAGAAGTTCGACTTAGATATCGCAACCATTCTAACGGTGTCATCGCGCCCTCTCGAGTAAGGATTACTCGAATGGCGGTTCCTTTTGCACCCACCTATAATACGTCGCAGCCAAAAGTGGTAACGTAAGTAGCTGAAATTACTTAAATAATTTTATATATCTGGGGCTTTGAATTGGTACGCCTATTGCTTACTTCTGCAGTATGGAAATTCGGAGACAAAATGACATCATTGCTTTTCGTGCGCCTGGGGAAACCCCAGTGGCTTTTCATGCGCGAAATCTAGAGGTCGCCGACATCTCCGAAGAACTTTGGGGCGAGATGACCCAAGCGTCCAACGACTCCCTTCAGTCCGTGTTGACTGACTGGAACAACGAAATCAACCCCCAAACAACAACGACAGTTCCCGGTAAAGAAATTCGCGCGCTGACCATCAACGTTACGCAAATTTGCAATTTGAAATGCACATACTGCGCAGCTGGTGGCGATGGGACCTACGGTGCTGCTCAAACTAAAATCTCGGTTGAAAAAACCCTACCGCAGCTAAAATATTTCCTGGAGAAGGTTTCTGATTCAGGAACATTCCGCATCGGCTTCATCGGTGGCGAACCCCTGCTTTATCCAGATGGTATTCGTGCCATCGCAAATTATGTGAAATTGATGACGGCAGGAAAAAATATTCGCGCGCAGTTTTCTATTGTGACGAATGGAACTTTGCTGACGGATGCAAACATCGCTTTGCTTGAAGAAATCAAATGCAATATCTCCGTAAGCATTGATGGCCAAGCTAAGTACAACGATGCGGCTCGCCCTATGAAAAACGGTCAAGGCAGCACCGCTGTTGTCGTTGAAGGCCTTAAAAAACTTTTTGCTCGTAAAGAAAATTTCGGTTCCATCACTTTGCATGGTGTTTTCACAGCTGAAAACATGCACGTGGCGGAGGCTTATGAGTTTTATCGCCAATTCCCAGCGGATGCGTACGAATTCACTTACAGCGTTTCTGATTTGAATCAGGAAGCCAGTGATACTTTCACGCGCGAGATGCGCTTGATCGCGGCCATGGCTTACTCCCAAGGTGGCGAGACTGCACTTCGTAAGATCAGCTTTTTTAATCGCATTTTCTCGGCGTTGGATGAACAACGTCGTACGGAAAACTTCTGTGGCGCCGGGAAATCCTTCCTGGTCGTTGATGCCCGTAACAACCTCTTTACCTGCCCTTGGGACGTTGGCAACAACGCCATGAAAGTGGGTCAAGGCACAGAGGTTTCCGAGGCCGCATTAGAAGAGTACTCAAGCCCCCTGATTGAACAAAACAACTGCCAAAGCTGCTGGGCCAGATTCCTTTGCGGCGGTGGCTGTATGTATGTTCACAAGGAAGCTACGGGTTCAAAACATCAAAAAAACGGTCAATTCTGCGAAAGAACGCGCAGCTTGGTCGGAACAGCAATTTTATACTTTAAAAAAAGTCGTCAGACTGATATTCAAGAGGACAGTGACTATGGAAAACACTAAAAAAACTACGACCCACATCAAGAAAGTAAAGCCTCGTGGCAACGTGCTTTCTGCCGTACCCACAGCCAGCGAATGCATCCCCGTTAAATAACCAGCTAAATAATCTGGAGCTATCTAAAACTATATGAAACTGCCAAGTCCATTCGAGGAAACAACGAACTCCTCGAAACCAGTGCAATACCGCGTTTACGCGATCAGAGCTGTATTAGCTATGATCATGGCGTTCCTTATTGCGCAAATCAATTTGGACTATGTGGAATCATGGCTTTACGACTTCCGCATCCGCTCGCAGCTCTTCCAAAGAACTTCCGAAAAAATTGAGCTGGTTTATATCAAACCCTCAACGGTTCAGGCTTTCAAAGGCCAACCTAACGCCAAGGACCAGACGGCTATTCTTTATAACCTGCTTGCCGCTCACCCGCGCGCCGTGGTCTATGACTTTGCAATCGACGATGCCCAAGGCAGCGAAGAAGACAAAGCTGAATGGGCGAACCTGATCGTTCAAAGCACGAATGTCTATGTGGCCACTCCCGACACCCCATTAAAGGGCGAGGAGCGCAGCCTCTATTTACCTCTGCCGTTTGATCATGTGCGCATGGTTTCGGCTCCTAAGACTTCTGATACCATTAACTTTGCCAAAGACCGCGTCACTCGCCGTATGCTTTTGTCTTATCAGGATTCATTGATGCTTCCTGTGACTTTGGCGGGCTTTTATAATCCTGATGTTTTAGATTTCAGAAATATCCGGGGTTATTTTGATTTCTATGATACCAAGCAATCCTTTATCGACTACCGTCGCCCCGGCTCGTTCCCGTCGACCGTATTTGACGATCTTGCCAATGGCAAAGTGGATTGGACTAAATTCGAAGATAAGATCGTTATCATCGGCACTGATTTAAATATCAGCGAGTCGGACTATATTCTGACTCCCTACAGCCGTATTCCTTCGGCTATGACCCGCATTGAAATGCAGGCAAATATTATCGATACCCTGATCCGTAATTCCAGCCCGGTCAGAATGCCCACCTATGTGAATTGGATTCTGCTGACTTTGATTTCCATCTTGGCGATTCAAATCGTCCTGAGCATGAGCCCAGCAATGGGTTTGGTGATTTTAGTGGGAACACTAACAGGATTTTCGGTTATCTCGTTCACGCTGTTCTGGTTATTTGGCTGGTGGATCACGATGGCCGCTCCGCTGCTGGCGGGTTTCCTGGTTTACTATTTCTTTATCCCTTACCGTCTGATCATCGAAAACCGTCGTAGCTGGGAATACTATCAAAAGAATAAACTTTTAAGTCAGGTGGAAGAGCTTAAGACGAACTTTATCTCGATGATGTCCCATGATTTGAAGACGCCGATTGCGCGTATTCAAGGGATGACGGACGTGATCCTGGCGGATCAGGTGCAATTGAGCACGCAACAGCGTGAAGCCGTTGATACGATCAAGCACTCGTCGGACGACCTATTGAAATTTATCAGCTCGATTTTGAATTATGGAAAAATTCAAAGCGAAGGCGTGGAACTGCACATGCAAACCAAGGACATCAACAATGTCCTGCAGGAAGTCATCCGTAAGCATGAGTTCCTGGCAAAAGTAAAACGCATCCAAATCGTGTCAGAGCTTGAACCACTGTTCCCTATTCGCATGGATCCGGATTTGATGCGCCAAGTGCTTTCAAATCTGGTGGAAAATGCGATCAAGTACAGCCCGGATGACACGAAAATTCTGGTTACCAGCGAGGAAAAGGATGAACGAGTTGTCATCCAAGTTTCTGACCAGGGACCGGGAATTCCAGAGGACGAACTGAATAATATTTTCATGAAGTTCTTTAGAAGCAAAAACGTAAAGAGCACGCAGATCAAAGGCTCTGGGTTGGGCCTTTACCTGGCTAAATATTTTACAGAACTACACAAGGGACGCATCTTTGTGGAGTCGAAAGATGGAAAAGGTTCCACATTTACGGTAGAACTGCCGATGGAACAAGGGGGCGTAAATGCTTAAGGTTTTGGTAGTAGACGACGATCAAGGGTTAAGACTGTCCGTTAAAACAGCTCTTACAGCCAACCAACGTTTTGACGTCGACGAAGCATTCGATGGCATCAACGCCATGGAAAAAATTAAAGCCGGCACGACGAAGTACGACCTTGTTATTCTTGATGTCGACATGCCTCGCTTGAATGGTCTTGAAACTCTTCGCGCCATCAAAGAATACGACTCTGGAATCATCGTGATGGTCATGACAGCGCACGCGACTTTGAATGATGCTGTTCAAGCAGTTAAAGACGGCGCATACAACTATCTTTCCAAACCAGTTGCGGGTGATGAGTTACTGGCTTTGATCGACAAAGCCGTGAACGCCCACAACTTGATTTCCAATATCGCATTCTCTGCACCGGTGATGGTAGAAGAAGGTCGCAAGATCATTGGTCACACATCCCAAATGCAAAAAGTATTTAACATCATCCACCGCCTTGCCAAAGTGGACACTCCGGTTTTGATCCGTGGCGCTTCGGGTACGGGTAAAGAGTTGGTCGCAAAAGCGATCCACTTTAACTCTGCCCGCAAAGACGAAAAATTCGTGGCAATCAACTGCTCTGCAATTCCAGAGAACTTGTTTGAATCTGAATTGTTCGGTCATGAAAAAGGGTCCTTCACAGGCGCTGACCAACGTAAAATCGGTAAATTCCAATTCGCTGAAGGCGGCACTTTGTTCTTGGACGAAGTGGGTGACATGCCCCAGCTGATGCAAGTTAAAATCTTGCGCGTACTTCAGGAAAAACTATTTACGCCAGTGGGTTCGAACCGCGAATTCGCCAGCAACGTACGTATCATCGCTGCGACAAACCGTCCTTTGGAAGACATGATCAAAGCGGGAACTTTCCGTGAAGATTTGTTCTATCGCCTGAACGTCGTACCTATATTCTTGCCAGCTCTTCAAGAGCGCAAAGACGACCTTGAGCACATGATCAACATCTTCATTAAGAAGTTCAATCAAGCTCAAGGCAAACGCATCAATGGAATCACTCCGGATGCCATGGCGGTTCTTAAAAAGCATTCTTGGCCAGGAAATATTCGTGAGCTTGAGAACGTGATTGAACATGCTTTCGTTCTGGAAACGAGCAACCTCATCACTTTGGCTTCATTGCCAGAGGCTTTGTTGATCGCAACAGGGACTAACTTAATCGACCTTTCACCGTTTGAAACGGCTCAAAATGTGGCTTCTGCTGGCATCGTTAAGGCAGCAAAGGCGCATGTGAGCTTGGGTGAAGACGATGAAAACGCTGGCAGTGATATCGACTCCGAAGACCTTGAGGGTGAAGAGATCGTTCCTTACTCTGGCGAGAATCTTGATTTCAACGCGCAAAAAGAAGCGTTCGAAAAAGAATTCATCATCAAGGCACTTAAAACTTTCCGTGGTCGCATCAATCAAACGGCACTTCACGCGAACATTCCGAAAAAAACTTTGCTACGCAAAATTGAAAAATACGGAATTATCGCCAAAGACTACGCAAACTAAATTCATTCTTTTCAGCTCCAGCAAGGCCTTCCATCCCCGGAAGGCCTTTTTTATTTCCGGCTGATGCACGATAAAAATAGGTGCCTAACTAAAAGTGTCTGCCCTGAATGCAAGTGAAAGTTATCAATAAAAAATCGGTTTCTGCATCGCCTCTAGTTATTTAATCCAAAAACAATCACCAGATCTAGTGTTGCATGTTTTTTAAGCACAATTTGTTTAAGAATCATGTCGACGATACATTGACTCGATGTTGTGAAATTTGTAACGTCAGCCCCTCGACCCCGGAGAAATTCAAAGACATGACCATGAACCCCTTGCCACCGCAGGCTTACACAAAAGAGACGCTGCTGAAAGCCTACCAATGGCTGATGTCGCAAAACTCTAATATCAAGGAGATCGCAACGACTCCTGATATGCTGGTAAGTCTTTATCTAAAATCGGTGCGTGATGGTGAAAGCGCTTTGGAGCGCCCAAGTATCAAGAATTTCAAATCCGAATTAAAAAGCTTGTCAGCAATGATGGGCGAGTTGGATCGTCCTAATCAAAATCACGGAACGGGCGCGACTTATCATCAGCAAGCTCCACAGCCTCAACCTCAAGCCGTCCAGCAACAGCCCGTTCAACAGGTTTTGCACGCTCAACCGATCCTGCAACCGGCTTCGCCGATTCAAACTGCTGTCCAACCACAGATGGTTCAGGTGGCGCCGGCGATGGTTCCTCAAACTCAAGTTTCTTACACAGAGAAGACCCTGACCACGACCACTCAAGGTTCCGACGTCATGGAGCTTTTTGATTGTGGGACTAAATCAATGATTCAGGAAGTCAAAGACGAGTTCAATTTGAGTTCTGAACTAGAAGCCTTGCGCATGCTCGTAAAAATCGGTTATGTGAAGTCTAAAGGCATGCTAAAATAGTTTAAGAGGCCCACACATGAACAAAAAATACATCTGGCTGGCAGCGATTGCAGGCTTTTTGGTCGCTTTAGACCAAGTAACGAAACTCTACATTCACACACACTTTCACTTGGGTGAATCCGTTGTTGTGATTCCAAACTTCTTTAATTTTACTTACGTTAGAAACTTTGGTGCGGCGTTTGGATTTTTGGCTGAAAGCCATCCCTCTTTCCGTGAATTGTTCTTTCTAAGCATGCCACCGATCGCTTTGATCATCATCATGGGGATCTTGCGTGGAGTGAAAAACGAAGACACGAAACAAATCGTCGCTCTTTCCAGCATCTTTGGTGGCGCGATCGGGAACTACATCGACCGTATCCGCTTCCGCTACGTGATCGACTTCCTGGACTTCCATATCTATGGAAAGTGGAGCTGGCCAGCGTTCAATATCGCTGACATGGCGATCGTGGGCGGTGTGGGACTCCTACTTCTGTTAATGTTCCTAGAGAACAGCAAAAAGAAAGAATCAGAAAAAGGCGCTTAAAGGCGCCTTTTTTTTGCTCGTTAACTTTACGGATTCAGTATTTGGCAAACAGGACTAGACCTGGCCCTAGACATATTTCTTTTCCCCGCCGAAAATTTATTTATGAAAATAAGTCGTTTTTTGGTGGCGCTCGTTTCATTACTTTCAATAATTTGTATCGCCTACGAGGTGGATAACTTCACTCTTCGCTATAAGTCCTTGCCAGACTCTAGGGATGCGATGAACGACGAAGTGAATCGCATGCTTCAAGAGGCTCAAGCAAAGCTCGAAGGCAAGGGCTGCAGCCCAGACAAATTGGTCACAGCTGTGCATGACACATTAGGTGGCTGGGTGGTGGGTAAACTGGAAGAATTTGCTTCGGATTCAGATACCGTAAAAAAGCATCAATCCCCTTCTGACAATATTTATTCAAAACGAAGTGCGAAATCAAAACTCTCAGGCTTCATGATGACCTTTGCAGGTCTTAATGACTCTGTGAATTTGAATGGCCAATATGTGGGTGCTGACAAGTTCGGTCACTTTATCGATCAGGGTTGGGAATACTATAAAGAGTATGAGAGCAGACCATCCCCAACAGAAGGTACTGCGGCTGCCTTGAAGTATGGAGTCGGCCTGGAAGAAGGCGGATTCGGCTTAAAAGCGACGGGAGTTAAATCCCACGGCGATCTTGCTGCGAACTATTCTGGATTTCGTTTTTGGTTAAACCTGCATAAAGGTGATGTGCCATATTTCAAGTGCGAGAACGATCAATGGACGCAAGTTCGCCAATTTGATTTTATTGATTACGTAAATCCAGCTTGGGATGAAGCGATTAACTGTAGTGATTTTAAATCGGATGACATGGCAACTTCGGTTGTCGAGCGTGCCACTGAACTGGAAGAAACAGCCTCGAAAAATGGTAAAACTCAGCGCTATGTCTGCCCAGTTTCTCCCAATGATTGTGTGAAAATGAAAAAGTACTATGGCGACAAGGCTCCGATGATTCTTTCTGAGAAATGCTTGAACGCAAAACCAGAGGCAGATAACACTCGTCACTCGGCTCAAGTTTCTGCTCAAGAACTTGGTACATCCAAATATAGCAAACGCGCACCTAAAACAACTGAAACGCCTCAACCTACACAGGGGACACGATGAAACACGTAATTCTTATCTCTCTTTTGATTAGCCAAGTGTCTTTCGCGGTGACAATGAAACCAGCGCCAAAGGCAGCACCAACTAAAAACAGAATGACAGCAAACACGGAATATTCTGCGGAAATTAAAGTGCTTTCGTCTCTGATTGGCTGTGTGAAATCCGGGACGAGCCCCGAGGGCATCCGTGCCTGCAGCAAAGACTTGCTTTCTGAATCTTTGAAACAGAAACACCGGGATTTGGTTTTAACTTGGTTCGAGCAGCAAGTGGAAATCAGCTATCCGGCAGCTTGCCCAGCGTCTGATTTGGAATTCATCGATAAAGCAGTTTTAGCAAAATCCAAAGCGACTTTGTGCTCGAACTTTTCTCGTGGAGATCAGACCAGACAAGTCATGTTCTTTATCAGCGAAGAAAAAGGCCAACCGCGCCTTTTGAATCTTAAAGAAAGATAGAATTAAAAAGGCGCTTAAAGGCGCCTTTTCTTATTTATTGGGAATGTTCTTGCGAAGCTTCCGTTGCAGGCTCTGCCTGTGAAGTCCCAATTTTTTTGCGGCTTGAGTGATATTGCCGTTCGAAGTATTCAAAACGTAATCAATATATTCCCGCTCCATGCGCGCCAAGGAAATCTCGGATTCATCTTTAGGTGCTTCTGAAACCTGTTCCTCGGTAAAAGCACGAACAATCATATCTGGTGTCACTGGTTTTGCCAGGAAGTTTTCAGCTCCCAGCTGCATGGATTTTACCGCAGAAGCCACCGACCCAAAGCCACTCATCATCACCACGCGAGCTCCAGGAAATTTTGCCGTCAGCAGCTTAATAAAATCTAAACCGTTGTCGTTACCGACACGCAGATCCAGCAAAACTCCATCGGGCGGAATCACACGGTCCAGATCAGGAAGCTCGCCATAACTTTCCACGTTGAAATCACGTTCTTCCAGTTCCTGATGCAGAACTTCTCTTAAACGAGTATCGTCTTCGATCACTAAAAGGTTTTTTACGATTTTTTTCATTTCGACTCCTCGTAAGGAATCGACAGACGCGCCGTCGCTCCTTTGGCGGGACTGTTATTGCGAAGGCTGAACTCGCCCCCCATAGATTGCGCCGTCATCATGGCAGAGTAAACTCCCAAGCCATTGCCGTTTTGTTTGTTCGTATTGAACGGCTCACCCAAGCGTTCGATAATTTCTGCAGACACACCAGAACCTGCATCGACCACTTCGATCACGATCTCACCATTATTTTGATAGACGCGCAGGGAAATATCGGTGACGGAACCGGAAGCTTCCTTTGCATTATCCAATAGATCGAAAACTGTTTGCGCAAAGGATAGCGGCTGCAGACGGCAAAAAAGTTCACCGGGCGCCCATTCTTTATTCAGGATGATTTTATTGTCGGCTTCCCAGGATTGTACAATGTCCTGCAAAACAGAATGAACATTGAGTTTTTGCAAATCACCTTCGGCAGATGTAGCAAATACGCCCACCATTTTTTGAAAGATCGAAATACATTCATCCAAAGACAACTGTGCCTGTTGAATTTCGGCGTGGGCTGCCACGGGATCACCCAGCTTGCGAACGCCACGATCCAAACGCAGCTTAAGCGAGTTCAGCGGAGTCGCCATCTCATGGGAAAACCCTGCAGCCAAGGCCCCCAAAGATTTCAGACGATCAGCGCGGTGTTGGCGGTTTTGCAAACTGCGAATACGCTCTTCTTGTTTTTCCAACAAGACGGAAAACAAACGCGCGACAAACCAGGCCCCAACAACAACGACCCATTGAAATAGAAAATGGAAAGCCATTTCTTTGCGATCCACATTCAACGTCACTGCAAGATCTTTGTTCGTCTCGCTTTGCAAGATTCCCAACAACCCTAAAAGAATCACGGCAAATAAAAGACTGCGTTTATTTATAAGAAGCATGCCTCCTAAAAACGCATGCAGCGTGAGTACTGCGATGAATGGATTCGCAGCTGATCCACTGACAAATAAAAGTCCCGCGACGGCCAGCAAATCCACCAACAGCTGAACAAATAACAGGGACTGCTCTTTGGCGGCGGAAGTTTTGCTCCAGATACCTTGAGTAAGGCCATTGAAAACCGCAAGCAATGCCACCACGGCCATAAAGTAAAAAAGCTGCTCTTTTAATAAGTATCCAGATTCCAAAAGAGGAACTGTTCCAACCATCATGAAAATGATCGCGATCCATCGGAAGCGCACGATTCCCTGAATCAGGGATGTATCGGGCCAAAATGATTTAACGACAGAGGATAACATGGGCCTTTCATAGTCCAGAGAGGCAGACACAGCAAGCTCTTGCGTATTTCCGCAACTATCCGCTGCACTGACGCACCCGCGAAAATCATTTGGGTTTCTAATTGCAAATTACTTGCGTTTAAGAAAGGTCCACGTTAAACGCTATTGCAGATAGACCCTGGAGGAATTGAATGAAGAGATACCTTTTGCCTTTAGCATTGTGCCTGGCAAGTACATCGACTTATGCCCAAACAACCTCACCTTTGGTGCAAAACTTAAATTTTTCTGCGGCGATTGATGCCACCGCACCAGTTAATTTTGATGATTCTTCGGAAAACCAATTGGGAATTCGTTCGGCAGAGCTGATGCTTTACGCCCCTGTTGATCCCACCTTTGATGCCATGATCAACTTTGCGGCTCACAATGAAGACGGCGAATACCATGCGGAACTTCATGAAGGTTATATCTCTTCTTCGAAATTAATTCCGAATTTGCGTTTTAAAGTCGGAATGTTTTTCTTAGGCGTGGGTCGACTGAATCAATTCCATCAACATGATTGGGCCTTTATTTCTGCACCGAAAGTACAATCTGAATTCTTTGCCGACGAAGGCATTCACGATACGGGAGCTGAAGCGACATACATTCTGCCAACAGATCACTATTTTGATGTCACAGTGGGCGTGACTGATGGTTACAAATGGCATGAAGACGATACGCCGGAAAGACCCAAGGCGCCGGTTCACTATATCCGTCCGTCGACGTTCTTTAGTATCGGCGACAATGGCGGCCTGCAAATCGGCTTGAACTATTTGGGTCGCACCGATGCCGCGGGACTGCAAACACAACTGACAGGCCTTGATTTGGTCTATAAGCAAAAAGAAGGCAAATTCAATCGCTGGTTGTTCCAGTCAGAAATTTGGAATCAGGTGCAAAACAGTGATCTGACAGATCGCTCGAATAAAATGGGCGCGTATTTTTATCCAGAGTATGGTTTCAATGAACGTTGGTTCCTGGGACTTCGCCTGGATGCATTTACTGATATGAGTTTGAAGTATGACGACGGAGATCGCCGAGACAATCTGGATTACGCCTTCGTACCAACGATCACTTTCAGAAATTCAGAATTTGTGACTTGGCGTTTGGCTTACACACATGAAGTAAATTATGTAGCTATGGAATCAGACCAAACAAACCGCGTACTTGAATTGCAATTCATCGCGATTCTTGGCGCCCACCCTGCCCACGCATTTTAGAGGTGATTATGAATAAATTGATTTCTATCCTGGTACTTTTTGTTTCTGTAAATGCCTTCGCAAAAATCAAAGTCGTTGCGACGTTGCCAGATATCGCTGAAATCGTGAAGGCGATTGGACAGGATAATGTTGAAGTTTCCTCTTTGCTTGCTGGTGGGACAGATCCGCATTTTGCAGATGCTCGCCCCGACTATATTTTGAAAGTGAACCGCGCGGATGTGGTTTGCTCAGTGGGTCTTGATTTGGAAATTGGCTGGCTGCCAAAAGTTCTGGAAAAAGCCGCAAATGCCAAAGTCCAAGCTGGTGGCACGGGCTTTTGTGAACTGGGTGATGCGATCAAGCCTTTGGAAATCCCAACGGGCGTGATCAATCGTTCGTTAGGCGATGTCCATCCTCATGGAAATCCGCACTTTACATTAGATCCTTTGAAAGTGGCTGAATCCGGCGCTGAAGTCGTTCGGGTGCTGTCAGCTGTCGATGCGGGAAATGCGGCTGTCTACCAGAAAAATTATGATGCATTCAAAAAACAGATGGAGACTTTACACACTCAGCTAAAAGCAAAAGTTAAAAAAGCAAAAGTGATGGAGTACCACAAGGAATTTACGTATTTCTTTAATTCCTATGGTTTGGATTCAGCTGGTTCTTTAGAAGAAAAACCGGGAATGCCACCTTCTGCGACTCGCATTGCTCAGGTGGCTCAAGCCGCAAAAGCGAACAAGGTCCAAGTTTTGTTTGCGACGGCTTCCGCTCCCCATCAAACATTGGAACGCTTCACAGAACTTTCAGGAATTCCAGTTGTCACTGCGCCTTCCTATATTCAATCATCAGGTGACGCAAAGACCATTGAGGCTTTGCAAAACTTGTTGGTAAAATCTATTCCATGAACAAGCTTTTAAGCGTTTCCAGTCTGCAGGCCTTGAGTAAATCAGGCACACAACTTTCCCCTGCTGTGAATTTTGAACTTCACGCGGGGGATATTCTTTTTCTGCGCGGAGAAAATGGCGCTGGCAAAAGCACGATTTTGAAAACGCTGCTAAAGCTGCATGCTTACTATTCCGGTAAGTTTGAGTTCAATGTTAAGAATGAAGAAATTGAATATCTGCCTCAGCTGGGAAATTTAAATTTCCATCTGCCACTGACATTGGCGGATATGTTGGGGGAAGCGACGACGTCTCCCTTGCTGGCTGGTCTTGATCTGAATAAAAAATGGAATACGGCCAGCGGTGGCGAACGTCAGAAGATTTTGTTTTCTGCTGCTTTGGCGAAAAAACCCAAAGTTTTGATTTTGGATGAGCCCTTTAATCACGTCGATAAAGATGCCGGTCTTTTACTGGAGCAGGGACTGCTGCAATTCTTAAATGAAAATCCGGAAAGTGCGTTGATATTGGTGTCTCACCGTTCATTGACGCAAAACCATGCCCGCATGCGTTTCCTGGAGATTCAATGACGGCATTCTTGTCTTTATTAGGAATTTATAAGTGGTCTCTTCCAGCCAGCACGTTGATGGCGGGAACTTTGTGCCTGATTGGTGCGCAGTGGACGGCGCGTGAAAAAAGCTCACAGATCTTCGTTTTGGGACAAGGTTCCTCCCTGGGTATCGTCTTAGGGTTGGTTTTAAATATTCTATTGGGAACTGATTTTCACTGGCTAAGTCTGGCGGGTGGATTAGGCGTAGGTGCACTTACTTTGATTCTTTCCGATCTTTTGATTCAAAGAAAGTCCGATCGTAACCATGTGTATCTGACCTTATTTGTTTTGTTCCTGTCTTTGACTTATCTGATGTCTTCGCTCACTCCGTCACTTGAAAGCCATATGGCGGCAGCTTACTTTGGTGATTTGGCCGTTATGAGTGATACGGCGGCAGCGATTGCGATGTTTGCAGCGGTTCTATTCATGGGTTTCATTTTGATGAATTGGCGAATTTTGACTCAAATCAGTTTTCAACTGGTGAATCAAAGCTTGATTCACCGTCACTGGAAAAATCGCCTCTTTGATGTGGGAACACTGGTAATCACGACAATTGCCATTCAAAGTATGGGCTATTTATTCACCATGGGCTCATTGTTTATTGCGACAAGCTTTGCTTCGCAGCGAAGCCGTAATTTGAGCAATTACACTCAAAGAGTGTTAGTGATTTCTATCGTGGGATGCTTATTGGGTTTCTTGGTTTCCCTTTTGTCTACCAATCTGCCCACAGTTCCATGCGTGATGCTGGGACAGATTGCAGTGGGAATTCTGACTTACATGAAAAAGTAATGGAAAGACGGTTGAGCCAGGCGCTTTTGACCGTCCAAATTGAACAGACAAATCACTTCCGTGCGCACACCTTGTTTCACATTGAAAATCGTCAAATCTGAATTCTCGATAATCTGGTGAAGACCGCGACCTGCGCCACCCTTTGTAGTGTTCAAGCTGCCGGCTGTTCCATTGTAACAAGTTTGCAGATAATCGATAATCACGTCTCTTTGCAGAGCGCCAAATGGATCAACCACGGCAACTGCCGCCATCACCCCATCCGTCGCATATCTAAAGACGGATTGTTGGTGAGTTTCCAATTGCACTTCTTGTTTGCGGCTGACGTGATTAAAGATAGCTTTGCCATGGGAATCTACAGGTGCATCATAAATCGCGTTCATCAGCATCTCTTCAGCCACCGTATTCACACGATCGATAACCGACGTGCGCACACCCGCTTTTTTCAAGTAAGTACACATATCATCGCGCAACTGTTCACGCTGCCCTGAATGTGTGACCACTCTTTTTTGAATATCGACCCCCCAAGTAAGGTACTTGTCGATACCAAAAAGGTCTTTGTTCAAAAGTTTGCCTAAGGCAGTCAACACAAAGCGAATTGTCGCATTTTTATCTTCCGCATCGCGGGAGATAATGTTTTTGATGAAACGATTCGGAACCAGAATCCCCAGGTTGCCCTGAACATCATGACTGGTTAACAAAATCACATTCGGACTTAGCTTTTGTTCTTCAACTTTACGAAGCACATCAACGCAGCTGTCTTCACCGACAACGACATCGTATTTGCCACCTTTTAAAAGCTCTTCAGCTTGGGCCGCATCACTCGCGATATCCAAATGAACACCCGTACTGCCCAAAGCCATACGCAATGGCATTTGCTGCTTTTTGTCTGGCTCGATCAAAAGAACACGTCCACCGGCGCCACGTTGCAAAGCATTTTGGGCTTCATGCAATTCGCGGTTCAGGATTTCAAACAAACGAGCTTTTTCGTTCGTTTTAATCAGGCGCTCGGTCAAAATCATACAGTAGATTTGATAGAGCAATGCTTGAAAGCGGTCTTTGTCTTTAGGGTGAACGTGGGCAAAGTCTTCATCTTTGATCACATAGCACGTCACTTCTGTGATTGCGCGGACCGATGTGGAAGCTGGATTTGATGTGATAACACTCATCTCTCCCCAAACTTCACCGGGAGTATCAAAAGAGGCAAGCACTTCACCAGCCAAAGAAATTTCCAATTTTCCAGATCTTAGAAAGTAAAGATTGCGATTGGTTTGGCCTTCTTTAAGAACCACTGTCCCAGCAGGAAACACTTCATTGTGCATCATCGCTGCTACTTGCAGTAACAGGTCGGTGCTGAATGATTTAAAAAAGGAGTAGCCCTTAATTTCCTGAACTATATCTGCTGGGTGCATTTTCATATGCTACAATTATGTAGTCAGACATCTGTATATGGGTAGTTTCGCTTGAAAATTCTTCGGAATTTTTTAAAAATTAAGTCTATCGTCGGTGTCAGGAGTACTGTGTTTCCAACGATCGAAATCTCATCTGAAATCCACGTTCCCACATATTATCTTGTAATATGTGTTGTGGTCGCAATTTGCCTTATCTGGGTCACACGACGGAGTCAGCAACAGAAACTTTCTGTCCCCCACACCCTCGACCTAAGTCTTCTGATCATGGCGTTTGGTTTCATTGGTGGACGCCTGTTTCACGTATTTTATGAAAGTTTCAGCTATTACCAAAACAACCTGATGCGCATCCTTTATTTCTGGGATGGTGGTTTTGTATTTTACGGAGGCGCTTTGTTAGCAGCCTTCGCTGGGATGACGTACCTGTATTTCAAAGCGCACGATCAGCTGGAAAATTACCTGGATTTGCTCGCTCCTGTTTTAGCCTTGGGTTACGGCCTGGGGCGAATTGCCTGTTTTCTGGCGGGTTGCTGCTATGGGCGCGCCTGTGACCTGCCTTGGGCCATTGCCGGAAAACATCCTTCGCAGCTCTATGCAGTTTTGTGGGAATTGGGCGTGGTCATGGTCCTCCTCGGCTTGGAAAAATCCCGCCGGCCATTGAAGTTCTTTCGAACTCCAGGAAGACTCTTTTATGTATGGATGATCCTGCATGGAAGCGGCCGCCTTATTATGGAGTCCTTCCGTGATGACTTCCGCGGTCCTACTGTGGGCTTTTCAATCTCCAGCTGGATTAGCTGGGGGATCATTGTTCTCGGCTTAACGCTGCTTTCAAAAAAGCCCGTGGATTCCAAGGTTTAAAGTGTCTCATGTTGAGACTTTAGACAAAAGGTGACACAAATTGGCGAAGTGTCTAAAGAGTTCAACACCCTCACCCCTCTCAAATCGTAAATAACAAATCTCTGCGCATAGTTGGCTGTGGCACGTCCCGTGTATTGCATCTGTAGTGAAGAAGCTTATTTAATGAGAGAGGTATTTATGAAAAAGCTCATCCTACTATTAGTAACGACGGCATCGATGCTGACGTTTGTTGGTTGTGGCAACAATGACAGTGGCGGAGGCGGTGGAACCGTAATCCCAACATGTAATTACGGCTCTACATGGAATGGCCAATACTGTGTTACTTCAAACGGTAACATTGTTAGCCCTGGTGTAACGACCATGCGTTTTGGTGACTATAAATATTGGTTCCAGATCGACTATTACACACGCATGCCGGTGCAAGTCGTAACAAGTGAAACAGGTAACCTACAAATCACGAATACGACTGTGTATGCAAAATTCCTTAAAGAAGCGATGGCTGTATGTGATCGCACGATCTGGGGTTGGAACACAGGTTACGCGAATTGCAGTTCTTGGACGACAGGTTCTTTGATGGTGCAACTTGATATGAGCAACAGCTTGAAACCATCTTTGTACTTCACGGCGATTCCATCTCAGCAGTATTTCAGCTTTAACATTGGTATCAACGGTGGCGGCATGGCTTACAACCCACTGGCTTTGGTTCAAAATACGACTTACAACTTGATCAACCAAAACAAAGGCTTTGAGATCCGCACCAATGGATCTTCCATGAACGGTGGCGGTTTGCACTTGATCCAACTTCAAGTACCAAACGGTTCCATCAACGACAGCCAAGTGACTTACCAACTTGCTTATCCAGATGCTAACGGTAAAGGCACTGTGTTCGCGACAGGTGTCTTGAAAAAGTACTAATAGTTAATGAAATGAATTTTAAGCAACCGATTGACGTAACTTCGCAAGTCGCATGGCGGAGTTGCACAATCGGTTGATCTCGTTTCAACTCTGCGCAATTATCCTACCATGAGTGAATCAGAAAAACCCCAAGGTAAAATGGTAAAGTGTCCACAGTGTGGCAAGCCTGCTTTGTACTCACCTGAAAATCCTGCGCGCCCTTTTTGCTCTGAACGCTGCCGCCTGATTGACCTTGGTGAGTGGGCTTCTGAGGGATATCGCATTCCTGTGAACAATCAATCTTCAAGTGATTCTTTAACTTCCATCGACGATGCATACGATGATGAAGATGGCAGCAACGACCCACGACACTGATGCGCACATTATAAATCTGTTTCGTGAAAATGGCTGTGCGAGCGTTTTTCGTAAATAGCCGTTGACGAAGCAGCGTTTTTAATTTGTTATTTGAAAGTCATCGGAAGACGAGAATTTATCATCAGGATTTTAAACAACTGAGACACACACATGTGTCACTAAAGAGGAGTTCAAATGAACAAGGCTCAATTGATCGAAAAAATCGCTGGCGAAACTAAAGTTTCTAAAGCTCAAGCTGAAGCAATCCTTGACTGCGCAGTAGAAAACATCAAAAAAGCAGTTAAAAAAGGCGACGACGTTAAACTTGTTGGCTTCGGTACTTTCACTAAAGCTAAACGCAAAGCTCGCACTGGTCGCAACCCACAAACTGGTAAAGCAATCAAAATCCCAGCTGCATGGGCTCCAAAATTCCGCGCTGGCGCTGAATTCAAATCAATGGTTAAGTAATTAGTTTTACAACTAATCACTGATTTAAAAAGGCGTTCGCAAGAACGCCTTTTTTTATTCTCAAAACCACTCCCTCATCTCCCCCCAAAAAAAACTCCTTGTTCCCCCAAAGACTCCAAAAAACGTACTCACACCGTACACACCACAGGATCTACCACCAACGCAGGAAACAACACCCCGCTCCAAATCTCTTATGAATTTGTCATAGTAGTTTAGCACTGAAGAGGAAATTTCAAAGGGAATCCCCTGTGGAGCGTGAGTGCAGCAACCTCCGGTGGCGCCCGGATGGCGCGAACTCGCCGAAGGCGAGCACCGGTTGAGCCACGATGGCGTGTTGCGGAACACACGCTCCACAGGGGATTCCCTTTGAAATTTCCGGCTCCCAGAGCTAATCTTCCCTTCATGGCAACTTTCAATAAAAAGATCAAAAGATTAGGTGTGTATACAAGTGGTGGCGATGCGCCGGGGATGAATGCTGCTCTAAGAGCGGTGGTTCGCGCAGGTATCGCAAACAAACTCGAAGTTTTCGCGGTCATGCAAGGTTATGTGGGCATGATTGAAAATCATATCGAATCGATCGATCAACGTTATGTTGCCAACATCATCCAGCGTGGTGGAACTGTTATTAAAACAGGTCGCTCGACTGAATTTACAAAACCTGAGGGTCGCGCGAAAGCTGTCGCGAATTTGAAAGCCCACGATATCGATGCTTTGGTTTGTATCGGTGGTGATGGTTCTTTCCGCGGAGCCCATGCTTTGTGGGAAGAACATCAAATTCCTATCGTCGGTGTTCCGGGCACCATTGATAATGACGTTTATGGGTCTGATAAAACGATTGGTTTCGACACGGCTGTGAACACGGCTCTAGAAGCTATCGACAGAATTCGCGACACGGCGGCTTCTCATGACCGTTTGTTCATCGTTGAAGTGATGGGCCGCAACTCTGGCTTTATCGCTTCTGCTGTGGGTCTTGCGGGTGGAGCGGAAGAAATTTTCGCACCGGAATCATTGACGACTGTTGATAAAGCTGTGGACCGCATCAAAGACGGTATTGCTCGTGGCAAAACTAGCTCTATTCTTGTGACAGCCGAAGGCCAAAAACCAGGCCGCGCTTATGATTTAGCGGATGCTATTCGTAAGAAAACCGGCTGGGATGCAAAAGTTTGCATCTTGGGTCACCAACAACGTGGTGGCTCTCCGACTGCTGCTGACCGCATTCTTGCAAGCCGCATGGGCGCCGCCGCTGTGGATTCATTGCTGAAAGGTCATTGCGACATCATGATCGGCACTGAAGGGGAAAAATTGATTGAAGTTCCTCTCGATATTGTAACGAAAAATGAAAGAAAAGCGCATCTTGACTTGATCAGTCTTGCAAGTGTTTTGGCCACTTAAAAACTCTTGACCTCTTTTGTAGATACTTGAATTCTAAACGCTATTCGCGTTTTAGAATTACAAAAGAGGTCAACATGAAACGTCTGGTACTTTCCCTATTACTAGTACTTCCTTTACTAGCGAGCTGTACAAAAAAAGAAAACGAAATCGTGATCGGTGAATACGACTCCTTGTCTGGAAGCGATGCCACTTTTGGCTTGAGCTCTAACAAGGGTGTTCGTTTGGCATTTGATGAAATCAATGCTGCTGGCGGTATCAAAGGTAAAAAAATCGAATTAAAAACGATGGACGATCAAGGTAAGAACGAGGAAGCCGCTGCTGCGACAACTCGCTTGATCACACAAAATAAAGTTGTTGCGATTATCGGTGGCGTTGCCAGCGGTCGTTCTAAAGCAGCCGCTCCAATTGCTCAGGCAAAAGGTGTTCCTTTTGTATCCCCGGCTTCCACAAATCCTGATGTGACCAAAATCGGAGATTACGTTTTCCGTATTTGCTTCATCGATCCGTTCCAAGGTTCTGTGATGGCGAAATTTGCCAGCGAAAATCTTAAGATCAAAAAAGTCGCTATTCTTCGCGACGTTAAAAATGATTACTCAGTAGGTTTGGCTGATGCCTTCCTGACTGACTTCAAAAAACGCGGTGGCGAAATCGTAGCTGATGTTTCCTACCAAGCGGGCGATATTGATTTCAAAGCGCAATTGACTCAAATCCGCTCTAAAAACCCTGAAGCACTTTATGTTCCCGGTTATTACACTGAAGTTGGTTTGATCGCACAACAAGCGCGTCAATTGGGTATCAAAGCTCCATTGATGGGTGGCGACGGCTGGGATTCTGATAAACTTCATGAAATCGGAAAAGAAGCTATCAACGGTAACTACTATTCAAATCACTACACTGTTGAATCAACAGATCCTGCTGTGACTGAATTTATCAAAAAGTTCAAAGCGAAATACAACGAAACTCCGGACGCATTGGCGGCTTTGGGTTACGATGCCGCAAAAATCTTGGCTGGTGCAATTGAGCGCTCTGCAGACTTGTCAGGCAAAGCGATCCGTGATGAACTGGCTAAAACTAAAGATTTCCCGGGTGTGACGGGTAAGATCTCCTTGAATGAAAACCGCGATGCTGTGAAAAGCGCTGTGGTGATTCAAGTGGACGGACCAAATCGCAAGTACATCACGACAGTGACACCATAATAGGTCACTAACGAAGGACAGACATGCAGGATTTCGTACAACATTTGATTAATGGTATCAGCCTTGGCTCCATCTACGCATTGATCGCCCTCGGCTACACCATGGTGTACGGAATCCTGAAAATGATTAACTTTGCCCACTCGGATGTTTACATGGTGGGCGCCTTCGGAGCTTTCTATATCGCCCGCGCATTTGGAATCGAAGCAAATCCTGGCGTCGGTTCTCTTGCGATCCTTCTGATTTCCTCCATGCTTGTGTGCAGTATCCTGGGTCTTTTGATTGAAAGACTGGCCTACCGCCCTCTTCGTAATGCACCAAAACTAAATATCCTGATCACAGCCATCGGTGTGAGTTTGTTTTTAGAATATGGTGGCCAAGCTTTGTTCGGAGCCAATCCCAGAGTTTTTCCTGAAGTCATGAAAGATTTTGTGATTTTCTCCTTCGGTAACGTCGAGTTGAAATCCTTCGACGTCACAGTTCTGATCGTCAGCGTTCTGGCGATGTTGGGACTGCAATATCTGATCTATAAAACCAAACTAGGCAAAGCGATGCGCGCTGTCAGTGCCAATGCATCGGTTGCAAGTCTTTTGGGAGTGAATCCCGATAAGATTATCGCTTTCACTTTTATCGTCGGCTCCGCACTTGCCGGTGTCGGCAGCGTTCTCGTGGGCATGAAATATCCAAAGATCGATCCTTTGATGGGAATGATGATCGGGATGAAAGCTTTCGTTGCTGCAGTTCTTGGTGGTATCGGAAATGTTCGTGGCGCCGTTCTGGGCGCATTGATCATGGGTCTTTCAGAAGAAATGGTCGTGGCCTACTTGTCTTCGACTTACCGTGATGCTTTGGCTTTCGGTATTTTGATTGCGATTTTGATCTTTAAACCTGCCGGCTTGCTGGGCAAATACTCTGTGGAGAAAGTGTGATGATTCGCGCGTTCAAGAATCCTCTTTTATCTTTGCTTGGTGTTTTAGCGGTCGGTGCGATCTTCCAATTTGCATTTGATGAATACATTCAGTTGATGGTTTTATTCATCACCGTGAACTGCCTGATGGCGATGAGCTTGAATCTGGTAAATGGCTACACAGGTCAGTTTTCACTGGGGCATGCAGGCTTCATGGCGATCGGTGCTTACTTTACGGCTTACGCCTCCACTCATTGGAATTTTCTTCCGGCAGAGCTCCAAGGCGTGTCCTTCTTTATTTTTGCTATCGGCAGCGGTCTTGCGGCGGCTTTGGCGGGTTTCCTGGTCGGCCTTCCTTCCTTGCGATTGAAAGGTGACTACCTGGCGATCGTGACTTTGGGTTTTGGTGAAATCATTCGTGTGTCCTTGCTGAATATGGATGTTTTGGGTGGCCCTCGTGGTTTCGCAAACATTCCTGGGTTTTCGAATTTCTATATGTCTTATTCGTTCGCTGTTTTGTGGATTTTGATCTGCTTCTTTACAATTTGGCGTGTGATGAAATCTTCCTGGGGCCGCGGCTTCCTGAGTGTTCGTGAAGATGAGATCGCTGCAGAATCTACAGGTGTTAACACCACCGGCATGAAAGTACGTGCTTTCGTTCTTTCCAGCTTTTTCGCCGGTGTGGCAGGAGCTTTATTTGCGCACTTTACGAACTTCATCAATCCTTCCTCGTTCACGTTCTTGCAAAGTGTGAATGCCGTGATCATGGTTGTTTTAGGTGGTATGGGTTCGATGACGGGTTCAATCATCGCCGCTATTTTCGTAACATCCCTGCCTGAAGCACTTCGTCCGTTGCAAGAATGGACGGGCGTTGATTTGCGTATGGTTATTTATTCTTTGTCCCTGATTCTTGTGATGATCCTTCGTCCTAAAGGTATCATGGGTGAACTTGAGATCACTGACTTGTGGAGAAAATATGTCCGACGTTCTGCTAGAAGCTAAAGGTATCACTATGCAGTTCGGCGGACTTAAAGCCGTCGATAACTTGTCCTTTCAAGTTAAAAAAGGCCAATTAGCAGGTTTGATCGGTCCCAACGGTGCCGGCAAAACTACAGCCTTCAATATGCTGACCGGTGTATACCAACCCACAAAGGGTGAAGTATGCCTGGATGGTCATTCTGTTCATGGTTTGAAACCTTGGCAAATCTCTCAAAAAGGCATCGCACGTACTTTTCAAAATATCCGTCTTTTTAAAAATCTGACGGTATTGGAAAACGTTTTAATCGCGACTCATCAACACGTGGAATACGGCTTGATGGATGCTCTTTTTCAAACCAAACGTTTTATCAAATCTGAAAAAGATATGACCGAAAAAGCGATGGCCTTGTTGGAAGTGTTCTCCCTTCAATCCAAAGCTCATGAAATTTCCAGCAGTCTTCCCTATGGTCAACAGCGTAAGCTTGAGATCGTTCGTGCTTTGGCTACGGATCCTAAGATTATTCTTCTGGATGAACCGGCTGCCGGCATGAATCACTCGGAAACCCATCAATTGATGGAAACAATCGCCGAGATCCGCGCGAAGTTTAATCTGACGGTTCTGTTGATTGAACATGATATGAAACTGGTAATGGGTATTTGCGAAAACATCGTGGTTCTGGATCACGGTGTGAAAATCGAAGAAGGCACCCCTAAGCACGTACAAAACTCCAAAAAAGTGATTGAAGCTTACCTGGGCGTTGAGGAAATTCACTAATGAGCACTCCGATTATCTCTGCAGAAAACCTGAATGTTTATTACGGATCTATTCAAGCTTTGAAAGGCATCACCTTTCATGTGAACAAAGGCGAGATAGTAAGTCTTATCGGCGCAAACGGGGCTGGTAAAACGACGACCTTGCGTGCTTTGTCGGGCTTGGTTCCCGCTCAAGGTAAAATCGAACTTCACGGAAAAGATCTGACGACGGTTCCAACTCACCAACGTGTGACATTGGGAATTGCCCAGTCCCCAGAAGGCCGCGGCGTTTTTCCGCAAATGAGCGTTCAAGAAAATCTGGAAATGGGCGCTTACCACCGCTCTGACAAAGCTGGAATCAAAAAAGACTATGACATGTGTCTGGAACTTTTTCCGCGCATCAAGGAACGTCTGTGGCAAATGGCCGGCACATTATCAGGTGGAGAGCAGCAAATGCTTGCGATCTGCCGAGCTTTGATGTGCAAACCGGAAATCCTGCTTTTGGATGAACCATCTTTGGGCTTGGCACCTTTGATCGTGAATCAGATTTTTGAAATCGTCACAAAGTTGAATCAAGATGGCATGACGATTCTTTTGGTAGAGCAAAATGCTCGCCTGGCTTTAAGAATTTCTCACCGTGCTTATGTTTTAGAAACAGGCCGCGTGGTGATGCAAGATACAGGTATCAATTTGTTGAACAACGACGAAGTTCGTAAAGCTTACCTTGGTGTTTAGTTCGTTTACATCGACAATTTAAAATAAAAAACCCGCCTTCACAGCGGGTTTTTTTTATTTGTTCTCTTCCGCGGGCTGTTGTTCGTGGTGCCATTGCTCCAGATAATTAGTGCTGGTCTTATTCTCTGGGTACTCGTGGTATTCTTTATAAAGCTGCAAAACCTCGCGGTGGAAGTTTGATTTATACGAGTGAACACGACTGCCCAAGGCTCCGAAGGTATCAAACATACAGAACACGAGGAACACGCTCGCAAAGATCCAACTGAAACGTTTAGCTGGCATTTTATCACGCAATTTATGGAAGGCGATAGTGATCAGCACAGTCACGATCGGGAATGCCAAAATCAAATGCCAGTGATTGAATTCCACCGGGGAAAGGCCCGTCGCAATCAACATCGCAAAGAAAAAGTAAAACGCGTAAAGATAAATCCCCTGCTCGCCACGAATCGCCGTGCGATCGTCACCGCGTCTGAACGGATGACCTTGCTTCCAGATATCGCGAAAGATGCGCCATTGAACCACAGCACTGAAAACCACACTCACCGCCGTGAAGACATATTTCATTGAATGAAACGCGCCACTCACAACTTTTTGGACAGTCATGTCTTGAATCCACAAGAAATTGATTTCACTAAAGATATGTCGGCCGTATGAAATGGCGCCATAACGAATCCAATAAGAAATCCCTTTTAGAACCGGATACACCAAGACAAAGTTTTTTCCGATGAACGTACCGGATTCTTTACTGACAGCCACGGCCAATTCACGATGAGCCAAGTAAGCCATAAACCAAGGCAGCAAGCTTAGGCCGACTACGGCGCTCCCCGCGACAAATCCCCACCAATTCACTTTAAGGTATCTGAAACCCCAAAGGCCCAATGATAAAATTCCCAACATCAAAACGGAAAAGTGAACCTGAACGCAAAAACCAATCGTCAGCACGTGAAAGAACGTCATCCAGAAACTTTTCTTGTTCATGTGATAGGCGGTATAGAAATGAACTGCCGAAAATAAAAACAAGTACGCTGGATTATAAAGCTCGGTCTGTTCCACACGCCAAGGGCTTAACCAGTACAGCAAAAGAAAATCGACCAGAATCAGCGATTTGAAATTTTCTTTTAGAACACTTGCGAACAGAAGATACGAAATCACATGGAATAAAAGAATCACCACCAATGCGGAATACGGCGAAAAGTAAATCTGCATCGGAACTGCAGACACCGCCGTCAGAAAACTCCCCGGCAAAAATCCCATTCCTGTCGTGGCATTACCAAAGTGCGACCACTGGCCTTCGTCGACAACGCGGAAAACTTTCAGCAACATCTGCACATGATCATTATGCATCGTCAGTTTTGTAAAAAACAAAATGCTAAAGAAAAGTCCCAAAGTAAAAAGGACTACTTTGCTCACTCGTTGGCATAAAATGGTATCATTATTCTTAGGCATAGGGTTACTCTCGCACAAAAATAAAAAACCCGCATCTCTGCGGGTTTTGTTGACGCCATATAGACACAGAATCTATGTCGTTCGGTATTTAAGCCATCTTTTGCAGAGTGATTTCCATCTCCGTTCCGCGACCGTCTTTAACCGGGCTTTTGATATTCACTTTGCCATCGTGGGCTTCCACGACCGCTTTTACAAACGTCAGCCCCAAGCCCATCCCATATTCAGAACGGCTCTTGTCACTGCGGTAAAGCTTTTGCCAGATCAGACCATGCTCTTCCGGCGCAATACCAGGCCCAGAATCCGTGACCTTTAAAATCACGCTTTCTGTTTGATTGATCGTTTCAATAATCACTTCACCACCTGGTGGAGTATATTTATGCGCATTATCCAAAAGATTTGCGATCACTCGGCTGATCAATCGAGGATCCACCATCGCCCAATCATGGGTATCCAGCTTCTGCGTGATTTTGATGTTCTTTTCCTCGAACGCCATCTCATACAGATCCATGATTTCACGCACCAGATCACTGATGAATTTCTTTTCGATTTTAAGCTTTTTACTGCGGTTTTCGGCCTCTGTGATATCCGTCAGAACCTGCAGGAAACTTAGAATCTTATCTGAGTTTTCAAAACAGCTTTGCAAAGCTTCGCGGTAAGACTCAAGGTCACCTTCGCTGGTCAATGCGATTTCCGCACGTCCACGCAAACGAGTCACCGGAGTACGAATATCATGGGCCAAATGGTCAAAGGCCTCTTTAAGTCCATTCACCAGATTTTCAATTTTATCCAAGGCCTTATTGAACAGAAGCTTCAGTTCTTCCAATTCGTCATCGCTGCCACCGATCGGAACACGAGTGGAAAGTGATCCCCGCTCGATCTTTTTCATCGAGTTGATCAAGTCACGCACCGGGCTCAGTGTGGAATTGGACAGGAACAAGCCCCCCAGGAATCCAATCAATGCCACCGGAAGCAAAGACCACCAAAAAAGCTTTTGCAGATAACGGAGCTGCTTGCCCATGCCGGCGGTGCTTTTTGCGATAATCAGCCGTTCGCCACCTTTCAAGTTACGACCCAAAACCAAAACAGCCTCGGTGGAGGAAGCTTCGGGTAAGGAGAACTCAAAGGACGTTTCGCCATGACGATTCAGCTCGTTCAGCAATAGGTCTTTATTGATATCAAAGGCTGGAGTGGGATTGTGCGCGAACAGCAATTCGCTGCGACCGCTGTAAATTTCCACTAATAGGGAAGCATCTCGATCATAATTGCGCAGCAATTCAAAGTACTGCTTAAAGTCGGCCATGCCGTTTACTTCAATACGATTCGCAAATTCTTCGGTTTTGGATTCAAGAATAGCTCGCTCCTGGTTTTGGAGCGAGTGAGTGATCTGAAAGTATAGAAAACTAAAGATCAGTGTCGAGCTAAGAATCAGTACCATGGAGTACGCGAGCGTAAGCTTGGTACTGATTCGGAATAGCGTGGGTTTAAGTCCCTTTAAGAACATAACCTACACCTCTGACTGTATAAATAAGTCGTGTAGGGAAATCTTTTTCTAATTTGTTTCTTAGGCGGCATACCAATACGTCTACCACATTCGTTTGTGGATCGAAATCATAATTCCAAACTTCCTTCAGGATCGTTTGTTTACCGATGATTTTATTGGGGTTGCTCATGAAAAGATCCAAAAGAACGAACTCGCGCTCTTGAAGATCCAATTTACGACCGGCACGAACCACATCACGGTTCAGACGGTTCAGACGGTTCAATTTCAAATCCTGGAATACCAGTTGAGTCACTTCAGAAGCTTTTTGAGCACGCTTCAAAAGGTTTTTCACGCGGATTTGCAGCTCAGCCATGGCGAATGGTTTCGTAAGATAGTCATCGCCACCCATGCTGAGACCTTTCAATCGGTCATCAAGCTCGCGCAAAGCGCTTAAGATAAGAATTGGTGTGTTGATTTCCTTTTCGCGCAAAGATTTCGCGAAAGTGTAACCATCCATTTCTGGAAGCATTAAATCCAGAACGATGATGTCATAATGATTCGTCAGAGCTCTTTCGTAAGCACGTCTTCCGTTGGATTCAACTTCGACTTCACCTTCAAGCTCTCCTAAACCTTGCTTTACTATCGTTGCGATCTCGTTGTCGTCTTCAACTACTAAGCATCTCATGTACTAAACCCCTCAGGACTGATGATTAAAACTTGCGCTAGTGTATATCAGGTTTGTTTCTAAACAAAAGGAGCAATTTTAATAAACATTGCTAAAAAGCCCATTATTACACACATTTAATCGCTGTTTTTGGGGCATATTGCCCAAGATTGCGGGCTTTTAAAACTTCTGTGGGGCATTTAGGGTTGACCGACTAAAAAAGAAAACAGGCCCGGGGTCACGGGCCTGTTAGACATGGATTATTTGTTATTTAGGGGGATTAACGTTTCAACTGAATCACTTCGTTAAGAAGTTCATCTGTCGTCGTGATCGTCTTCGCATTGGCTTGGAAGCCACGTTGATTTTGGATCATGTTTACGAACTCAGTTGCTAGATCCACTGTAGATCTCTCAAGAGATTTCGCGAACAACTTACCGCGACCAGCTGCGCCCGGGCCACCCACTGAAGCTGTGCCTGAATCTCTGGATTCTTTCAAACGGTTGTTACCAACTTTGAAAAGAGCTTCTGGATTTTCGAACTTAGCAAGAGCGATTTGCGCCAAGTCTTGAGCCTGACCGTTTGAGTAAACTGCCGTCAAGATACCATCGTCATTGAAGGACAAGCTGTTGATTGTACCAGCAGCCGCACCGTCTTGATGCCAAGAGATAAGGTCAGAGTTTTTACCGTACTGTTTAGTACCGTCCAAACCTTTACCACCGTCTTTGATAGCATCACCGAAGTTCATTTTGATTTCTTGACCTTGAAGAGCGCCGCCTTTGAAGTTGAAGCTCGAAGAAGTCATTGTTTGGCTGTCAAGTTTACCGTCTACTGTAAACTCAAGTTTACCAGCTACAACTTCAGAAAGTTTACCTTCTTCGCCGCCAGTCACTTCTTTACCGTCAACCAAGCCTTTGTATTCCCATTGTCTGTCAGCCACTTTATTGAAGAACATGCTCAACAAGTGCTTATTACCTTGAGAATCGTACATCTCAACACCTGTAGAGTAGTGAGAAGTGGAGTATGGATCTTTGATATCAAACTTTTTAGTTGGCTCCATACGAGAATCCAAGTTCAGATCCAACTTAACTTCTTTAGTTGCTTTCGCTGGAACTAGAGCACGAGGGAATTTGATATCAGTCATTTTGTTCAGGATGTTACCTTTTTCGTCAGTACCGAAACCTTGAACTTTTTGATTGTCGTTTGTAACCAGGTAACCTTCGCGATCAAAGTGGAAAGAACCGTCACGAGTGTAAGACTCGCCATCAGAACCTTTAACTTTGAAGTAACCGTCACCAGAGATAGCAAGGTCAGTTACTTTTTCAGTCGCGTCTACGTTACCTTGAGTAAGGATTGGATTTACGGCACCGATCTTCACACCACGGCCGATTTGGTTACCACCAAGAACACCTTTTAAGCTTTTAGAAATGATATCTTGGAATTCAGCGCGAGACGCTTTGAAACCGACAGTGTTTGCATTCGCGATATTGTCACCGATAACGCCAAGGGCTTCGCCCTGTGCAGTCATACCAGACACACCCGTGTACAATGAAGAAAGAATACCCATGTGACCTCCATGTCGTTGGCAGTTCTATTCGAGAACCACCGTTTGGAGGGCCTCCTCTACGAGGACCAGCCCTAATATTTAGTTTTTAAAACCAACCTCAGACACATTCTATGTCCTCGGTGCTTTGTACTTTATCTGTCTCTTCAGGACAGCTTCGGTACGTTTTGCGGTTAAATAACCACTGTAGAATCGATGTTCGTGAACACATTTTCTTTCAATGCGGTCTTGTCCATCACTGTTACCACAGTATTATTCTTCACGCTGACAATCAGTGCCGAGTCATTCATCAAAATCAATGAATCCTTGGAACCTTTCGCCGCAGCTCTCGAAACTGCATCATTCAGCTTAGTGATATCGTCGGGGCTGTAATTAATCCCGCGAGTACTCATTCGCTCAATCGCATGATTCGAAAACTTCACTCCTTCAACAGGCTTTGTAAAGCCCTGCGGATTCACTTGTTTCGCTGCCGGGGTCGCAATCGGCCCACCGAGCTTATCAAGGGTTTCCTTGAAGGAAGGACCCGTTCCAGCGCCAACTTCAGGTTGAACCTTTGGCTGCGTCTTGGGGACGAGTTGTTCGAATGTCTGTATCTTCTTTAAGTCTACCATTTTACTTCGCCATCTCCTTCGCGATCTTATCCATCATGTCGCGAGATAAACCCACCGTATCCATGATCTTAGATTTACCCATAGGAGCTGGCTCAGTAGTAGAACTTTGTTGAACTACATTCGCCTCTTTCTTAGTTTGTCCCGTGGCATCATCTTTTTTCAAGTCTAGGTTGGTGACATCATTTACATTCTGGTCGTTTCTCATAAGACGTGGGTCTGTGATCTTCTTCACGTCTCTGAAGCGGATTGCCTGATTTCCTACGTTAAGAACCGGGCCTTCAGAAGAGTAACTGACACCAGTGATCAAACCATCAAAGTCAGTTTTGATTCCTAATTTTTTTCCGTCAGCAGTTTTTGCTTCTGCGATGAATTGATATTCGCCCACAGCTGCTTTCATACCCTTTTCGTCTTCACCATTCCAAGTGAGCTTGTTGTCTCCTTGTTTCAGACCTTTCAAGTTGTATGTTCTTACCACAGCGCCATCCGCATCGCGAACTTTCACTGTGACTTCCTCTGCTGCCATTGGAAGATTAAATTTGAAATCGTGTTCTTTATCATTCAAGCCGCGCACGATCTTAGATGAATCACCCGCCACCGCTTTACCAATTAAGTTCAACGCCTGGAAATTTTCAGAAGGCTTTTGTGCATTCTTCAACTCCTCAAGTGTTTTGTTCATGTTCTGCATTTGCTCGAGTGACGAGAAGTTCGCCAATTGAGCCGCCATTTCATGGGACTTCATCGGATTCGTTGGATCTTGATTTTTCATCTGAGCAAGCATCAATTTGAAGAATGCATCTTTGTCCAAATTGGGATTACCTGTCGTACGAACTTTTTTAGTGGGATCCGTCCAATTCGGGTCAGCAAGTTTATTGGCAACGGCGCCAAGATCTTCTTCGCCAACTTTCGCTTTGTCTTGAACGCTGAGGTTAGTTGGAGTTCCAACAGTGCTTGTCGGTTTGTCTTGTGTCGCACCGAAAGCATTTACTCCTAATTTCGCATTAACCATTGTCATTCAAATTCTCCCTTAAAAATTTAAGCCTACGCCACCAGGTTAAGTCCGCTGCCTTTGCCTTCTACTGCGCGCGGAGCTGCTTTCACAGATGCGCCGTCAATAGGTTGCAATGGATCACGACGTTTACCAGCATAACCACGAAGCGGTTGCATCTCAGTAAAGGCTTCACGGCGGCCTTGGTTACCAAAGCTTTCGTTGAAGTTATTCCAGAACTGACGCGCATCACGCTGGCCACCTTGGCCATTCGTATTATTATTTTGGTTTTGTGTCGCAGTATCTGCGGAAGTCGTGTTCACAACATCCACTTTAACATTTTCCACAGACAATTTGTGAGCAGCAAGACTGTTCTTCAAATCAACTAGACTAGACTCGATCGACTTCTTCGCCTCTTGAGAGTCCGCTTGCATTTGAAGATTTACTTTTCCGTCCTGAAGCATCACTTTCAAGTGGATCGTTCCCATGCCCTCGGGGGTCATTTGAACTTTCACTTCACCGCCACCTTGCTTAATCAGGTATTGGGCTTGATTCATCAATTGCTTCACGTTGGCTTCGTTTTGCGCCTCTGTTGCCGGTGCTTTCGGGGCCATCGCTGCCATTGCCGGGTCAAACTTCAAAGTTTCACCTTTCAACGGTTGCGCTTGCAAACCTTCAAGTCCCATCATCTCTGCTTTGAATTCCGTAGCTTTTGTTGTCAGCTTTTCTTTCGCCGCATCTTTATCCTGAGCTCCACCTTGTTGCGTGAATTCATTTGCGGAATCCTGCATCATGGACTGCTCTTGACCTTGCTGTTGTTGGAAGAATGACTCCGGAGTGACTTTACCAGCCACTGCTTTGTTCATCATATCTGCTTGCTGTGGCTTCTCTCCTCGAGGAGCCTCCAGAGCTTTAGTGAACTCGTTCGTCAATTCAGACGAAGAATCTTCTGTCACAGCACCTTCAGCTTTTTGAGCTGCCGCTGCGGCTTGTTTCGCTGCCAATGCTGCCAACAATGCTGGAGACATTGTCTCTTTCATTTGTCCTTGCAAATGAGGAGGCAACTTATCCAACAGGCTTTGCTGATTTATAGCTTCTGGAGCAGGAGCTTCCATACCTGGCATTTCTGCCAACGGAGCTTCCGCCAAAGCGCTATCATCCATCATCATGCGTGATGCAAGATCGCCCTTTAGATCCGGCATAGCTGTCGTTTTCATCGCAGCATCCGGTTTCATCCAGAATTTTTTATTAACGCTATCTGCAGCAGCACCCAATTGGGTCTGCTTTTCCTGAGCGGCTGCCACACGCATCTGCATGCTCTGTTGAGACATACCAGCGCCCACGGACATTTCTGTCATTTCTTTAGGCGTTTGCTGTTGTGGCATCTGTTGCAATTGCGCCAACAAACCTGCATACATGGCCGCGGCTTTTTCTGCCTGGTCATCGTCCAAGTTCAATTGGTCAATTACAGCATTCGCTGTTACTTCCGGGGATTGTTTGAGCTGGCTGTCATCCAGTTCGGCCATCGCTTCCACAAGTCGTGTGGGAGGGATTTCAAATTCACTCTCGAATGAGTCCATGAATTCTTTGATTGCCTGCTGTCTGTTCGCCGCCCGTTTTTCTTTCCCATCGTTAGTGCTGACCTTGCGTTCTGGCTTTGCATCCTTCGCTGGAGCTTTGTCGTCTCTGGTCTCTTTCGAGTCGTTAGAGTCTTTGGCTCTGGCTTCTTGCCTTTGCGATTCTTTGGCTTCTTTCGGGCTTTTCAGATTAATTTTATCCTGAAGAGCTTTATTGAAACCGGAATCTGCACCGGAACCCTTGAAGTCTTTCTCCTGAAGTTTATCAGAAGCTTTAGGCTTCAATTCGGTCGCACCCACCATTGGGGGGCCGACTATATTTAACAAAACGATCCTCCTTCCTAGAGAATTGCTGTTACTAACTTTTATTTTTCAGATGCTGGAGCACGTTTATAACCGGCATACTTCTCAGAAATGATCTGAGCTTTCTCCGGTTTTAATAAATTCATGATATCAGCAGCATTTTTCTTTTTCATACGACCAAGTATCTCGACCACCAAATCCTCGTCCATCGTCTCAAAGACTTTGGCCGCTTGCGGGGCTTTCATATTGGTGTACATCTGTACCAAGGTATCGACTTTCTGGTCGTCAGCCTTGACGCGAGTTTCAAGCATGTTGGAAATTTTCCCACGCATGTCTTCAAGCTCTTTCAAGCGTTTATCAAGTTCTACCTTCTGCGCTTGCAACTCTGTCTCTTGACGATTGAGTTCTTCTTCACGCGCATCCAATTCTTTTTTTCGGTCATTTAGTTTCGTCAGATGATCAATTTCATCAGAAGACAAAGCTGCAGCTTTAGTTTCAGTTTCTGCAGCGGCCTCTTCTTTTTTCTCGGCGGCTTTGGCGGCTGGTTTTGCCGGAGCTGTTTCTGCGACAGCTTCACCGGTCATAGTGATTTCCACACGTTTCAAAATATTGTCGATCTCTTCGTGATTTTGAAATCCCACAACTGCCAAGACCAATCCCAAGAATGAAAATCCGGCCATTTTCCAATGAACGCCAGATTTTTTCTTTTTCTTTTTCGGGGCTGTCATTTTCATGCGGCGACGAAGTTGCTGTTCAACGTCTTCAGAGGATAGATCCAGATGCAGGCGTGTCGATGATGGATTTTTGGTGAATTTCACAGGAGATGCTCCACCATTTTCATCAGCGACTTTGCGAGCATTCTTAAAGAACTGATCGTATCCCGTTTTCATCGATTTCCTTCATCCTTGAAGTGCGCCGAATATCCTACTCAGCAATTTTTTTGAAACGCAAGATGGCTTGTTCATCCATCTCTTTTTGATCTTGGATCTTACGTTCGGCTTTATATTCCTCGAACTTATTTTCCCGGACCTTCTCCATAATTTTATATTCTAGAGCGGCTTGTCGCAAAATTTCTCTCTTGTACTCGACTATTTTCTCGATCTCTTGAATTTTTTGCTCTTGCTGGAGAATGCGAATCTTTTGACCTTTAAGGAATTCGTGAATTTGGGACAGGGCTGGACCTTGGGCGCCCCCGGCCTGAACGAGGCTCCCCGCGCGGGCTTGGGCTTCCAGGATCTCTTGATTCATATTATCTAGCTTCGCCTGGAACTCGTTTAAAACGGCTACTGCGTCTTGAAAATCCTTCTGCGCAAGGTTTTCCACAACCTTGCGATGCTCAAGAACCTTTTGCATGGGGAATTTAAATCTCATGACTCTCCCCTAGGTTAGGCATTCATCAGGATCTGTTGGAGCATACGAACTGTATTATTGAAGTTCGTTGGGTCCTCGACTCTTTGTTTTAAGAAGTCGTTCACTTGATCGATCACTTTCACAGCTTTATCAATCTTAGGATTGGAACCTGGCTTGTAAGCACCGATATTAATCAAATCTTCAGCGTCTTTATAAACTGCCAGGACTTCTTTTAGTTTTTGCGCAAGCCTCACGTGTTCTGATGAAGCCACGGCTTTCATAACACGCGAGGCACTTTGCATCACATCAATCGCAGGATAGTGACCACGTGCTGCCAAGGCACGGGAAAGCACGATGTGTCCGTCCACGATAGAACGAACAGAGTCCCCGATCGGGTCATTCATGTCATCACCCTCTACGAGAGTGGTATAGAACCCAGTGATACTGCCTTCGCCTTCAAAATTTCCGGCGCGCTCCAAAAGTTTTGGCAGAGTCGCAAATACCGAAGGCGTATAACCTTTTTGCGATGGTGGTTCGCCTGTCGACAAACCGATTTCACGTTGAGCCATTGCAAAACGTGTGACTGAATCCATCATCAATAAAACATTCTTACCTTGAGCACTGAAGTATTCTGCCATGGCTGTGGCCACATAGGCGCCACGCATACGCAACAGAGGAGACTGGTCACTTGTCACACAAACGACGACAGAGCGAGCCATACCTTCAGGTCCCAAATCGTGTTCAATAAACTCACGCACCTCACGACCACGTTCACCGATCATCGCAATCACGTTAACATCGGCACTGGTGTTACGAGCCATCATCCCCAATAGAACGGACTTACCCACACCCGAACCGGCCATAATAGCGACACGCTGGCCTTGGCCCGCGGTTAATGCGCCATTGATCGCACGGATACCCACATCCAGGGGCTCACGAATCGGCTGTCTATCCAAAGGGTTACGAATTTCGCTGTACAAAGGAACTTCACGGAAGTTTTCGATCTCGCCTTTGTTATCCAAAGGACGACCCAAACCATCCACCACGCGGCCCAAAAGCTCATCGCCAGCGCGAACAGTGGCAATTTGACGGGAAAGAATGATCTTAGAACCTAAAGCGACGCCTCGCATGTCATTCAGAGCCATCATCAGAACGTGCTTGTCTTTAAAGCCCACCACTTCCGCAAGGAAAGAGCGCTCAAGACCCGTCGGATTGATTTGCACGATACTGCCAACGCTGGCGCCAGGGAGATACCCCTTGATCAGCATTCCGTTCACCTCAGTCACTTTACCGCTATCGCGGGTCAAGTGGATCGAGTTGACCAAGTCAGAATACTTATCCAGATCAAGAGACATTTCGTCGTTCATTAACTAGCAACCTTGTCTTTAACTTTAGGCATGTTTTCGGAAAGAACAGACCAAAGCTGTTCCAGGCGTTGCTCGACACGAGCATCCACTTCGCCATAATTTGTTTCCACGATGCAACCACCAGCCATAATTTCTGTGCTTGGTTCAAAGCGGATCTTTTTCGTAAATTCCAGATCGCGGCCGGTTTCTTTTTTAAGCTCTTCCAAGAATTCGAATTGCTCTTGAGAAACATGGACAGTGATTTGTTCTTCGTCTTGCGCCAGGCTGACAGCATCACGCAATATCTGAATCATGGCATCGTTATTAGTCTGCAACTCTGCCTTCGCCAAGCGACCCGCCATTTTATAGGCCAAAGTCACCAGATGGTTTTCATTGAAAGCTGCGAGATCTTTTTTCAACTCTTTCACGCCAAGCAAAAGCTCATCCAAGCCTTGCATGCGGGCTTGGATTTCAGCAGAAACTTTCTCGAAAGCTTCTTTACGGCCTTCTTCCAGACCCAGGTTGTAAGCTTCCTGATAAGCCTGCTCCTGAATTTCTTTTAGCTTTTCCAGGGCTGCGGCTTCGATTTTTTCTTCTTCATCAATGCGTTCCACTTGATCCACACCCGTTTGAATACGGATGGCATCATTCATTCGGAAATCAGAACCACGTTGTTTCTGAATCAGATACTCATGGGCTTGAGCGGGAGTGCCCAGCTCAAATTTAGCTGGGACAAACTCCAGAACGGTCTTTTCAGCCACGTCCTTTTTAAGAACTGCTTTTGTATGGGCGCCCACGCCCTGTTTACTAGACCATTGCATCTTCTGAACCACCTCTTGCGATCATAATCTTGCCTTCCGCTTCTAGGCGGCGAGCTGCATTGACGATCTCTTGTTGTGCGCCCTCGACGTCTGACAAACGAGAAGGTCCCATGTTCGATAAGTCTTCGCGCAACATCTCGGCCGCACGGGCAGAAATATTTTTGAAGATTTTGACACGGATCTCTTCGCTTGACGTTTTGAGTGCCAAAAGAAGTTTGTCGTTCGGTACTTCTTTGAGAAGTGCCTGAATACCACGGTCGTCGATTTTGATGATGTCGTCGAAGACAAACATAAGTTTGCGGATCTCTTCGGCAAGAAGAGGATCTTTTTCTTCCAAACGGGACATGATCGCCGTCTCTGTGTTTTTGTCCATAACGTTGAGCATTTCTGCCACCGGTTGAACACCACCCAAAGCCGCTTGTTCGACTGTCGCTGTATTAGATAATTGATGTTTCAATACGCGGTCGATCTCGCCGATCAACTCTGGATCGACGTGCTCCAAATTCGCCATACGCAGAACCACTTCGGCCTGAAGAGCTTCTGGAAGACGTTTTAGAACCTCACCTTTTTTCTCTGGCTCCAAGTGAGCCAAGATAACTGCAACTGTCTGAGGATGCTCATTCACCAGGAATGTCGCCAAAGACTTCGCATCGACCATTTCCAAAGATTCCAGTGAACGCGAGCCACCTGTCGTGATGTTCAAACCACCCAGGATACCTCTGGCACGTTCCTCACCCAAAGCGTCCACGATAGTTTCCTTCGCAGAGATCGTTTCAGAGAAGATGTAATCTTCAGTTTCAGAAATCATTTCATAGAACTCTTCAAGAACACGTTTTGTCACGTGCACAGGAACCACGCGCAATTTACTCATTTGATTAATAAGCTTGCGGATGTCTGCATCGTCCATGCGACGCAAAAGAACCTTAACGGCATCCTTACCAAGATAATTGATAAGAATTGCTGCCTTGTCGAAACCTTTGAGCTGTTCGTACTCAATATGATCGGCTCTTTGCAGTTTCATTAAGAATCCTTCCTTACCAGCCACATACCAAAGGCATTAGCGGCTTTTTCTTCATCACGACCCATGGTCGCCATAATACGGTCTTTCAACAATTCAGATTCAGCTTTCTCAGGGTCAATAGATTCCTGCAGAACAGGAAGAGCGGTCGACATACCTGGAAGCGTGTTATCCACAGATTGCAATTCTTCAAGTTCCTCGATCGTACGTGGCAGCATTTCCTCAACAGAGTCTTGGAAGCTGTCTGTGATCCATTGCATAAATGGACGAACCACGATGAAGAAGAACAGAGCCAAAGAGAAACCCAGAAGAGCCCATTTGAACAAAGCGTGGATCAACTTTTTACGCTCAAGCGTCGTCAGGATCTTTTCTGCTTCGGAGAAGTCTTCTGGTTGGAACTGGATCGTTTCAACTTTAACTGAGTCACCACGAGCCGCATTGAAACCAACCGCACCTTTGATCAGGTCTTCATATTTTTTAACTTCTTCAACAGAGCGAGGTTGCCATTTCGTTTCTGATGTTCCGTCCTGATTTTTTGTCGTAACGGCTACACCATCAACCACTACCGCGATACTGAGGCGCTCAAGGTTACCCGCTGTTTCACGGATATTGCGCACTGTTTTAGGAACTTCATAGTTAATTGTTTTAAGTTCTTTTTTAACGTCTTGTTTAAAACCCACTTGGCCATTGTTGTCTTCGGCACCCGGGATGTTGGAACGGGAACCTGGAACACCAGAAGGATTCGTACGAGCCCCATCCAAAGATTCCTCTTCAGATTGTTGGGAACGAATTGCTGTTTTATCTGGATCCACAAGTTCTTCCACAGAAGAAATCACACGGTGATTCAAAGTGGCGTCAACTTTAGCAACAACTTTGGCGTGACCCACTACTTTAGAAAGGATGTCTTCAATTCGATCTTCAAAATCTCTTTCAACTTTAGCTTTTAGATCCAAAAGCTCATTGGAACCACCAGTTGAGCCATCTGAAGTACGAGTCAAAACTTTACCGCGCTCATCAAGAACCGCGACTTTATCAGCGTCCATACCTTCAACTGCGTTCGCAACCAGGTAACGGATACCACGAACTTGATCAGGCGTAAGTTCTTTACCTGAATGAAGCTCAACGACAACGGAAGCCGATGGCGAGCCACCTTCTTCCAGGAATGTTTTCTTATTTGGCAATGCCAGGATCACTTTAGACTGCTTGACCGCGGTCAAAGTGTTGATAGCTCTCATCAACTCCCCTTGAAGGGCACGTTGATAGTTAATTTTTTGAGCGTAAGAGTTCACACCGAAATCTTGCTTGTCGAAAAGCTCAAGTCCGATGTTCCCCATTTTTGGAGAACCGATCTCTGCCATCAACGTCATTTGCGTTGAGTGCAAAAGCTCTTTTGGGATCGCAACGGTTTTACCGCCGTCACGCAATTGGAATGGAATATTTTTTTCGTTCAGCTTAGCTACGATCGAAGAAACTTGTTCAGTCGGGATGTTTGTGAATAGAGGAACATAGTCTTTACCAGACGCCATGAACATCATCGTCAACAAAGCCACTACCGCAATAAGAGTTACGGCAACAACTGAAAGTCTTTTGGTTGGACCCAGATTTTTAAAGAACTCGCGAAACTGGACAACCAATCCACCAAAAATTTTGTTCAAAGAATCCCTCCGGGGCTTTTCACTTTGGCTCCGCCAAAGCACACGATCTAACTAAACCTGTACCAGTGATTATAATCTAAAAACTAAACCTGCATCTTCATGACTTCTTGATACGCATCGATGATCTTGTTGCGCACCTGAACCATCACACGCAAAGCGATATCAGCTTTTTCTGCGGCAATCATGGCACCAGCGACGTCGTCCGTTTTTCCTGTTGCAACGTTTTGTGCAAATTTATCCGAAGACTTTTGCAATTCGTTCACAGAGGAAACGGCTTCCTTCAGAGTGTCAGCAAAGCTCTTACCCGATTCTGATGTATTACTGAGTGGTGTCGTCTCGCCCGAGATAGACAGTGACTTTGAGTCACGCAGATTTCCAGATTCCAGAAATCTGTTTGCATTTGATACTGTAAAACCCTCCATGGCTTCACTTCTCCTTGTACTCTATAAAGTGTATTCTAAACGTTCTTAAATTTCCTGCTTTTTCAACCTAGTCTAGGAACTATCTTCCTATCTCTAGAGCGCTCATGGCCATATCTTTTGACGCCTGCATCGCCGATACGTTGGCCTCGTAGGAACGCGACGATTGTATCATATTGGTCATTTCTTCCATGAGATTGATATTCGGATAAGCGACGTAACCCTCTGGATTTGCATCAGGATGATCCGGCTCATATTTCATCAAAGGAGCTTTTCGATCCGAGACAACATCAGTCACCTGGACCCGTTGCATATTCCCCATAGGGTCTGTACCTGTCACGATTTCGCCGAAGTTCTTAGCGTCGGGCATCGACTCGAAAACCACGTCCTTACGGCGATACGGACCACCCTCAGGGGTCTGGGTTGTATTGATGTTAGCGATGTTGCTGGCAATCGTATTCATGCGCATTCTTTGCGCCGCCATACCACTGCTACTAATTCTCATACCCGTTAAAAAATCAGCCATGACTTACTCCTGAACATCCTGTTCTGGATTTAAAATTATCTGCCTTCGGAAGCTGCGTACTTCAGAGCCGCCATTTTTTTATTGATCAGCTGAAGCGCAGTTTTGTACATGATCGCATTCTCTGACAGCGCCGACATTTCTTTTTCCAGGTCCACAGTGTTGCCGTCATTGTTCACAGCACCCTCTGGATTTTCATAAATATCAGGTCGAGTTTTAGCCACCGAAACACCACCCAGCGCGAAATGCTCGCCGCTGCTGGTGCTAAGGGCGTTCATGCCATCCATATTTAAGGAACGAGACAATGCCTCTTCGAAATCCATCTTTTTTGCGTGATACCCTGGAGTCTCCGCATTAGCGATGTTAGAGGAGGTTACATTGTTACGCATCTGGCGCATACGCATCGACGTCGCCAGCGCGTTCGTTGTTTTATCGAAAATATCACTCATGCGACACCTTCTTCCCTGTACTCGTTAAGTTTGTTTCTTAAAGTTCGGATACTGATTCCAAGCATTTGCGCCGCGCGCGTGCGGTTCTGGGCCGTCAGTTCCAGGGTCTGAAGAATCAGACGCTTTTCCACCGCAGAAAGGGACATTCCGGGAGCAAAATCTGCCGCCGTATCATCCTGGATGGATTCAAATTGAATAGAAGCGACTTCGATGGTCTGGGTCTTAGCCAGAACCACGGCGCGTTCTATAACATTTTCAAGTTCGCGGATATTTCCTGGCCAGTTCCAGCTGGTCAAACGGGCATAGGCATCCGTTGAAAAATGCATGCCTGAACGGCCATGCATAATCTGAGTAACTTCCAGGATAAAACTCGCAATCGTATTGAAATCGCCGGTGCGATCTTCAAGACGTGGAACTTCCAAATGAATCACTGCAATTTTATAAAACAAGTCCTGTCTGAATTGTTCCTGCTTCACCATCGCGCGCAAATCGCGACGGGATGTGGAAATGAAACGTGGCTTTGTGCCATCCGTTCTTTCCGCAAGCTTCATCAACTCCGCCTGAACGTGAGATGATGCGCAATCCAAATCCTCAATTAGTAAAGTGCCGCCATCAACTTTATCAAAGTTAAAACCACCGGCGTTTTTGCATTCCAAAACCTGAAGCTTCCCCGAACGGCTTTTAGAGTAAATGTAACGAGCCAGACTGGTTTTACCCACACCGGCTTCACCAAGCACCAAGAGACTTGCTTGTGTTGCTGCCAACTGCAAACCCAACTGCTTTGCTTCGTTCATTTTTCTGTCTTCGATGTTCAAAGCATCAAAATCAAAATACGACATCCTGTCTTTACTCCTACTTGCTTTCCTGCTTGTCCGCTGCCATTGCGGGAATTCTTTGAATATACTTTTTATAACCGTCTCGCCATTCGGAGTTCTTCAGCTGCTCTTGTGCGAGATTTTTCCAGAATCCACTTTTTTGACCCTTGAATTCGTTCCAAACCTCAGCAGCCTTTTGAACTTCGCCGCGATTAAAATAAATCTGACCCAATTTGTATCTGATGGAAGAAAGAGGTCTTGTGTCCTCGTACTGTTCCAAAAGATTTTTATAAGAGCCAATCGCTTTGTCTTTCTGACCGGCTTCCAGGTACACATTCCCCATCATTTCCAAAGCTTTGGCATGAACCACCGCTGGAACCTTTTGAGAATCGGTTTTCAATTTATCGATCATTCCCAAAGCCTGAAGAGCTTCGTCTTTTTTACCTTGCTTCAATTGAAGTTCTGCAAGTTTCAAGTAAGGCTCTGCCACCAACTCCGGCTGACCTTTCCAGGTTCTTAGCAACTCTCCCAAATAACGAACCGCGGAGTCCGTGTCACCACGACGCTCTAGCAAGCGAACTGCAATTCCCACGCGCTCGATCTGATCGTTTTCAGAAAGCTTCTCTGGATTTTTGATATTCTTAAGGTACTCGTAAGCTTGATTGTATTTTTGCTCATTCGAAGAAACTGCCGCCAGACGTAAATTTAATTCTTCGATAGAAGGAACTTCTTCCTTGACGCTGATCTCTTTGGCCTCAGGAGTGCCTTGCAAAGCATACACACGATTCAACACTTCTTTGTAATAGCGTTCAGACTCTGCCGGAGTTCCCGCCATTTCAAAAGCGCGACCGACATTGAATTTTGTATCCAGACGGTTAGAGTTTTTCAACCAGTTGTCAGCATATTGACTGTGAGTTTTCAAGGCACCGATGAAATCGCCCTTTTCAACTTGATCGTCCAATTTACTGTTGATGTTGCCGATAATTCGACCGGTCAACAAAGGAGCATCGACAGAACCTGGATGTTCCTTATAGTACTTCGATAAAAGATTTACGGACTTATCAAACTCTCCACGTTGAGAGTAACCATCCGCTACCATCACAGTCGCAAATTGCTCCATGTTTGGCAGATCCACTTTCTTCGCAAGTTCCATGATTTCTTTAACGGCGTTGGCTGTTTCTTTGGGTTTCATGCCCTTCATACGAGCACTCAACAAACGCAAACGCGCGATCACCGCGCTGGGCGTTTCGCCATAGCGGAAATATGTTTCAAGATAAGCACCCATCACGCGGGATTTGTCAGCACCCAAGATATCCAGCAACTCCCCAAGGCGGGTCATCGCATAAGGAGCATGGTCACTGGATGGGAATTTTTTAACAAACTCACGGTACATGTCCAAACTTTGGGGATACATTTTCAACCCAAACATGGATTCAGCCTGGTTGTAAAAAGCATTCGGATAAATATTTTGACCCTCTGGATATTTCTTCAAAGAGTTTTTGTATTCATCAACGGCCTTCGCGTAATTCTTAGCGCGAACCCAGACGTCACCACGACGGTAAGCGGCTTCCACTTTCAAATCACGGTTTGTAGAGTTTTTTTCAATCTCATTAAACTGCGCAACGGCATCGTCCCATTTATTTAAACGCATGAAAGCCAAGCCCGTGCCCATACGAGCCAGGTCTTTGGACAATGATTCTTTTCCACCGAAGTTTTTATTTTCGATATGCTCTTTGAACAGACGAAGGGCTGCCAAATTATCGCCACGATCCAAAGTCAAATAGCCAACCTTCAATGACGTTCGTTCCGCCAAAGGAGATGTTGGGTATTTTTCAATCGCTTCTTTATATTTCTGAACGGCTTCGTCAAAGTATTCCATTTTTCCGCTTTGTTTGTACAAAGCAAGATTCACGTCGCCCGTCATGAAGTCGATGATTTCGTTGTATTCAGACTTTGGATACTTTTCGCGGAACCATTCACGAGTTTTCAAATAGACGGCGTAACGTTCTTTTTCAAAAAGAGTCAAAAGCAGACGCGCCTGCTTGTTTTCTTCAGTTCCTTTGGGAGTGATCTCGTAAATAGTTGGAGTGATTTTTAGTTTTTCCCACTGGGCCACCGGAGTTTCCAACATAGGAAAGGAGATATAATAGTTATCTTTGGCACGAATGATCGAGTCTTCCTTAATATCATAAGGTTTGATCGAAAAACGTTCATAGTTGGGATCCCCACCATCAAAGATACCGGATTGGATCTGATCCGCTTGCGCCACCACAGTTCCCGAATCCTTGATTGCCAACGCATCTGAAGTAGCTGGCTTGCGGTTTGTAGTTTTAACTTTCGCAATTGTTTTTGCAGACTTAGGCGCTGCCTCTGTCGTTACCGTTTCATCTTTTTTAGCTGGAATTTTTTTGGCTGCTTTAACCATATTGGGATTTAAATAGAAATCCATGATCAAGCGGGAAGGTTGGTCAGTCAGATAATCAAAAGTATCAACGCTTTCACCAGCCAGTGTGAAAGAGATCACAGATTTACCATCCGTGCCCTGAGCATCCACTGTTACTTTGGTAACCATGTCACTTTTAAATGTGTTGAGTGACTTGATCGTGGATTCATCAAGAGCAGGGACAGTCATACGGACGATGGTCTGGCCTTTGTCATCCAAACGCTTCACATCGTAGTCCCAATTTTGTTGGCCCAATAACTCCAAATGCACAGTATCGCCCTGGAAGTTGATGAAGCCATTTACTTTGTTATTTGCTGCATTGGCGACTAGACCAAAGCAAAGGCATCCTGCCAAAATTACGTTGCGCAAAGTGTTCACTCCTCGAACCCCTTTTCCCCTGCGTTATGCATTTGCACATACGATGCCAGCCTTGCAAAGGTCTATTGGCAAATATGTTCAAGATGGGCAAAATGTTTCATAGAATTATTGTCAGGCCTGACAAAGCGATGACAGCGACGTTGGTCTGGATTGAATTTGTAAGACTGAATTTTCCGTCAGAAAATTCCGATAGATAGGCGATATGAAAAACCACTTTAAATACATCATCATGAGCTTACTTCTTGGCAGTTGCGTATCGGTGGAACTCCCTGGTGGCAAGGTAACGGCCGCTAAAGACGTGGAGTTTTCGGAGCCTGGCGGAGACTATTCCAAAATTAAAGCCAAAGGTGCGGATCGCGCATGGCAGAGTTCTAAAACGGGAAACACTATTTCCTATATCTCTGAGTGCGGCGGTAATACCGACGCGAGTTTGCAGACTTTGGAAACAGAGTCGTTGAGTGCATTGAATAAATTGGAAGTTTTAAAAACGGAAGAAAAGCTTTTTAATGGACGTGCTTCCCGCCAAACGACTTCAGTAGGTTCCATCGATGGCGTACCCGTAGCACTTTCTCTGGTGGTCTTTAAAAAGAACGGCTGCAACTATACCTTGAGTTATGGTGGCGTTGAGAAACAATTCAATTCGGAACTTCCCGTATTTGAAAATTTCAAAGCAAACTTCAAGGCACCATAAATGTTACAAGCCCTTTTACCTCTTACTAACTTCACGATAGAGATCTTCCACTTCCTGGGTGGTATTGGTCTTTTGACTCGTGATATTTTTCGCGAGCTGACGTCCAGCAAACTTTACTGGCGTCTGTTGGGCGAGCAAATTTATCAAGTCGGCATTCGTTCTGCCCCCCTGATCGTAGTCACAGCTGTGACTATCGGTGCGGTGATGTCTTTGCAATTTGGTCTGGGCTTGGAAAAGTTCGGTGGTAAGATGTATGTTCCAAAACTCTTAGCCGTCACCATCTTACGCGAAATGGGCCCTATGTTCACAAGCTTGATGCTGGCGGCCCGCGTGGGCGCCGGCATTGCCAGTGAAATTGGTTCGATGGTCGTCACTCAGCAGGTGGATGCTATCCGTGCCTTGGGTACTTCCCCGATTCGTAAAATTGTTATCCCTCGCGTATTAGCCTGCTTGATTACTTTACCCATTCTTTGCGCTGTCACCAACGTGGTGGCGAATGCGGGTGGCTTGTTCATCGGGGCCGTTGAATTGAATCTGGATCCAAGTTTTTATCTTTTGAAAGTTTTGTCCACGTCCTCGGTCGGCGACTACGTTTCTGGCTTCGGAAAAACGTTCTTCTTTTCTTTATTCATCTCAATCCCCGCTTGTTACTTTGGATTGAATGTTAAAAACGGAACGAAAGAAGTCGGCATCGCGACGACAAAAGCGGTCGTGGTTTCTTCTATTTTGATTTTGATTGGGGATTTCTTTCTTTCGAAACTATTCTGGATTGTGGAGAAAATCTTATGAGTGACAAACCACAAGCCTTTATCGAAGTGATTGATTTCCATAAATCCTTTGAGGAGAAAAAAGTCCACCAAGGCGTGAGCTTCTACGTCCGCAAAGGTGAATGCCTGGGGCTCATCGGGGGATCTGGTACGGGTAAATCCGTTCTGTTGCGCACATTGGTGGGCTTGGAAAAACCCGACAAAGGGCAAGTCATCGTGGATGGAACTCCGATTCATGGTATGAACGAAGCTCAATTGGTCGATGTTCGTAAAAAAGTGGCCTATGCATTCCAAGGCGGTGCTCTTTTTGACTCGATGACGGTTTATGAAAACCTAGCATATCCTCTTCGCGAGCATTTTAATTTCTCTGAAAAAGAAGTCGAAGCCCAAATCAAAGCTCAATTGGAAGAATTCGGCCTGGCGCCGGGAACTGAAAAGCTTTACCCGGGAAGTCTTTCCGGGGGCATGCAAAAACGTGTGGGCTTAGCCCGTGCGATGATGATTCATCCTCAAGTGGTTTTATACGATGAACCAACGGCAGGCCTGGATCCTTATAATACCAAAAAAATTCAAGAATCTATTTTGAAATTAAAATCCAAAGGGATGACTTCGATATTGGTCACCCATGATATGCCGACCGTGTATGCTGTTTGCGACAAAGTAGCTTTGCTGCAAAATGGTCGCATCAGCGAACAGTATACGATCGATACTTTGAAAAAAGAGCCGAGCGGCGCGATGACAGAATTTATCAACGGAGAGAGCGCGTAATGGAATCATCAAACAGCACCCAAGTTAAAGTTGGAATCTTCCTGGCGATCGGAATTGTGATCATCTTAGGATCGATCTTTTTCATCGGCGGCGAAAAATCCATCTTTAAATCCTATATTAACCTGCATGCGCACTTTGAACAAGTTCAGGGTCTGGCAGAAGGCAGCGTGGTATCCCTTTCCGGCATCACGATCGGCAACGTGCAAAAGATCAATTTTCTTTCTGACAAGAATTCTTTGGACGTAGTGATGAGAGTCGACAAGGAATTCCTTCCGCGCATTCGCGAAGGCTCTCAGGTCGAAATTCGCACTCAGGGTGCCTTGGGCGATAAGTTCGTCTTTATTATTCCCGCAGACCCTCGCAACCCCGAAGTGAAAGACGGCACAATCCTGGAAGTAGCCAAAGCCACTGACCTGATCGGTGTGATCTCTGAACGTGGCAGCGAGGCTGGTAAGTTGTTTGATATTATCGATGAAATGCACAAGATCGCGAAATCCATGAACGATGGCAACCGCCTGGGGAAAATCATGGCCAACTTTGAATCCACGTCGGCTAACTTAAGCAAAGTCAGCGGTGACGCTTCTAAAATGATGAGCCACTTAAGTGACGGTAACAGCGGTGAGAAATTGAAAAATACTATCAACCGTCTGGATGCGATCGTAGCGAAAGTAGATCGCGGTGAAGGCACATTGGGTGCTTTGATCAATGACCCAAGCATTCACAATCAGTTGAAGGCACTTTTGGGCGGGACTCAACGTAAAAACAACGTTAAAAACCTTCTTCGCACATCCATCGAAAAAGAAGATTAATCACCTCCTATACATCTAAATAGTTAAATCCAAAGAGGGCTCAAGAAGCCCTCTTTTTGCATTATTACTCCTTGTCGTGATCCAAAAGTTCCCAGGAGGAATATATGCCAGCTCAAAACCCGACAGGCAGCGCCCGCCGTCATAGTGTCTTAAAATTAGACACGGGTCTGCGTTTGGCTATGGCTTTGATTATCCCCCTGGTGACATCGTTATCCGCCCAAGCCCAAGTGGTTTCGTGTGGGCAGGTCTTTGCCACCACGGCCCGTGATGAACGCGCTCCGTACTATGACGAGGCTTTTGAGCGCGCATTGACTAAATCCATCCGACTTTTTAGCGATAAAGAAGGCCTCTCCGCCAATGACATCGAATTGCTGGTGGAAAAGGTTTACGCCAAAGAAGAAGGTCCCCTTTATAAAGCCAAAGATTATCTGACTCTTTCGCCGCGCGAGCGCACATTTAAAGCCCTGACTCGTCAGATGGCTGAAAAAGTCACACGCGATGGTCTGATCGCTTACTTTCGCGAGAACGGAATTTTACTGGATAGCTCAAAGCTGCTGACGAAACTGATTTTTATCAATCGCGCAGGCATCACCAACGTCGGTTCCGCAGGACTTGCCGTTTATGGTTTAACCAAAGGCCGACTGCCGATCCTGCTTCCTGATGTGTTTTCGAAAATCAAGACGGACGACATGAATGTGCTGTTATTGCGTGGCCTGGAATCCAAAGAAGGCCGCGAGATTTTGGAAAAGTATCACTCTAAGCAGGAAATCCTGCGTGGCTATACGATCTTTAATCGCAACTATACGCGCATTGCTTTGGCCGTTGTGATCGCCGTGCTTTGGGATAAGGGCGACGATTTCTTTAAAGAAAAGCACGATGATATTTTCAATGATCTCTGGGTGCGTATTTTGGAAGAACTAAAATTGGTGAAAGGAAAATCAGCATGAGAAAATTTCTTTTCCTTCTAAGTTTTTTATCGCTCGCAGCCTGTCAGGATGGTGGCTTTCACAACAACCAATCCGTGCCCCATCCAAATGTAAAATCCAATGTTGATGACACCATCATCGGAGGCCATGAAGCCAAGTCCGGGAGCGAGATTTCCAAGCTTGTTTTTTCCTTTAAATCTTTGGTGGAACCATTAGAAAGTCAAACCGGCAGTCATAAAGTAGCTGTCACACAATGCTCGGCCTCGGCTTTAACCCGACGAGTGATTTTAACAGCAGCTCACTGTATTAACGGCGAGAATCCGAGCTATATTGAAATCATGCAAGGAGCAACGGTGACTACGATACCGGTTGTTAAGACTGTTATCATAGATGACTATAAAACAGATTCTTTTGCAGATCTGGCTCTTGCCGTATTGAAAGACGAACTACCGGCAGACACGATGACAGTACAGATTCCCAACCCCAATATGGAAATCGATTTGAAAAAGTTGGATTTGATTTCTGCGGGTTATGGTAAAGATACGGAAACCACGGGCGAAGAAGTTAAAGACGGCTTGGGCGTGTTGCGCGTTGTTTTGCTAAAAATCTCTGGTTATGAATTTGCTGACAGCAAATTTCTGGTCGATCAATCCCAGGGCAAAGGTTTTTGCCAAGGCGATTCAGGTGGCCCCGGTATGTTTCAAGTTGATGGCAAGTACTACGTCATGGGTGTCGCTTCTAAAACAGTTTTCCCAGAACAACAGCAAAAGGAATCTGGAGACACACCCGTGTGTAGTTTCCGCGGTGCTTACGTGAATCTGGTGAAATTTAAAAATTGGATCGAAGGCACAACTAAAGAATTGATGGCTGAAATTGAAGCCATCGAAGCTCCGATTGCATCTTCTGCCCCGAATGCTGATCAAACTGGAATCAACTAATCTTCAGAATCCGGCGCGAGTCTTTGAATCATCTCGCGAATGCCCGTTTGATCGTCTTGAGGAACCTCATGGCGATCCAGGGTGAATTTGATATAGCGAACAAAGTTATTCTCGAACTTCTCGTTGATAGTGTCGCGGATCTGATCCTTCAGAAAGATCATCTGCTGCATCCATGATGAATTTCGGACCCAGACGTACAACACGCCTCTCTGGAATCCCACGGGCTCTGCATTTTTTGCAATGGTAGGACCCACGACCTCTTCCCATTTCGCCCATAATTTCCAGCGCATGAACTGTTCTGACAATGGCGACTTGCCATTTTCAAAAAGACTCTGTAGGACTTCGGATCCTAGAGTGAGCTTGCGCTTTTTATTTTTAGGGTGGCTTGGATCGTTTGAATTCATTTGCCCCCAAGTTAGCAAAGGATTTCCAAAAAGATGACCAATTTCACGCAAAATCAAAAAATTACTGTCGTTGGCGCGGGGCTCGCGGGCTCTGAGTGCGCGTTGCAGCTTGCTGATATGGGTTATAAGGTCGTTCTGTGCGAGATGCGCGATAAAACCATGACACCAGCGCACAAAACCCACAAGTTTGCGGAACTGGTTTGCTCCAACTCCTTTGGGACTTTGAACGAAATCTCGGCCCCAGGGCAATTGAAATGGGAAGCCGAATTGAATGGCTCCCACATCCTAAAAATCGCTAAAGAATCCGCAGTTCCCGCGGGTCAGGCTTTGGGTATGGACCGCGAGGTTTTCTCCCAACTGGTGACTGATAAAGTTAAAAGCCATCCCAACATTGAAATTCGCAATGACGTGATCAAGTCCTTGAACGATGTTCCCCGCCCAGCAGTGATCGCCACAGGCCCCTTGACTCACGATGAATTGGCAGAAGATCTGCGCAAGCATTTCGGCGACGAGTTCTTGTACTTCTTTGATGCGATAGCACCGATTATCGATGCGGAATCCATCAACACCGAAATCGCCTGGAAAGCGGATCGTTGGGGCAAAGGTACCAACGATTACTACAACTGTCCGATGAACAAAGAAGAATACAATAACTTCATCCAGGCAGTGACTGACGCCAAAAAAATTGAACCTAAAGACTTCGAAAAAACTGAATTCTTTGAAGGCTGCATGCCGATTGAAGTGATGGTCGAGCGCGGCCCTCAGACTTTACGTTTTGGTCCTATGAAACCAATTGGCCTGGATGATCCTCGCACAAACCGTTACCCTTGGGCCGTCGTACAACTTCGCCAGGACAATAAAGAAGGCACCGCTTACAACATGGTGGGTTTCCAGACTCGTATGGCTTATGCCGATCAGGTGCGTGTGTTCCGTATGATCCCTGGTTTGGAAAATGCGGAGTTCTTGAAATTGGGTTCTATCCATAGAAACCTTTTCATCAACTCTCCAAAACGTCTGAATAAAGATCTTTCCAGCAAGAACGATCCTTGGTTGTTCTTTGCAGGACAAATCACCGGTGTTGAAGGTTATTTTGAATCCACTTGTGTGGGCTTGATGGTGTCTCGTTTCATCAATCAAAAACTGAAGGATCAAACTTTCAATCCACCGCCAAGAGCCTCTGCATTCGGCTCGCTGTTGGAAGCCATCACAGATGAATCCCGTGCCGAACACTTCCAGCCGACGAATATCAATTTCGCGTTGTTGCCTCCATTGGCTGAAAAAGAACGCGACAAAGAGATTCGTAAAAAGAAGCAAATCGAAATTGCCCGCAATGCAGCTCAAGAATGGGTTCAAACTCACTCTTAATCCGCTGCCCCATTGCTTAAAGACAGCTGGGAGCCTTTCCCAGCTCAGGGCAAAATAGGTCCATGATCTTTCTGGGGGCATTTCTTTCGATCTTTTTATTTGCGCATCAGGCGAAGACAACTCCCTGTCAGGGTTCCTATCGAGTTGCGGTCAACGAATCCGAGCCACTCTATTTTCAGGACGGAGGCAGCAAACGTTATACGGGCGTCAGTTTTGACACTATGGAAGAGTTGGCAAAACGCACGACATGCAAGTTTACAGCGGTGCCCCTAAACCGCACCGTCATTGCAGGCCGCCTATCAATTGCTAGTCAGGACACCCCGGGCCGCAGTTGTGCAGAATGAATTTGTACATGAATACTTTAAAAAGGAAAGATCGCGAACGATATGGTGAAAGACGGAACTTGGGAGCGAATCACTAACACTTACACGAATTACAAAAAACCCACTCCCCGATCGAAATAAAAGCTATTTTTTGCAGAATTGATCCGGCTTAATGTTTGTTCCCGGCACACACATATCCAACCATTGATTGTTTTTGTTAGTGGAGTAACCATAGAACCAAACCAATTCATCATTTTGTGATGTAAAAGAAACTTTATGTGGCATCGCCAACGGCACTTTTCCGTTCACTGAATAGCACCAACCATAAGCGCGCATCAAAGTGTCAGAAATCACCTCGACCGCATCCAATCCCACCGGAGAATCATTTACAGAGCTGATGCCCTCTTCAACACCGTAGTATTGAACTTTATTGGCATCAAAGATTTGAATCGTATTTGCGCCCACGGATTTACCCAAGTCTGCCGTGGCAGTGCCTTGATAAAGTGGAGTTTCAGAGCAAGCTCCTATCACTTTCCAAGTGATAGCGTAAGATGACAAAGGGGCCAAAACCAACAAAAGTGCGATTATGTTTTTCATAAGGAACTGACTAAACCGGTCGCTCTCTGGATGCAAGGAATCTGTGTTCAAAGACACCTGACTTGCAAAAAATTGAATAAGAACCCCGTCCCTAGCTACAATAATTTCATGTGGACGGCGTCGATAAGTCTCCTTATTTCCATTTTATTACTCAACACTCCGGCAGCGGCAGAACGCCCTCCTTGCGGTGTCAACTTTAGAACATCTGTGAATGAATCACCTCCCCTTTATTTTCCACCCGAGCCAGGGGGAAAACCCAGGGGTATTACTATTGATATTATCGAGGAGCTTAGAAAACGTACGGGATGCGAGTTCACCATCACTTCTATGAATCGGTCTCGAACCGCTCAAAGCTTAAAGAGTTCTTCCCTCGACCTGGTACTGTTAGATTCTCGAAACATCACTTATGATAAACATGCCAAATTCATTCTCCTGCGACACTCCGCCAGAAAGTTTCTGGTCAACTTAAAAACTCCGCCAGCAACTCCACTGACTGTGGATGAGCTTATGAACAACCCCAAATTCAAATTTATTATCCAACCCGGCGGCCTGATTTTCTTTAAGCAAGACGAAGCCACCAAAATCGAAAAGCAGCAAAGATTCATTACCATGCCAAATCTTCCCGAGTGTTTTAAAAAATTAAAGACGACAGAGAACGCGGTGTTCGCTTCTCAAAGTACGTTGATTAATTATTACTTGGGAGACCATCCAGAATTCACGTTGGTCGAAGATAACGTGAATGTTTTTGATAGCGGTGCCTACTATGTTCCTCGAAAGGGCATTCAAGCAGGCATCGTTCTGATAGAAAAAGCCTTGGCCGATCTGGTGAAAGACGGAACCTTGAACAAGATTATCGATCAATACCTAAGAAAGCCTAAATAGAAACTTCCGTCGTCTCTTCTGTGCGACGTAATTTGAAATCCAAAGTCGGCAAATCCACGACAGGCTTAAAGTGAGAACGGCAACGAGCTTCGTAAGCTTCGTGAGTACCGACCTGAACTTGACCGTCGCCACCCGCAGTTCTTTGCGTGCGACAAGCCGGAGCTCCACACACAACACACACGGCATGTTGTTTCGTCACGTTTTCGGCAATCGCCATCAAAGTCGGCATCGGTTCGAAAGGTTTTGCCTGCCAGTCTGTATCCAAACCAGCAATGATAACACGCAAACCGCGCTCGGCCAGATCCTGAGCCACCTGAACCAGGTTGCCAGAAAAGAACTGACCTTCATCAATCCCCACCACTTTCGTTTCTGGCTTTAAATGCTCCCAGATCATTTCGGCGTCTTCGATTGGTTGGGAATCCATTGTTGTAAAGTTATGAGAGGTCACGGCCATTTCGTTGTAGCGCTTATCGATCACAGGTTTGAAAACCTGAACCTGCAGACGAGCGAATTCCGCACGACGCAAACGACGGATAAGCTCTTCCGTTTTCCCGCTAAACATAGAGCCGACAATCACTTCAATCCAACCGCGGGTCACAACATATGAAAATTCAGACACGAAACATCCCCTCAAAATGAACCGCCCAAAGCATCGGATGGGGGCGAAATAGTGTCAAATGATTGCGTTGCATTAAGAAAATGAGGGCGAGAAGCTTTGTTTCCCGCTCGCATCAAGGGCTTGCGGATATTGAATATTTTTCTGAAATCGAGCCAAAAACGGCAATCTTTCACATTTAAAACCCCAATTCGGCTGCTTATTGCTTGCGCAAGCAGCGCGCCATAAGTTACTCAGCCCGAACACTATGGGTGGCAATTTAAGATTTAGACAGAAATTCAAACAGCTTTGCGTGGTCAGTGGACTAGCGGCAATGACGTTCATCATGAACGGTTGCGATGCTATCTATTGGGACGAACAGGAAAGTTTGGAGAAAGTCCAAAAGCAGGGCGAGATTACAGTCCTGACCACACAAAGTCCTCTTATATATAGTCAGCGTAAAAAAGGTGAAGCCAGCGGAATCGATCACGATCTGATCCAAAACTTCGCTAACCACTATCACCTCAAAGTAAAGTTCGTGGTGATGAAAGACGAAAGCGCTATTTTAAGAGCTCTTTCCAAAGGCCAAGGCGATGTGGCAGCAGCTCGCATCCGAACTCCTGAAAATCGCTCAGGGTTTTTAACGGGCCCGGCTTATGAAGACACCACATTAAGTCTTTACTGCCAACGCAAGTCCCAGATCAGCAATATTCAAGACCTCGGCGGCAAAAGTGTCGCCCTCCTTAAAAAAGACAACTATCAGGGTTTCTCACAACGCCTGACACAACTGACCCCGACGACTAAAATTGAATTGCTGGAAAACACCCGCACTCAAGATCTGCTGTCTCAACTGAACAATAAAAAATTCGACTGTGTGATTTCTGAAAACGTCAGCGGCGATTTCTATGTTCGTTTCCATAAAAACATCGAGAAAATCACTTCGTTGACGGATTCTTACTCTTTGAGTTGGCTCTTGAGTCCCGACAGCCAGGACCTCGCGCGCTTAATGCAAGCTTGGTATCAGTCTGCCAGCCGTGAAGACAGCGTCATGCGTATCATGGACCGCTATAAAACGACCTTGAACCAATTGGATAAAGCCGACATTTCGCGCTTCTTCCGAAATATCGAAGACATTTTGCCGACTTACCGCCAAGCTTTCAAAGACGCAGGCAATGAACACGGTCTTCCTTGGCAGCTGATTGCCTCTGTTGCTTATCAGGAATCTCATTGGAATCCGGATGCTCGCAGTTTCACGGGAGTTCGCGGCTTAATGCAATTGACGACAGACACAGCAGACCATGTCGGCATCGATGATCGCACCGACCCTTTGCAAAGCATTTGGGGTGGTTCGAAATATTTGAAATACCTATTGGATAAAATGCCGCGCTCTTTGAACTCAAAAGACCGCATGGCTTTGGCTTTAGCTGCTTATAATGTGGGTTATGCCCATCTTCGTGATGCGCAGAAGTTGGCCGAGAGCATGGGACGCGATCCATATTCTTGGCGCCATATGAAAGAAATTTTGCCATTGTTGGCAGATCCAGATTACACAGAAAAATTGGAATACGGTTACGCTCGTGGGTACGAAACTGTTGAGTTCGTTGAGCGCGTGAAGTCTTTCTATAGCTTAATGTCCGCGGGTTAAAATTCACTCTCTCTTTTCAAGAAATCTTGTTAAGGTTTTTTGGAATGATAAAAACTTTTCTTCGCAAATTTATTATTTATCTTGCTGTGCTCTCCACAGGCTTGTTTGCGGGATTCACATCATTCTTTTCATTAATATTCGGTCCCACATTAAAAGAGCTGCCACCTTCGACATTTCTGGAGTTCTTTCGTTATGATCGCGAGGCCTTTGATAAAAACGTTTTGTATCTTTATCTGTTGATGTGTTTGTCCACTGGCATTTGGCTGATTATGTGGCGACGACGTTATCGCATGGTGGATTTCTATTTTGTCTTGGGTGCATTTCTTTGCGTGCTTCAGGAAGTATTTCTGTCTTATCTGGGACACTATCGTATCAATGTCATTCTGCGATCTTTTGCAGAAAACCGCGTGGTCGGCAGCGAGATCTATGGCTTACGTGAAGAGTGGGCTTACTTTATGAATTTTCACTTTGCGACGAATCTTTTGGGATTCTGTCTGGTGTTGGCAGCTCTTCGTCGCGCGAGCTCGGGACGGGATGCTCCCCGCAATAACTTCTTGGCACCCACACATCATAAAAAAACCCGTGAGATCATCACGGGTTATGGACAGTAAAAATCTAATTTTTTAAACTATTCAACAGTCACGGACTTCGCAAGGTTGCGTGGCTGATCCACGTCGTAACCCAAGCTTGATGCTAAGTGATAGCTCATCAATTGCAACGGAATCACTGACAAAATCGTGTTCGTTGTCCAGTGAGCTTTCGGCATTGCCAAATAGTATTCACTGATACCACGAAGTTTTTCGTTTTCACCTGTACCGATAGAGATGATTTTACCACCACGTGCACGAGCTTCTTCCAGATTGCTGATCGTTTTTTCGTACCAGTGATCTGTCGGAGCCACCATCACGATCGCCATGCGCTCATCGATCAATGCCAAAGGACCGTGCTTCATTTCGCCGGCAGCATAGCCTTCAGCGTGCATGTAAGCCAATTCCTTCAATTTCAAAGCACCTTCCATCGCGATTGGATAGCTTGTGCCACGACCCATGTACAAGAAACCACGGAACAGCTTCAATTTAGCCGCGGCTTCGTCGAAGTACTTGTCATAAACCAAGACGCTTTCCATCTGTGCCGGGGTCGCTAGCAAGCTTTGAACAAGTTCTTTTTCTTCCTTGGCTTCCATCACGCCACGGCTGCGAGCCATTGCCACAGCCACACAGTTCAAAACTGCAAGTGTCGATGTGAAGGCCTTCGTCGAAGCCACACCGATCTCTGGACCGGAGTTCATGTACAAGTGACCGTGAGCTTCACGATCGATTGTGGAGTTGCGCACATTACAGATACTCATTGTTGTAGCGCCCGCTTCTTTCGACATACGGATCGCTGCCAATGTATCTGCCGTCTCGCCCGATTGGGAGATCGTCATCACCAAAGTTTTTGGCGGGATCACTGGATTGCGGTAACGGAATTCAGAAGCCACATCCACTTCAACTGGAATACGTGCCAATTGTTCGATCAAGTATTTACCAACAAGGCCCGCATAGAAGCTGGTTCCGCAAGCAATGATGAAAACGCGGTCGATGCCTTTGAACACTTCCTGAGTTTTTGCCCAGTCCGCTTTTGAATCCAGCTCTTCCAATTTTTGAACAGACTGACCACCGAAGCCGACGTTTTTCAAAGCCACATTAAAGGCTTCTGTGTTGACGTGCGGTTCAATCGCAGCAGCCACAGCACGTGGTTGCTCATAAATTTCTTTCAACATGTAGTGAGCATAGCCTTGTTTTTCGACCATCTCAGGATTCCAATTCAACTCAACGGATTTCTTTTGGATCGGGAAACCGTTTGCAGAGAAGAACTCTACTTTGCTGCCTTTGATGTTTGCGATTTCACGGTCATCCAAATACACGAAAGTTTTTGTATACTGGATCAGTGCTTGAACGTCAGAAGCAACAAACACTTCGTCCTTACCCAAGCCCACAACCAAGGGCGGACCGTCTTTGAAGGCAATCAAATGATCTGGTTCTTTATCCCACATAACCAGGATCGAGAACGCACCACGAAGCTTTGTCAAAGTCGATTCGACGGCTTTGTAAAGATCTTTGGTGTTTTCAATTTCATTCGCAATCAAATGTGCGACCAACTCAGAGTCCGTGTCAGAAGTGATCTCTGCACCCTGAGCCAAAAGCTCTTCGCGGATATCAAGGTAGTTTTCGATGATACCGTTGTGAACCAGGTTGATGCCACGAACTTGATGGGGATGGGCATTGCGCTCGGAAGGCTTGCCGTGAGTTGCCCAACGAGTGTGACCGATACCCAAGTGGCCATCGAATTTTTCGTTTACAAGTTTTTCTTCAAGGTTTTTAAGCTTTCCTTGAGCGCGCACACGTTTCGTTGTGCCTTTGTCAAGGATAGCGATACCCGCGCTGTCATAGCCACGGTATTCAAGTTTTTTTAAACCACTGATAATGATGTCTTTGGGACTTTGAGGTCCAAGGTACCCTACGATTCCACACATAACTCACCTATTAATTCTAAAATCTAATTACTTGTTCTCTGTTTCGTTTACGGCTTCCGGAGCCTTCACCACATAGTTTTCTTTCGTGAACTGTTTGCCGCGAGCCACTGCCAAAGCATTTGCCGGAACATTTTTCGTGATCGTTGAACCGGAGCCAATCACCGCATCGTTGCCGACTTCAATCGGCGCGACGAATTGCGTATCACTGCCCACGAACACACGATCACCAATTTTGGTCTTATATTTCTTTTTATCTGCAGCGTAGTTGCAAGTTATAGTTCCGCAACCCACGTTCACTTCTTCACCAATTTCTGCATCGCCCAAGTACGTCAAATGACCGGCTTTGGATTTTTTGCCGAATTTGGTTTTTTTCATCTCCACGAAGTTGCCCACATGAGCTTCCTCAAAAATTTCAGTTTCTGGGCGCAAACGCGCGTATGGACCCACAGAAACTTTGTTATGAAGTTTAGAGCTTTCCAAGTACGTACCGCCACGCACCTGAACGCTATCACCGATTTCAGTGTCAGAGATAAAGGAGTTGGACTCGATCACACTGAATGAACCGATTTTTGTACGACCACGGATGAACACGTTTGGATAAACCACGGTACCCGCACCGATTTGCACGCTATCTTCGATGTAAGTCGTGCGTGGATCGATCATCAACACGCCTTCTTCCATCAAACGCAATGCTTTTCTTTTAAATAACAAGCGAGTCGCTTTCGCCAACTCCACCTGGTTATTCACACCCACAGCCACTTTCGGAGTGGATTTGATTGCTTGCACTTTCATTTTGTCTTGAATGCACAAAGAGATCAGATCTGTGATGTAGAATTCTTTTTTTGAATTGTTGTTTTTGATTTGTGGCAAGTACTCAGCCAACACAGAAGCCTTGGCGATATAGATGCCGGTATTGATCTCACGAATTTTCAAAGTTTCCGCAGAAGCGTCTTTCGCTTCAACGATGGCCACCAAGTCACCGCGGTTGCGCACGATACGACCGAACTCGGCAGGATTTTTCAACTCTGCAGTTACCACCGCTAAGTCACATTTCTCATCACGGAAAATGCGCAGGAATTCTTTAACGTCAGATGCCTCGATCAAAGGATGGTCGCCATTCATGATAACAACATCGCCTTCGATCGTCTCCGGTTTTGCACAACGAACCGCGTGGGCCGTTCCCAACTGCTCGTCTTGAGCATAGCAAGAGACACCCATCGGCTCCACAACCTGGCGAACCAAGTTTTGGCCATGACCAACGATCACGCGTACTTCCGTCGCGCCGGCCCCTTTTGAGGCTTGAATAACTTTTTCGATCATTGGACGACCCGCCACCGGGTGAAGAACTTTAGGGAGTGGGGATTTCATACGTGTACCCTTACCAGCAGCGAGGGCAATCACAGTCAACTTGTCGGTAGTATTTGGGGGGGTATTAGTAGTGGCATTTCCTGACATTCAGAAACTTCCTTTTAAATGCTTTTCTTCCGTTAAAAAAACAGGCTTAATTATCGCATGCAACACCAAATTTTTCACCAATCTTCTTGGGCAAAGTCTGCATCGGGAAAAAACATAGAGCTGTATAAAAAATCACACAGCTTGAGTGACTTTTCAGAACGCCCCATTCTCTTTGTGGGCGGCGTCCATGGCGACGAACCCGAGGGAGTTCGCCTGGCTCAGGATCTATTGCAATGGCTTCAGGAAAACGAGAAAACGCAAAGCGCGAAAATACGTCCTTGGATTCTTATTCCCAATATCAATCCCGACGGCTCCTCTCAAAATCAAAGAACCAACGGCAGCGGCGTCGACCTGAATCGCAACTTTCCCAGCAGCGATTGGAGCCCTGACGCTAAAGCTCCCAGATACTATCCCGGCCCTTCGCCCGGGAGTGAGCCCGAAGTTCAAGCTTTGGTAAAACTCATTGAGGACGAAAAGCCACATCTCATAGTACACTTCCATTCATGGGAGCCTTGCGTTGTCTATACCGGTGAACCGGGCAAAAAGGCCGCCGAGATTTTGGCAACTGGCACCGGATATGAGCATCGTGAGGATATTGGCTACCCAACTCCCGGAAGCTTGGGTCAGTACGGTTGGATCGATAAAAAAACGCCCGTTGTCTGCATCGAGGAACTGAGCGGAGAAGATCTCAACAAAGTATGGCCTCACTTTAGAACTGGATTGGAAATGCTCCTTACAGGAAAAGGCGTTTAGATGACCATGATCAAGTCCATCGCATTCGATTTGGATGACACCTTGGTAGACACTTCGGGTCTGCTGGTGCCTATGGCTTCTCAGCGCGCATGCGAGGCGATGATCGCCGCTGGCGTTTGTATTTCCCTCGAAGAATGTATGCGCATTCGCGAGGAATTGGCGGCCAACCTTTCCCACACAGAAATTTTCACCAAGATCGCGAATCAGTACGGAACCAATACGCCCGGCAAAGCTGTACATGATGCTTTGGAGATGTTTTATAATCCCGAAGTTCCCCCGGTTCTGCCTTTGTTGGCAGGTGCGACTGAAAATCTTTTACACCTGAAAGAACAATACAACTTGTATCTGGTGACGATGGGTTCTTACGAAGCCCAGGTCCGCAAGATCCAAGCCTTGGGTGTCGAAAAGTTTTTTAAAAAGATTTACATCCTGAACGGGTTTATCGGCGAGAAAAAAGAATCGGCTTTTCAAGACATTCTGGCTCGCGAGGGTCACAGTCCTGATGAACTGATCAGTATCGGCAACCGCCTTTCCAGCGAGATTCGCGACGGAAAACGCGTCGGGGCCAGAACTTGCTACTTCGCCCATGGCGAACACATTGGCGAGCAGCCCGTTTTCCCAGAAGACCATCCTGACTTTACCATCACTCAGCACAAGGATCTTATCACCGTATGCGGACTTTAAAGGCGAGCTTCCTGCTGATCGGTCCGTGGGACTCGCGCTTGCAAGAGTTGGGGGCTCACATTGCCACCGATCTGCAACAGGCATGGCATTGGATTCAAGATTCAACTTATAACGTGGTCGCAGTTTCAGTCACAGTGATCCTGGGCAAACGCTTCAATGAATTTTATCAAGAAATTAAACAGAACAGCCCGGCGACCCAATTCATTGCAGTTGTGCCGCCGGACTTTTCTGCCAATCAATTGAGCCGCTTGCACGAGGAATATTCTTTTATCCGCGTGATGCACAGTTTTAATGACACGGATTTAGAAACTCATCTGTTTACAGCACTTGAGGAAGCCAATCAGCGCAAGCAGGATGAAAACTTGGCTGTGCTGATTCGCGAGCAAACTGAAAAATTAAAACGTCTGCAAATTGAATTGGAAGAGCGGGTTCAGAAAAGAACCAAGTTCCTAACCGAAGCTCGCCGCAAACTGTATTTGACGAACTCCCGTATCGAGGGATTCAAAGTGGCGTTGATGGCGGTTCATCAGGCAAGTTCCGTCGCCGAGATTGAACAGCTTTTGAACGAATCTTTGGCGACGACCGTACAAACTTCGTGGATTCGTATTTTCTTTTCTCCGCAGGACGAGCAGTTTTCCAGCCAGGTGACGGCTCAATTAAGTTTTACGCAGCTACAAGTGCCTTTGTTTAAAATGCATGATCGAATTGGTTCAGTCTTTTTCCTGCGTGCGCCCGATCATCCTTTCAACAAGGAAGAAAGCGATTTCCTGACTCGCGTGGCAGAGGCTGTTGCCCTGGCTTTAGATCGTATTCAGAAATTAAAAGAATCAGAGTCCATGAAAGAACAATGGGAAGCGACATTCAACTCGATGTCGGATCCCGTCGTATTGATTGATCAGAATTACGACATCATTCAATCCAACAAAGCCGCTGAAGAACGCCTGAAAGAGCGCGAACATCCTCAGAACACCCGCAAGTGCTATGCTTTATTGTACAACCGTGAAGAACCTTGCCCGGGTTGCCAACGCGGACGTAATTTCCGCATGCGTTCGAATGATCCGGCACCTCGCAGTTTCGATGTTTTCAGTCAGAGTTTGCTGTTGGACAGCGATAAGCCTGCGGTCTTCGTGAATCTTTATCACGACGTCACTCAACAGATGAAAATGGAAAAGCAAATTCTGGAATCTGCAAAAATGGCAGAGCTTGGAACGATTGGCTCTTCCATCGCGCATGAACTGAACAATCCATTGGGTGGAATTTTATCATTCACTCAGTTGATCAAAATGGACATGCCGGGTGATCATCCGCTTTATCCAGATATCTTAGAGATGGAAGCCGGAGTTCAACGCTGTAAAGAGATCGTCATAAATCTTTTAGGTTTCACACGCAGCTCAACATCAGATCAAGAAGGTGACGTCAGCCTGAAAGACGTGTCCCAAAGGGCTTTCAAGATTGTCGAACTACAAACGAAATCCCAAGGAATCGAAGTCCGCTTGCACTTCCCGGCTCAGGATATTTTCGTCAAAGGTCATTTAAATCTCTTGGCCCAAGCTTTGAAAAACGTTTTCCAAAACGCGATCGACCATTTGACAGATCGCAGCCGACAAATCAAAGGATTCCGAGCTTCCCTCGATATTGAAATTGGGTCCAGTGAAGACGTTGCTACTATTTTAATCAAAGACAATGGGACCCCAGAGAAAAATCCAAGTCTTCCCATAGGTTTAGGTGTTCCTGTTGCCGCTCAGATCCTGCGCGATCACGAGGCCGACCTCGAATTTTACACGGGTCCAGGCCAGGAAAACGTGGCAAAAATTTCCTTCAACCGTCTAGTTTTAAGGTCCTGAAACGCCCACTGGGCGCGGATTTTTTGACAGGCCCGTCAAAAATACCATATCCTTTTATCAAGGCTGACAGTACGTCGGCTGTCTCTCCAAGAACCCACCATGGAAGGAAGGTTCATGCGTTCACAACGTGTTCTAATCCTGGATGACGAATCGTCTCTGCGTACCGCTCTTTTCAGAGTGCTCGACAGAAAAGGTTTGAATGTCATCACTGCCAACAAAATCGAAGAAGCGAAAGCACTTTCTCAAGGGGACACTCCTATTGATTTAGCTATCGTTGATTTGAATCTCCCAGACGGAGATGGCATCGAGTTCATGACTTACCTAAAAGCTCTGAACCCCGCTTGTGAAGTGATTATCCTGACGGGTCACGCGACGATTGAGTCTGCGATACGTGCGACACAAAAAGGTGCCTTCCACTTTGTGACGAAGCCATTCAATCTTGAAGAGCTGATGAGCTTGATCGAAAAAGCTCTGACTCATAAAAAACTTCAGCAAGAAAACCAACAGCTTCGCTCTGAATTGAACAAGAAATACAAATTCGACCAAATCGTGGGTTCTTCTGAACCTATCCAAAATGTTTTGCGTTTGATCGAACGTGTTGCTGATTCTGATTCAACGGTTTTGGTAACGGGCGAGTCAGGCACGGGTAAAGAGTTGATCGCGCGCGCGATTCACTACAACTCCCCTCGCGCCCAAGGACCTTTTATTCCGATCAACTGTGGTGCGATTCCTTCGGAACTTTTGGAAAGTGAATTGTTCGGCCACATGAAAGGTGCCTTCACAGGCGCTATCGCAAACCGCATCGGTCGTTTTGAAATGGCTGACGGTGGTACGATCTTCTTAGATGAAATCGGTGACCTTGAGCCTTCTTTGCAAGTGAAACTTTTGCGTGCTCTTCAAGAACGCAGTTTTGAACCGGTGGGTTCAACAAAAACGGTTTCCGTCAATGTTCGAGTGATTGCAGCGACCAACATTCACCTGGAAGAAGCTGTTGAACACGGCCGCTTCCGCGAAGATCTTTACTATCGCCTGAATGTTATTCCTATCCACGTTCCGGCTTTGCGCGAACGTAAAAGCGACATTCCTTTGTTGTTGAACCACTTTATGGAGATCTTCAATAAAAACAAAGGTCGCGGTTTAACTGGAATTGCTGCTGACGCTTTGGATGCTTTGGGAAATTACCCATGGCCCGGAAATATTCGTGAGCTTGAGAATTTAGTTGAGCGCATGACGATCCTTAAAGGTCAAGGCACTGTCGAGATGAATGATCTTCCGGTGAAATACAAATCCATGAAACCTGTGGCTTCCTTGGATGCAAGCCAGATGGAAATTCCTGACAGCGGCATGGACTTTAACACGGCGGTTGATAACTTCGAGAACAATCTGATCTTGAAAGCTTTGGAAAAAACCGGATGGAACCGCAATCAAGCTGCGGCGTTGTTAAGACTGAACCGCACCACGCTGGTGGAGAAGATCAAAAAGAAAGGTCTTACTCCTCCGAACGATATCAATCCTTCCAATTTCTAAATCTCTGAATGAGACAAGCCAGCGGCGAAGACACCTTCGCCGCTTTTTTTATAATCAATTTCCTCGTTAAACCAGACGTTCGCCGAGCGATAAAACTTCACTTTCCCCCTCAAAAACCGATCAGAATTTAATGCGATTTCTTCTGATTTCATTCATCATTTCAACGGTCTTAGGATTGCTTTCGTGCACCAGCGCGCAACGCACTCCCAGTTCTGTTGTGACTGACGAAGATCGCATCGTGCGGATTCAGGAAATCGACCTGGAGCTTTCGCAGTATTGGAATAACGACTGGCGCTACAGCCAAAAGCTTTTCCAGGTGGCTCCTTCGAAAGTCATGACTTCAAATGCTCCCTTATTCGATCTTTCAAAAATATCCGATCCGAAGATTCGCTCCGAGATTGTTCGCTTGCAGGCCGAGCGCCAGTCTTTGCGAGATGCTTTGGCTTTTAAATTCGAAGCCCGGGATTGGCAGGGTATCGGTCCTTGGTTCCAAAGCTCTTTCCGCCGCCCTTTGTTTGCGAAAGAAGAAATCATCAGCATCCGCGATCTGGAGGAATTCCGTTTAAACGGGAAGTCCTCCAATCCATTTCCTTTGGAGCATCGTTTTTTCGCCGACTATTCTCTGCGCTTTAAGAATGAAATGAAAACCGAGAACGGTGTCTTTGCGAAAGACAAAGACGATCGCATCAACAAACGTTACTTGAAGGCACGCTTGGAATGTGATGGCGATATCATCGCGCCGGCGAAATATTTCTGGTTGTCTGAAGAACGCACACGCGTTTACGATTTCAAATGGTTTTATGCGAATGAGAACACGCAAAATATTTCCGTGAAGTTTTCGTCCAACGTTTCTCAGTGTCGGTTCAGCTATTTTGATCCGGAAAAGGCAACAAGCTGGACAAACGGTTTTCCCTTAGCCAGTTTGCGTGACGTTTCCCCTGAGTGGATGAAGCTGACTCAGCAGATTGATGTGTGTCCTCAGATTTCAAATGGCTTTGGTAAGAATCCTGAAGGCTTTTTTTGGATGCAGGACTTTAACTTCGACACGTGCCCAGAGACTTTTGATTCCTATACGAATCTGCGCGATCCGTATGTGGCGATGAACCGTCGAGTGATTTCATTAACGGGCTCTTCTTTGCAACGGCGGGATTTCGATGCCAAGAATCCAATGGCGCCTCTGAATTTTGCCAAGGCTCCGCAATTTGATATTTTATGGGTGTCTTCTTTGAACTTCTCCGCAGACTTTTCAGGAATGGTGACGGCACGGGCCATTCGTTATCACGCGGAAAAAGGCACACAAGTGCGCATCCTGGTTCCGCAAGTCACGATGACCAAGAAAGACCGCGAGATCGTTTCCTGGTTGATGCGTGATCTGCCGAATGTGAAAGTTCAGTATTACAAATACTCTGTTACTGATGACAAAGATGGAACTTGGTTTGATCGACTTCACCGGGTGAATCACACAAAGTTGCTCTTAGGATATTCTGTCCGCGAGCCTGCCGCAAATTTCTTGATCACAGGTGGTCGTAACATTCGAGATTCTTATATTTTCCCGGAAACGCCGTTTTACCGTGCGTATAAGAATTTGAAAAATTATGGCGATGGTGAAGAACCGTATATTTACTATAACGACTTCGAAATCGAACTGCGTGGCACGGACATCGTGAAACACACTCTAGCGCAAATGTTGAATTTCTGGAATCGAGAGCCTTCCACTCAGCGCTTCCGTTCAACGAACGTGAATATCCCGGTGGTTGGCAACTCGGATCTGGTGGTTCGCTTGAAAGCTTTGCCGAATTCGAAACCCCTCGTTCGCCATGTGATGTCCTTGCCATATTTTGATGGCTATCAGCTGGAGCGTTTTTACATCGAGATGATCGATTCCGCTCAAAAAGAACTGTTGTTAACCACGCCGTACTTCCGTCCTTCAGTGGCCATCAGCGCTGCCTTGGATCGCGCCCACGCTCGTGGCGTGGCGGTTAAAGTCGTAACCCGTATTCACTTAGCTGGCGACGGCACTCCCCAAATCGCCGAGGAAGTGAATAAAGAAGGCGTGAACCGCCATCTTAGAAACGTCATGATCTATGAGTGGACCGAATCCAATTCCATCATGCACGCGAAAATTTTGGTTATTGACGGCAAACTAAGCTTCCTCAGCAGTGTGAATCTAAATCGCCGCAGCTTCATCCATGACACCGAAAGCGGCGTTTTGATTCTGCACGAACCCACAGCCGCCAATTTAAGAAAAGAATTCTTCAGCTACCTAAACCGCAGCCGCCTCATCACCATCGAAGAAAAAATAGGCTGGATCAGCGGCCAACTCATCGACTGGGCGGACTCTTACTTCTAATTCTTGTTAGCCGCTCACTCAATCCTTTCGAGGTCTCGGCCACACAACAACTCACCCTCTTATCCCGGGTATCGGTCAACTCCAAATCCCTCTCTTCCCGAGGGTATCGGTCACGCCCACAACTCCCTCAACTGCTCTTCTGACAACCCACGCAGTCGCGTTTTCGAATACAGCCGCCCTGTCGCCTCGAGCTCATTCAATTGAATATAGTCCCGAACAATTCGATAAGGTTTATAACCTTTAATAACCCGCGAAAACGGACGATGCTTCCAAACCTTTTCACCCTCATGCTTCTGACTGAAGGTATCGGTCAAGCACTGAGCAAACTGCCCCGCCACCACCCGCAAGAAAATTTGCATCGCCGATCTCCGCCCACCTCGCACCAAAAGATGGATGTGATCAGTTTGAATAGAAACCTGTTCAACTCGGACAAAAAACTTTCGCGAATACTTTCGCAACAGTGCTTGTAACAAATTAAAAGTCCGAGGACTGCGAAGTCCGGCGCGAACAGCGCCTTTATTAACTTTAAAAACCAAATGAATAGGATCGGTTGACGACAACGGGCGGGCTCCCCTGCCTTTGGACGATTTTCTTAAATTACCACCGTAACAATAGCGATGCCGCCAATGAGTATGTAGTTGAGAAAAAGTTTGCTGCTTCATTTGTAACTCCTCTTGGGGAGTCGGTTGACCGATCCCCCCGAAACGAGGACGTGACGATGCAAATTGTGCGTGCGGGTCAGATGCGCGAGATTTTGAATATGGATACATAGTTGTCCGATCTGAGGATGGCAGGATGGGATCACAGGATGGCGAGATACCAAGATGACCGATACCCCACGGACATTGGACAGGTTAGGGATAGAGATAGGAATAGATTAGGAAGCGAAAGGGATTCGGAAATAATAGCGTGAGGAGAAAAACAAAACCCCAGGGGTGCTGGGGTTTTTCTAAAAAAACTATTTAGCCTTAAACAAGTGGAGCATTTCAAACATCGCGTCCATTCCAGCCAGGGCGGTGATGTCGCCGTGGTCGAATGGTGGAGAGATCTCCACCACGTCACAGCCTACCAAGTTTGGAATTTTAAAGGCGCGGAAGATGCGTTGCACTTCGTACGTCGTCAATCCGCCCGGGACTGGCGTGCCGGTGCCTGGAGCGCAGCTTGGATCCAGGTTGTCGATGTCGTAGCTGATGTATGTCGGAGTATCGTCGAACGTCGGCAAGGTCTTCAAAAAGTCGTTGATGTTTTGATTGCGGATTTCGTCGACAGTAATAACGCGAATCCCGTGTTTATTTACGAAATCCAAATCTCCGCCCGCCGCCAAGGGACCGCGGATTCCGATTTGCACCATTTTCTTGGGATCGACCAAGCCCTCTTCCACTGCGTGACGGGCAAAAGCACCATGATGGTATTCACAACCCCACGCAGCCGGATAAGTATCCAAGTGAGCATCGAAATGTATGAAAGCCAAAGGCTTGCCATATTTTTTTCTTAATGCGCGCAATACCGGAAGAGTTGTCGAGTGATCTCCACCGACAGAAACGAAGCGCTTGTTGTGCTGAAGCAACTCACCCACGAACTTTTCAATGCGCTCGTATGTTTGACCTTGGTCAATAGGAACTGTGGGACAATCGCCGATATCTGCGACTTTTAATTTCTCAAAGAAGTTTTCCATACGAGTCATATGGAAGCCACGGCCCAAAGCAGAAACTTCGCGCACTTTTGTCGGTGCAAAACGAGCACCGGGACGATAGGAAACGCCGCCGTCATAAGGAATACCAAAGATTCCAACTTCATAATCCGCGTCAATTGCCACGTAGGGCAATCTGAAGAAAGTTTTAATCGCAGAAAATCGGGGGAACTCACGTCCACTGAGCGGTTTGTATTCCATTATTGACTCCTCAATTATCTCCCGACTAGATTACCGCGGATGAGCTCAAAATACGATCAGAAACTCGACCATCAACGCGACCATAAAAGCTTGATCCAGTGGTACAAAAAGAATCGCCGCAGTCTCCCATGGCGCGAGAACAAAGATCCCTATCGTATCTGGCTTTCCGAAGTCATGTTGCAACAGACTACAGTCGTCGCAGTGATCCCTTATTTCGAAAAATTTCTTAAAAATTTCCCCACTGTTCAGGACCTGGCCTCAGCTCCAGAGCATGACGTATTAGAAGCATGGGCTGGTCTAGGTTATTATTCACGCGCCCGCAATCTTCATAAAGCGGCAAAAGCTTTGGCCGAAAATGGATTTCCCAGAACGGCCGCAGAACTTTTAGAACTTCCTGGATTTGGTCCGTACACTTCCCGTGCGGTGGCAAGCCTCGCCTTTGGTGAAAAAGTGGGCGTTCTTGATGGCAACGTGATCCGCGTTCTTTCACGCCGCTATGGTTTGAAGTTGGAGTGGTGGAACGGAAAAGCCCGCCAACAATTGCAGGATCTTTCTGATATCTTGTCTTCGTTTGGAAATTCTGACTCCGTCAATCAGGGACTCATGGAATTGGGAGCAACGATTTGCACTCCCCAAAAAGTCATGTGCTTGATGTGTCCTTGGTCCACGGATTGCGTTGCACGCGAAAAAAACATGGTGGACAAATTGCCTCTGAAAAAGCCACGTAAGCAGAGTGAAGTCTGGGTCTGGAATCCAATTGTTTCAATCAAGAACAATAAAGTCGCACTGATAGAGAATGACTATGCTCCGTTCCTTAAAGGGCAAATGATCTTTCCAGGAACGATTTCTCAAAATGATGACAAGCCCAAAGACTATGATGCTAAACACAATATCACACATCATGATATCTTCATAAAAATCGCTCAAAGAAAGAGCGTGAATAACCGAAACATCCAGTGGGTTGAGTTGAAAAATCTGAAGAAGGTCAATCCCTCCTCACTGTTACAAAAAGTACTTCACAAGGTAGAAATATGAAGCAAACGTGTATGAAGATCTTTATTTTGGGCAGCATCCTTTCAGGATGCACACACAGCCCAACAAAAGATCTTTTGACCACGGATTTCCTGCTTCAAAAAGATATCAAGCAAATCACTTTTCAAGGTGATAACGAACGTCCCCGTTTTTCAGCCAATGGCAATCGCTTGATTTACGCAAGCCGTGGCCGCGGCAACCAAAAGAATCTGCAGCTTTATGAAACAGATCTTATTCGCAACAAGGAACGTCGTGTAACTTTTCAAGATGGCGACGCTTTCGATGCGAGCTATATCAGTGAAATGGAAATGATTTATTCAAGCACAACGGATGAGATCAAAGAAAGTCCATTCTTGAATAGAAATCCCAGCAAAGAGTTTCCTCCAGCAGATATTTACATGAGCGACCGCTTTGGCTCTGATATTTTACGTGTCACAAATCAGCCCGGTTACGATGGCGAGGCTTTCTTGATGCCTCACCCCACTAAGCCTTCCGTGATTTTCACGTCTCGTCGTGGTGATGTGACAGGCATTTATCAGTCTGATTTGAAATCTGGCTTCGTGTCGTTGCTGGCAGCGGAAACCGGGAGAGATCGTCGCTCGCCGACTCTTTCACCTGAAAAATCTCGCGTCGCTTTCATTGAAACAAATTTGGAAACAAAACAACAAAGTTTACAATTGGTTGATATACGCACCAAACAAACGGTGCTTTTGAAATCCGATGAGGGACAATACCGCGACTTGTTCTTTGCCCCTCGCCCGCCGGCACGTTTGTTCTATAGCATTCTAAGAAAAGGCGAAAAAAAGAATCAAATCGAAGTCTACAATTTGGAAACGAAATGCACGCAGGTCGTTTTCAAAGGCACAGACTCCTTAATGTACCCTGCCGTTTCCAATGAATCCAACGAACGTGTGGCATTCACCAGAACCTTCCAGGATAAAAAGCAAATCTACATCGTGGCCTTGCCGGATGATATGGGACCTTGCTTGGCAGATCCCAACGCCGCAAAAACGGAAGTGCCCGCTACGGCGAATGGAGTAACTTCAACTGACAATGCGGCTGCAGCAGCTGCCGTGGTAGCTCCGACACAAGCAAAACCCACTCGTCGCGCGAAACGCCAGCCAATTCCCAAGCCATCACCAGTGCAGGAACCTGCAAATCCACTTCCTGAACGAAAAATCGTCCCGGAATCCCCGACTCCCTCTGTAGCACCTACTGCGACTCCCATTGAGTCTGCTGCACCGTCTTTAGCGCCAGCAGCGAGTCCAGTTTCTGCGGAAACGGCGACGCCAGCGCCTACACCCGTGAAATAAAGACCTTTGCTCTTGCTGGGCTAGGTCACCCTTGATAACCTGAAAGGGTGAGAACGTGGTTAGCTCTTCTTTTATTAAGTCCCCTGACAAGCTTCGCAGCCCCTTACCCTGCGACGAGTACTTCTGCGCTGACGGCGCCAGAAAAGGGTCTTTATTTTTTGCACAAGGGCTTTACCGTTAAAACAGATGGAAGCACTTGGACGCCGATTGCGACATCTGAAGACAGCCTTCTCGACACCGTTCGCTTTGCAGATAAAACAGCACCCGATGCCGCTTCACTCAGCGTGCGCACGGACCGTGTTTCTAAAAATGCATCGCTCGAGCTTTACACGCGCAAATGGATGCGTGACTACCCAAGCTATGGCTTTGAAGTGCTAGCGACGAAACAATTCAATTTGAATGGCAGCCCGGCATTGATCGTGGACATGCTTTCCCGATCCAAAAACAAACAGATTCGCCAGGTCGTTTTGAAAAACGAAGACAAAGTGGCGATCATGACTTGCCTGGATAACAAAGACACTTTCACAAAGTCCCTGAAAGAGTGTAATCAGATCATCAAGACATTCTCTTGGGTCATTCCCGAAGAGAAACCGTCTCTTAAAAAATAATTTTTTATTGAAAGACTTCTTGGCACAACGGGTGAGGCAGCCACTGGCCAGGCTTACCTTTATATTCCGCTATCAAAATATCGACATAAGGCGATGAGTCAGGTCCTTGTGCCTTCTTAGCCAATTGTAGAATCCGAGTTCTCTGTGAAATATCCATAGGAGTAGATCGCATTGAACTCCAAGCATTACTCGCTGTGTGAGAATGTTTAAAACCTTCTAAAAGAACATAACCATATTTTTCCGGATCCGAGGAAAGTTTCTCAAACAACGGATTGTAAGAAAAAAAATTTCGCATAATGGCCGCTTTGATCGACTCTTGAGTGAAGTTTTCCACGGAGGCTTTTTCAATAACCTCCTTCGCCATATTAGATGAACCGTTTCTAATGATGAAATCCACGGCTTTGATTCCTTCTTCACCAGGAACCTTAATAGCTTTATAGAAGGCATCCATTTCCGCGCTTGGATTCTTGAAATTCTCTTCATTTTTCAGTTCAGGAAATAATTTAAAAAACTTTTTATAGCTCCATGGTCGCTCAGGAGTTGAAATCTTGATACTTCTAAAATCGTCAACGGTAGCCACGTGTATCTTCGACAGGGTTTCAACATCAATCACGTTCATCCATGTTGGTGTATGCCGAACAGAAATCACCGAAATGCCTTTGCTTCGCAATGCCTCCAAATACCAATTCCAACTTAGCATACTTCCGTAAGTGACATTAAGCAGGATCGTATCTTTGGGAAGTTCAACCACGATAGCTGTACTTCCGTAATTAATGGAGTCCAATGGACTAGAAGAGACATAAAATCCTCCGCCAGAGTTTCCTCCTAGCTTCTTAAGAGCAGTCAAACGCTCTTCAGAAATTTTTCCTTCCGAATTCCATCTATTGATTTGTGAGCTCGAGGCCTTTTCCCAATGGTACAATCGTGTTCCTTTTGGAAGTACTGTCAGTTCACCTATTTTTGTATCAGTCTGATGACGATATATAACCTCAGTGACACACAAGGCATTCTTTTCAAGAAAAAATTTGTCGGCATAAGGAACAGTTTCCGTCCCAGCTAATACGAGCGAAACACTGAAAAAATGTATTAAGAAAAAAAGCACTGCCAATTTCTTCACGCGTCTCTCCATCTACAATTTGCAAATGCAGTTTATTTTGCAAAAGATGTGCAGACTAAAAACCAGTCTGGATGAGATAGGACTCTCAAATTGAGACACTTTAAAGAAAACGCCAAAAAATGTTAACAGCTGAGCGTTTTCATCCAAGCAACAACAGGAAACATCTTAGTTGTTATCGAATTGCCCTGGGCAATAATCCATCTCCACTGGGCAGTACACGCAGTTCAATCCACGGATATCTTTCGTCACGCGACCTGTGGATTGGATAATCTCGCGGTAAAATCCTTGATCGAAATTCAAAACGTATTTCATATCGCCATCCAAACCGACAGCAATCTGTTGGAACTCTTCAACACGATTGGAAAGAACCGTGACACGGTCATTTTCAATCCAATACAAAGCAATGGGTTGATTCTTAGTGATAGCAAAATGAATCTGAATGGCTTTATCGGGAGTACGGCAACGAACACCGTTGTAAAGATCAGAAACCTCAGCCTGAGCCACTGATGATAAAACGAAAGAAGCCAACAAAGAGCAGAAAATTGTTTTCATCACTCGATCAAAACGACAAAACCTCTTTGTGTCAAACAAAGAGGTTTGCTGAAAACGAAAGGGCCTTTCAACCTATTGGAACACTAAGTAAATCTCGGACATTGCTTTAGAACCACCACAATCCAGAGCATTTACATTCAGCTCGTACTGCTTGCCAACACTGAAGTCGCTAGTCAGTAACAATGTACCGATCGTCGCTGTACCGCCCGACTCGAAAGCCTGCAACGACACATCAGCGTTATTCACTTTGATCTTGCCTGTTGATCCGATGGCAGAGTCACCCGAACCGAATGCGCGGTAATTTGAAATCGCGGCCGTTGATGAAGCCAGGCGACTTCCCATCAAGACAAAGTTATCAACCAGAATCGAAGTCAATGCCTGAGAGGAACCCGACAACTTCACAGAGCGCTCGCCATTCAAAGTCACCTTATTAGTGAAAGCACCCAAGACATAAGGAGCCGCCACATTCGTAACTGCCAAATTGCTTGGACCACCATTCGCCGAGCTATGGTCACGAGCTACCACATTCGATAAACGCGATCCTGAAGAAGGACCCGTCGCGATCTTATCAAACAACTTCGCATAATAACAAACGCCGTCCACTGTGCGCTCTGGAATCACCACTGGGAAAGATTTAATTTCCACAAATGATTTACAAGCGTACACGATACATTTACCGCCCGATTTCACTTCATTGCTTCCGCAAGTCACAGAAATCGAAGCTGTTTTACTAACAGAAACACCGGCAGAGTTCGTACCTTTCACCGTACAAGCCAGATCTTGAGTCACTTTAATCGAGGTCGAAGTTTGCGCCACTGGCAACATTCCCGACTGACCGTCAGAACACGAATAAGCCATCGTGCTGACATTGATACCTTGAGTGATCAAACCCGCCGTGCCATTGATCGCCACTTTTTCACTCGAGAAAGCCGCCGTTAAATCCGGAGCAGGACATGCTTTATCCAAACCAATGTAACTGCCTTTTTCAGAGTTCACGTAACTTTCTTTACCACCCAGACAGACATAATTGTCGTTCTTATTGTAAATCGCATTCACGACCACAGACGAAGATGGACAGCTTTGTGGTTCAGACACTGTTCCATTCGGAACGGCCCAAGTGCTTCCAGCCGGTTTTCCATTACAGTTTGCTGGCAAACATGCACCAGCAGTGGAAATCAACGCACCTTTTTGCGAGTTACCTGTGGGCACCGCATTTCCATTTGTACAAATCAGCTCGATATTTTTTTGATAGGAATATTTTAGATCTCCACCAAATTCACAAATGCCATTTTCGACAATTGCTTCATTAGATGGAACCCACCAAGTCGTACCCTCCGTGCGCCCAAAGCAATTCGGAACCGCCTCCTCTTCAGGAGCCGTCTGCGAAGACGCTAATTCGGATTTTGTGAATGAGGCATTATTAGGAGCACAGTTTTGAAAGGCGATAACGAGAAGGCCCACGGCCAATATCTTATTAACATGCTTCATTTGGCAGTCCTTGGTTAAAACATTCCCTACTAGACTTTTCGGCAGAATCCGAATGAAACTTGCGGTTTTTTCTTAGGAAACAAAGACTGAATCAGAATGAGACAAAAGGTACGGACACACTTTCTCCCGTACCTTATTTTGTGTAACTCCAACTCTAAGAATTGGGAGAAAGTGTGTCCGTACCTTTTACCTTCTTCCTGGCGCGACCTTCTAACGATTTTTTTGCAACCACTCAGCCATTGGCAAAGCGAAGTAAGTAAAGATGATATCGGCACCCGCTCTGCGGATGGAATAAAGTGTTTCCACCATCGCGCGTGTTTCATCGATCAAGCCCGCTTTGGCTCCGTGCTTGATCAAGCCGTACTCACCACTCACGTTGTAAGCAGCCACTGGAATTGAAGTGTGTGCCTTTACTTTTGCGATTACATCCAGATAGGACAACGCAGGCTTCACCATCACGATGTCTGCGCCCTCGGCCACATCCAAATCGATTTCGCGAATCGCTTCACGCGTGTTTCTGAAATCCATTTGATAGGTTTTTTTATCCCCGAATTTAGGAGCGGAATCCAATGCTTCACGGAATGGACCATAGAAACTGGAAGCGTATTTTACCGAGTAAGAAAGGATGCCAGTGTCGATCAAACCTTCCGCATCCAATGCCTCGCGGATCGCACCGACTCGACCATCCATCATGTCCGATGGTGACACGATATCGGCACCGGACTTCGCATGAAGCACGCTCATTTTCGCGAGAATCTCTACCGTTTCATCATTCAAGATGAGACCGTTTTTCACTAAGCCATCATGTCCATCCGAGGAGTAGGGATCGAGAGCAACGTCCGTGATCAGCGTCACATCAGGAAACTTGTCGCGAATTTTCTTCAGGGTTGTGGGCATTAAACCATTCGGGCTCAATGACTCCTTCCCGGTTGGATCTTTTTTGGTTTCTGGCAAAGCCGGGAAAAGATCGAAACTTTTCACTCCCAATGCAACAGCCTTCGCAACCTCATCTAGAATTAAATCAGGGCTCATACGGAAAATGCCTGGCATTGAAGCAATTTCTTGCTTCTGGCCCGTGCCTTCAACCAGGAACAATGGGAGCACTAATTGTGATGGGCGGAGATCCGTTTCAGCAACCATTTGTCGCACAGCTTCAGTGCGTCTGTTTCTTCTGGGCCTCTGTGTCAACTTCATATAGAACCTCGCTTCGGATGTCAGATGCCGTCTCACTATGGGAAAGCAGCGTTAATGACATTTCAATGACACTTTAATGAAAGTTTAGTGATAAACCTAATAATCAAGATGGAAGATATACTTCTCGTTCACAGAAAATCTAGTAAAAACTTTGCTGAGTCTCTTCAAGATGCAGCTGTTTGGAAGACATGTCTTCGCCAGATTTTATTTTGCCGTGAAGACGAAGTAAATTCAATGCTAGATGTTTTGGAAGCCGACGATCAAATTCTTCGCGGCGAAAATGCGTTCAGCCTTCTTCTTGAAATTCTCTGTGGTCTCCACTCCCCCATCGTGGGTGAAACTGAAGTCTTCGGTCAATTCCGCAACTTCATCGAATCTCGTAAAGCCGCAAGCGACACTTTGTTTGGCGATAATCAGAAATGGTTAAACTTCGTCATGCAAGAAGTGAAACGCACACGTGCGGAACACTTGGTGGGAATTGGTTCACAAAGTTATGGCAGCCTTCTGCGCCGCTACTCCAAGGATATGGACTCCGTGACTCTTTGCGGATCCGGACAACTGGCGCAAGAAATTCTTCCGTGGCTGGCTCACAAAAAATCCGTTCAAGTTCTTTGCCGTGAATGCACAAAGATGCGCAGCTTCGCAGAGAAATACGATAATTTGACTATTTCTAACTACAACGAAGCTTACGTTCATGGAGAGGCGATGGTAATTGCTGCGCCTCTGTCTGATGCACGCATCTTGGAATTGATCAGCAAGCAGGATACCCGTCCTCATGTAATTTACGATCTGCGCGGCGAAGAAAACAATCTTGCAGCAATGATCGCGAGTCAGTTCCCTCACGTGACTCTCATGACCCTTCAACAGTTCTTTGCCGAAATCGAAGAGACCAAAAAGGACCGACAAACAAAGATCGAGCAAATCCGCGAGTTCTTGTTTGAAAAAGCCTTGGCCTTCGCACAAAGAACGGAGCTTCGTCCACTTGGGTGGGACGATATATGCGCTTAAAGATTTCCGCGAGAAAAAGTGATTTGGCCCGCCTCCAGGCCTATATGGTTGGCGAAATTCTAAAAGAAAAAAATCCAGGACTTGAAATCGAATTCAAGTTCAAAGAATCTTTGGGTGACATCAACCTGACAACTCCGCTGTGGCAAATTCCTGAAAAAGGCGTTTTCACTGAAGACTTCTTTGGCGAGTTGATCAAGGGCGAAACCGACATGGTGGTTCACTCTTGGAAAGATCTTCCAACAGAAATTAAAACAGAAACTGTGATTGCAGCGACACTACCTCGCGCTGATCAACGTGATTTGTTGTTGGTTAAAAAATCTCACTTTGAAAAACTGCGCACATCTAAAAAAATGAACGTGTTCAGTTCTTCGCCTCGTCGTGAATACAATCTGACGAACTTCTTTAAAGAACATCTTCCGTTCAGCTTGGAATCCGTCAAGTTTGAAAGCGTGCGTGGAAATATACCAACACGTATTCGCAAACTTTTAGAGGCACCAGAAACAGATGGTTTGATTGTGGCGAAAGCTGCTTTGGATCGCCTGTTGACTGCGAAAGAACCTGAATTCAAAGAAGTTCAAGGCATGCTTCGTTCGTATTTGGATCAAGTTGAATTTGCGGCACTTCCTTTGAGTATCAATCCGAATGCAGCGGCTCAAGGTGCTTTGGCTGTCGAGATCAAAGCGGACCGTGCAGATCTAAAAGCTTTATTGGCTAAGATCGACAATCCAACGACATTCCAATGTGCTCAAAAAGAGCGTGATATTCTGGCGAGCTTTGGTGGCGGTTGCCATCAAAAGATTGGTGTTGCTGTTTTGTCTCGTCCTTACGGTGAAATCACGATCCTTAAAGGTCTGACTGACGGTGGGACTGTTTTAGATAAACGCGAATTGAAACCTTCTGTGGTTTCTCCGAAATTTGCGGCGGATCAAATGTGGTCTTCCGAAGTTCGCGCGGAAAGAAAAGTCCTTAACGACTGGAAGATTCCAACAGGAACAAACGCTTTGTATGTTTCCCGTTCTGAATCTTGGCCGGAATCTTTGAAGTTCGATCAATTCATTTGGACGGCAGGAACTCGCACTTGGAAAGCCATGGCTCAAAAAGGTGTTTGGGTTCACGGTTGCTCTGAGGGTTTAGGCGAACAAGAAGAATCCCGCATCGATATCTTGGCCGGTAAATCTTTGTCGTGGGCGAAACTAACTCACGACACGGGTTACGAAGAAGGCGCACGCCAAATGCCTTTGGTTGCGACTTACACTTTGGGCGAGCAAAACAATGCAACACCCGTGACTGGTAAGGAGTGCTTCTTTTGGAGCAGTGGCAGTCAGTTCTTGGATACAGCCAAAAAACACCCTGAAGTTCTTGGCAAGCACCATGCGTGCGGCCCCGGCAATACTTTCAAAATTATCCGTCAGTATTTGCAGGAACAAGGTCACTTCAATGAATCAAAATTAAATATCTACTTGGATCAAGATAACTGGAGACAGCAATGCACAAAGTAACATCTGAAGAATTATTCCAACGCGCTCTTAAAGTCGCTCCCGGCGGAGTTCACTCCCCAGTTCGTTCTTTCAAAGGCTTGGACCGTGCTCCTGTTTTCTTTAAGCAAGCTGAGGGTGCTTTTTTGACCTCTGTTGAAGACAAAAAGTATATCGACTTCTGCCAAAGCTTTGGCCCCCTGATCCTAGGGCACCGTGATGCCGAAGTTGCTGAAGAAGTTCACCGCATGGTAGACACAGCTTGGACTTTCGGTGCGACTGAAATTTACTCTCTTGAATTGGCAGAGTGGATCGTTTCAACTTTGCCATTCATGCAAAAACTTCGTTTCGTATCTTCTGGTACTGAGGCCGTTATGTCAGCGTTGCGTGTAGCTCGCGCGGCAACTGGCCGTAGCAAAATCTTGAAATTCGAAGGTTGCTATCACGGTCACGTTGACAACTTGCTTGTAAAAGCGGGTTCTGGTTTGGCGGGTGCGGCGGCGTCTTCATCTGCAGGTATTTCTGCTGAAGTGGCCGCAACAACTGTCGTGGCTCCATTGGACGATGAAGCAAAACTAGCTGAAGTGTTTGCGGCTCAAGGTAAAGATATCGCAGCTGTGATTATCGAACCACTTCCCGCGAACTATGGTCTTTTGATCCAACGCCAAGAATTCCTTCAAAAAGTCGCCGATCTTTGCAAAAAGAACGGCTCATTGTTGATCTTTGACGAAGTGATCTCGGGTTTCCGTGTGGGCCTAGCCGGCATGGTTGAAAAAACAGGTATCACTCCGGACCTTGTGACTTACGGTAAAATCATCGGTGGTGGTTTCCCAGTGGGTTGCTATGGGGGTCGCGCGGAATTGATGAACATGGTTGCCCCAAGCGGTGATGTTTACCAAGCGGGAACTTTGTCAGCAAATCCTATCGGCATGCGCGCGGGTCTTGTGACTCTTAAAAAAATGCAGCGCCTTGATGGCTGGAATGTTCTTGAGAAACGCACTCAAAAATTCGTACAAGCGTTACGTGATGGCTTCGCTAAAAAAGGTTTGCCTTTGAAAGTTGAACAACACTCTTCGTTGTTCTGGATCCATGGCAATACTGACGGCAAAACAATCCGCACGATTGAACAAATTCCTGCCAACCAAGGTGCAACTTTCAAAGGTTTGTTCCTAAAGGCTTTGGATAAAGGTGTTTATCTGGCTCCGAACGCTTATGAAGTTGGTTTCGTATCTATGGCTCACACAGATGAGTTGCTAGCTGAAGCAGCAAGCATCATCGTGGGTTCTGCGGAGTAATTGAATGAAGAACTTCCTAAAGTCACATTTGAAAACAGTGCTCGCGATCATCTGGTTCGCGTTCACGTTTGCACTTGTGGCTTGGTGGTGGGTCTTCTTCTTAATGGAGTTGGAAGGTGCGCGCCAACATCGCATGATCGCTTGGGAAGGATCGATTCTTTTGGGTTCGATCCTTATCGGCGGTATTTCCCTCATCGTTTTCACTTTCCGCGACAAACAACGCCATGATCGCTTACGTTTCTTTTTCTCGACTTTCAGTCATGATATCAAAACTTCAATTGCCCGCTTAAGACTGCAAGCTGAAGTTTTAGAGGAAGATTTGCAAGGTAACAGCCCGCCAGTGATGAAGCGCCTGATCGCAGATATCCAAAGACTGGATCTGCAACTTGAAAACTCTTTGCTGCTGGCCAACCTTGAAGTAAGCCCTCTGCTGCACGAAGAAATGTCCTTGAGCCAATTGATGGCAAACCTTCGCAGCGAATTCGCGGATCTTTCCGTGGAGCTTGAACGGGACGCCAAAATTTCTGGCGACCGCCGAGCTTTAATGAGTGTCGTTCGCAATCTTCTGCAAAATTCTGTTCTGCATGGCAAAGCCACAACTGTTCGCATTCGCGTGCGCGCCTTAAACAGCAACCGTCTTGAAGTGATCTTTGAAGACGATGGTTTGGGCTTTAAAGGCGAAACGAACAAATTGGGTTCTGAACTGCTAAATTCTAAAGACTCCCGCGGCAACGGCATTGGACTTTTGATTACAAAACGTCTGATGGAAAAAATGCGTGGAGATATCAAGTTCGAATCCTCCGAAAATGCTGGCTTCAAATCAATCCTCCACACGGAGGGTCATCTATGACGAGAAAAATCCTTCTGGTCGAAGATGATTTGTCCTTGGGAGAAACGCTGACAGAACGCCTGCGCAAGGACTATGAGGTTTCTTGGGGCAAAAGCGTTGCCGAAGCGTGGGCGTTGTTCAGTAAAAACAAGGACTTTGATTTGGTGATTTTGGATGTGGGACTTCCTGATGGCACGGGCTTTGAGCTCGCAGCTAAAATGAAAAAGCTCTCCCCAGTTCTATTTTTATTCCTGACCGCTCAGGCAGATGCGGAATCTCGCCTGCAGGGTTTTGAATTGGGCGCATCTGAATACATTCCTAAACCTTTCCATTTGAAAGAGCTGTTAATCCGCGTGAAAAACGTTTTGGATTCCCATGCTCCCCTTAAGGAAGTCCAACTGACTTCCTGTGTGATTAACTTCACCAATATGTCTGTTCGCAGGAACTCAGGCCAAATTGAGTATCCTGCTGTGACTGACATGAAAATCTTGCAGCTATTAATTGACAAAGCACCCCGCGTTTTAAGTCGTGATGAAATCATGAACGAAATCTGGGGGGTTGATAAAAATCCAAGCCACCGTACGATTGACAACATCATCGTTCGTCTGCGCCACCTATTGGGCGAAGACGGCGAAACACACATTCGTTCTGTGCGCGGCATCGGCTACCAATGGTCCACGGAGGAAACACCTACATGAACACTCTTTTTCACAACGCTCTTCAAAGAAAAGCACAAAAAGTTCCTCCAATCTGGTTCATGCGTCAGGCCGGTCGCTATCACCAGCACTACCAAGGCATGAGAAAGAAAAACTCTTTCGAAGAGCTCTGCAAAACTCCGGAACTAGCTGCCGAAGTGGCTCGTGGCCCGGTCGCTGAATTTGATTTCGATGTCTCCATCCTTTTCTCTGACATCCTATTCCCGTTGGAAGCATTGGGAATGGGCTTGAAATACACGGATGCTCACGGTCCACAATTGGGCTTTAAGCTAAATCCTGAAACAATCGGTCAGTTGGGCGAGGTCGCTCCTGCGATTGAATTCATGAAATTCCAAAAAGAAGCTGTGATCGCCACTCGCGAAGTACTTCCCAAAGACAAAAGCTTGATCGGCTTCGTCGGCGGTCCTTGGACATTGTTCGTATACGGTGTTGAAGGCTCCCATGCCGGTTCTTTGATTCAATCTAAAGTATTGATCAATATGTTCCCAAAATTTCTGGAAAAAATGCTTCCGCTTCTTAAAGCAAACATCCAACTTCAATTGGATGGCGGCGTGGAACTGGTTATGATCTTTGATACCGCAGCTGGCGAAGTATCCCCATTGTTCTTTAAAGAATGGATCCAACCTGTAATCTCTGTTCTGGCAAAAGAATTCCCGGGTAAAATTGGTTACTATTCAAAGGGCACTCAACCGACATTCTTTAATAAAGAATTCGCAGAGCTCCCATGGGCTGGCCAAGGTTTCGATCACCGTTGCTACATCCCTGAATGCTTTAAAGTTCAAAATAAAGGTTTCGTTCAAGGTAACTTCGATCAAAGCTTGTTGTTCATGGAAGACGGTGACTTTAAAAAGGCCGTGGCAAACTTCCTGGCCCCGATGAAGGACATGTCCCCTGAGGCACGTGCAGGTTGGGTTTGTGGTTTGGGTCACGGTGTCCTTCCTAAAACTCCGGAAAAAAATGTAAAACTCTTCATCGAGACAGTCCGTGAGGTGCTTTCATGATGATAAAAAATCTTTTGGCAAAATACGACGTCCCAGCTCCGCGCTATACATCCTATCCGACTGTACCTTACTGGGAAACTAATCCCACGCGCGAGCAGTGGGTTTCCCATTTGAACACGACTTTGAAAAAAGGCGATGGCGGCTGGTCGTTGTACATCCATATTCCTTTCTGTGAAACGCTTTGTACATTCTGTGGCTGTAACAACATCATCACGAAAAGCCACACGAAAGAATCTCCTTACGTGGATATGCTTTTGAAAGAGTGGCACCTTTACACTCAACAAGTGCCAGAACTTTTGAAATCTCCACTGAAACACATTCACTTGGGTGGCGGAACTCCGACATTCCTTTCTTCTGAGTCCTTGCTTCGTCTTCTGACCCCGATCGTGAATGACTGCACTCTGGATAAAGAACACTTTGAAGGTTCTATCGAGGTCGACCCACGTCGTACGACGGCAGAACAACTGAAGGCTTTGCGCACACTGGGCTTTAACCGCGTAAGTATGGGTGTTCAAGACTTCAACCCCGAAGTACAACGTTTGGTAAACCGTATTCAGCCTTTGGAAATCACAGCCAACCTTTCAGACGAAGCCCGCAAACTGGGCTATACATCTGTAAACTTTGACTTGATTTACGGTTTGGCAAAACAAACAGCTGAATCCATCCGCGAAACAGCTGAAGCCACTGTCAAATTGCGCCCCGATCGTATTGCTCTTTATAGCTTTGCTTTGGTTCCTTGGATCAAACCGGCACAACGTCTTTTCAAAGACGAAGATCTTCCTAAGGCTGCTGAAAAGCGTGAGCTTTATGAAATCGCTCGTGGCATTCTGATCAAAGCTGGCTATGTGGAAGTGGGCATGGATCACTTTGCTCTGCCAACTGACAATCTAAGCATCGCGATGGATGAAAAACGCCTGCACCGTAACTTTATGGGTTACACGGATCAAAGAACTGATGTTCTTTTGGGCTTGGGTGTTTCTTCGATTTCTGAAACTCCATTCAGCTTCCATCAAAATGAAAAAGTTCTGCCTTTGTACGAACAGGCTTTGAATGAAGGTGTTTTGCCAACAATGCGTGGCCACATCCTGACAGAAGAAGATCAAGTTCGCCGCCGCCAGATTTTGAAATTGATGACAGAGTTTGAAGTAGAATTCCTCAGCGCCGAGCAAGAGCAAGGTGCCAAAGAATTCTTGGCCGAGATGATCAACGATAAGCTTTTGATCATCCAAGACCACAAACTGGTTGTTCTGGAAGCAGGCAGACCGTTCCTGCGCAACGCTTGCGTGTACTTTGACGAACGTTTAAAGACCAAACAACCTCAAACCAAAATCTTCTCTCAATCTATATGAAGAAGATCACGGTTGTCGGAGCTGGTTTCGCGGGTTTAACTATTGCCCTGAAACTGGCACAAAAAGGATTCGAAGTTGAAGTTCACGAAAAGTCGTCTCGTGTAGGTGGCCTTTTAGGAACTGATTACTCAGAGCATGGTATGGCCGAACGTGCCGCCAACTCTTTGATCCTTTCCAACCGCTCTGAAAAACTCTTCCAAGAAATCGGCCTTGTACCCGCATTGCCATTAGAGTCCTCTAAGAAAAGATTCATTTACCGCGGATTTCCCAAGGCGGTCCCTTTGAATCCTTTTGAAATTCTGGCTGTCGCATTTAAAGTCGTCCCACGGGTGCTTTTTGCCAAAGCGAGTTTGAAACCCAAAGCTTTTGAATCTTTAGAGGCTTGGGGTCTTCGTCGTTTGGGCAAAGCGCCGACTCGTTTTCTGTTGGGCCCTGCCATGCAAGGTATTTACGCCAACGAACCTCAAGATTTAAGTGCCTCACTGATTATTGCGCCTTTGTTCAATAAAGAACGTGAAAAATTCCGTGGCATGATGACCGGCGCAAATGGCATGCAGGATTTAGTCGATCACCTGCAACAAGCTTTAGAAAAGTTAGACGTAAAAATTCATTTAAACTCCTCTGTGGATATTGCAAGTATTCAAGGCCCTGTGGTTTTGGCGACTTCGGCTTTCGCTGCGACGGAGCTTTTAAAGTCCTATGCTCCTGAAGTTTCGGCTTTGCTTGCCCGCGTGCGTATGTCGTCTTTGATCAGCACAACGGTTTTCTTTGATAAGGCCCAGACAAAGTACAAAGGCTTCGGCTGCCTGATTCCTCGTGGTTTGAACCTGCGCACTTTGGGTGTGTTGATGCCGCCTTATATTTTTGCAGGCCGAGACAAAACTTATAACGAAACGTGGATCATGGGTGGCAATAACAATCAGGATTTAGTAAATCTGACTGATAAAGAATTGCTGAGCTTGATTGGGACAGAAAGAAAACGCCTGTTCAAACGCCAAGATGGCATCTTGTCGGCCAAGATCAACCGCTGGGATCGTGCTTTACCCATTTACGACCTGGAACTTGAAAAAGTTCAAAATGAATTGGCGCAAATAAAGTTACCAGCAGGCCTTTTCCTGCACGGAAATTATCTTTCGGGTATTGGTTTAAGTAAAATTCTGGAGCGCAGTGAACGCCTCAGTGAAGAGATTGTGAGTCAACATGGCTAAAACAGGTGTTTTACTTTTAAATATTGGCAGCCCTCGCACTTATGAAGTTCCTGATGTTAAAAGGTATCTGAAGCACTTCTTGATGGATAAAGAAGTGATCAATCTGCCGTTTATTTTCCGTTGGCCTTTAGTAAATCTTTTAATCGTTCCTAAGCGTGGTCCTATCTCTGCTGGAAACTATAAAAAGATCTGGCTGGAAAATGGGTCTCCCTTAACGGTGTATACGAATCAATTCGCAGAAAAACTGCAAAAAGATTTGGGCGATAAGTATCTGGTGAAAGTGGGAATGCGCTATAGCGATCCCGATATTCCCTCTGCCCTGAAAGCTTTTGCCGATGCCGGAGTTGAAAATGTTTTGTTGGCGCCCATGTATCCTCAATACGCAGACGCAACGACGGGATCCTCGCTTCGTGAAGTTCAGCGCCAAATCAGAAAACTGAAACTGAATTTCAAAGTTAAAAGCATCCGCGATTTCTATCAACATTCGTCCTTTGTGGATCCCAGCGTGGAAATCGCGCAAGAGTTCCTCAAGGGAAAAGACGTCACTCACTACCTATTCTCTTTCCACGGCTTGCCCGAAAGCCACGTGAAAGTGAATGCAGGCTGCTTGGTCACATCTGACTGCTGCGTAAAACCTGGTGCCTGCGATAAACCTTGTTACCGTGCCCAATGCTTGGCGACGGCAACTTCGATGGCTTCAAAAATGGGACTGTCTAAAGATCAATGGAGCTTGTCTTATCAATCACGTTTGGGTCGCGCGGAATGGCTTAAGCCTTCGACAGAAGAAACCATCGCGAAACTTGCTGATAAAAAAAGCATCGCCGTTTTGTGCCCCTCCTTCGTTGCTGATTGCATCGAGACTTTGGAAGAAATCGGCATCGGTGGAGAGGAAACTTTCCATCACGCAGGCGGTAAAGACTATCACTTGGTGCCTTGCGTGAACGTGAATCCAAACTGGGTATCTAAGTTTGCACGTTTCGTAGAATCTCAAAGTTGATACATTACTCTATTTTGACCCGCTGCAGTTTGCTATCCAACAACTCCTGAACAAAAATTGGGGTCCTAATTATTCAGGAGTAGCAACTTTGAAAACGACATCATTGAAGTCAGTTCTGTTCGTACTGGCTCTGGCTCTATCTGTTCCCGTTCAGTCCCATGCAGGTTTGGATATTTTCGAACCTTCTAAAGTTCTAGAAAAAATCCGCAAACAAATCGCGAAGCAAGATATCGGTGCGACAATTGGCCTCAGTGCTGACATCATCGATGGCTTGAGTGTTTCTTTAAAATACAAAGCGAAGTCTGAACCTTCATACTTGGATGGTTATTACACTCGTTTAGATAAATACATCATGACGACAGATGTGAATGTCGGTGATCTATTGAATGGCGATATCACACCATTTGGTTTCGATGTTGAACAGGGCACTGAAGTTTACTTTGCCCGTCAGTTCAAATCTCAAGGCGATTCCATCAAAGCTCTTCCCTACACTTTGGATCGCATTCCATTTACAGCTCAAAAAGCTGTTCAAAAATTGAAAGTCGGCGATTTCGTGGCCCTTCAAGGCAAGCTTTCCATCGTTTTCTCGGTGGGAGCCGATACGGATTTGAATCCGACAGTTTCTTTGGGTGGCTCCACTCATATTTATATGTCAGGTGATTTCATGATTCACTTGTACCGCATGGAAAACGATAAAATCCGTGTGAAACTGATTACACTAAGAAGCCGCGGCACGGGCGCTAGTGCCAGCATCGACTACTTGGGCAGACTTAAAGTTGTGGGTCTTCGTGTCGTAGACAGAAAGCTTGAGCGTTGGATTGACTTGAAACCAGCGTCTTTGAACTTCGGTAAATCTTTGAATGATGTTTTCATGTTGGACTATGTGTTTGATTTGAAAAATCCAGCCGCAGCGACGGCCTTTAATAACTTCATGAGCAAAAAAGTGAAGTTTAAAAATTTGAAAGTCATCGACCCAACGGCTTCCCGACCTGAATTGCAAAATGAACTTTTGACGGACATGTCTGAAGTTGAAGACATGTATATGGAAGACCATACGTTGCCTGCGGATCAACGCCGTATCGACCGCGTGTTTAAAGGTTCAAACACTTCCGTCGACATCATGTCTCGCTATAAGCTTTCCATGAGCATCCTGCGCCTGGAAGCCAACACGATGTACTCGCAAAACAAATTGCAAAACTACGATGCGAACAACATCGAGAAGCAATACATCCTGGACACTTACCAAAAATCAGCTCAGTCCAAAATCTTCTATGGTATTTGGGGGAACAAGATCACTGAAGGCGATCACATTATCTTTAATTCCAATCCACAATGGACTCCGGGCTCCTTGGTTACGACTTCCCATTTTTATGAAGCACGTATGAGAAACGTTTCCAAAAAAGATTTCGGAAAAATGCAAAACCGTGCGCAAGACGTTTTGCCAGAATGGATCTATCGACAAATCGACTGGAAACACTGGGACTTCTCTAACGGCGACATCGTGAATGGTTACTTCCGTCACCAAGTCTGCATCAGCCCCGAAGCCTACGAAGCGATTCCAAAATACTCTGCCAGCCAGATCGAAAAAATGTTCTCTGCGTACCTTGACTCCCAAGATCAAGACTTGGATCAGTTAAGACACAAAAAGATCGAAAAGATCGCCGTGAATTTGGCGTACTTGCTTCAACCGGTCATGTCAGACAAAGCTCGCTATGAAGCATTCAGAAATCTGCAAAAAATTGCGATGTGGCGTGATCACGGCGCTTATTTCGTACTGACTCTTTTGCCGGAAAATCGTTTCGAAGATCTTGTGACTTATGAAATGACTTTCTCAGGTCGTAAATCCGATCAGATCAATTTCCGCTTTGGTAACTTTGAAAAACAACAGCTTTACCAAACGCTGTTATATATCCAAAACTTGATCAACGATCGTTCCTTCGATCTGCGTCTGGTGACGGATTCCACAGGCGGAAAAACAAAACCATAGTTAAGGAAAAGGGCTTCACAAGAAGCCCTTTTTTATTTCTCACTCTCGAGTAAGAGTGTTCCCTGCAGATTTTAATTGAGTAATTTGAGACGGCGCGACATCCCCCTGTTTTCCAAAGAAAAAACACCCGAGCGAAAGATAAAAGCTTGGCTGCTTAACCTCCCCATATGTTTAACGTTTTCCCTCTGAAATCCCCCTGTGAACGGCCTTTTGGAAATTAATACAAACCCGTGCTTCGTCGAGAAAGGAAATAATCTCGGCGACTCCATTTAGAGCTTTAGATTAAAGGATTTTAAGTATATTAACCGAACCCTAGTTGCTAAGTAGACCAGCTCAATTACATCTATAACTAAGGGGAAAATGGTGTCATTCTTGAGATTCCAACTGGCATTGACTGCTTTGATTGTCGGCTTCACGACATCGTCTGCTTATGCAAAAGTCTATTTGAACTCCCAGTGCACGATGAAAGCCAACTCTGGTAAAATCGAAGGCAACGGTTCTAAAGACGAAAAATTCCCTCTCGCTTCCATTTCTAAACTTGTCACTTCGTTGTGGGCCATTGAAACTCTGGGCGCCAACTACCGCTTTGAAACTAAAATCCACGTTACTAAAGTTGGCCCTAAAGCCTACAACATGCATTTCGAAGGCAGCCGTGATCCTTTGATGGGGCGTAATGTCGGCTATTTCATCCTGGCTCAACTGACCATGAAACAGCTTGGTATAGAAAGAGTTGAAAACTTAACCTTCGACGAAAACTTCCAAATGGAATGGAACGTGGAGGAGCCGGTCGCTGTTGCCGGTGACACAAAATTGTTCACCGATATCGCAGAACAAGCTGCTCATGTTCAGCACGAATTGGAAAATGGCTTCATCACACCGATTGCCGATAACTCCTACACGTACCTGCGCAAGATTTCTAAATCGGTGGGTGTGACTCTGCCGCAAGAAAAACCAAGGATCAATTTTGGCAGCGTATCGTTTTTGGCAAAAGCCGACTTTAAAAAAGCCAACGACACTCAAACGTTCGTTTACAAATCCGCTCCCCTTTATAAGATCGTTAAGAACATGAATAACAAGTCCAATAACTATGTGGCTGACCACTTGTATTGGAATTTAGGCGGCACTCCGGCGTTCAATGCTTACTTGGCAGAGAACCTGAAAATGGACAACCGCGATCTTGAGTTCAACTTGGGATCCGGTAACAACGCGGACTATATCTCTAAAAAGAAATACGACTATAACGAAGGCACTTGTACCGCGATGATCAAAGTTTTGATCCGCTTGAACGAGGTTTTGGCGACACAAAAACTGGTTTTGACGGACGTAATGGCGGTTGCTGGTAAGGACAGCGAATCCACATTGGTGCGCTATGATGGCGTTATGGGCGATGCTATGACGGCTAAAACCGGAACGGTTGATAAAGCGAAAACTTTGGCGGGCACGATCTCTACAGGAAACGGGACGATCTATTTCGTGATCCTGATGCACAAGGATTCTTCGGGTGAAAACGGGTCTGCAGCGAATGCGATCAAAAACCGCATCCGTGCCTTATTCACAATCAATAACGGCTCTAAGAAAATAAACTATTCAGAAACTACGCCTCTTCCCTTCGATAGCCAATCGGCTCTGGTTCTGGGATATGGGCCTCATTTAGGAATGTTCTAATGATCAGTGTGACGCTTTGGATTTTTTATGTTTTGGTTGCGATGTTCACCGTTTTTGGCCCTGTGCGTGCCAGCGGTTACACCGTCGAGAACTTAAACAAAGCGATCGAACTCCAAAAGAACAAAGAAGTTCAGCAACAAATCCAGTCGAAAGCTTTCGATCCCGGCGTGGGTGATTCGGACGGAATCACTCCCTTGATGGCAGCTGCCATGAACGGGAACGTGAAAGCTTTGAACTTGTTAATGCAAAAAAACGCCAACCTTGAACAAAAAAATAAATTCGGTGATACAGCTTTGGCCCTAGCCGTTTCTAACGACCAAGATGCCGCTGCAAAAACATTGATCGCTGCTGGTGCTAAGGTCGACGTTGCGGTTCTTTCCGAGAACAAAGACACTCTGTTGATCACGGCCGCGAAAAGTAGTGAGAAAACGACTCGTCTGATCCTGCAAAAAAATAAAAAGGTCATCAACCAGACAAATGCTTTAGGTAATACGGCCCTGATGGAATCCATCATGGCGGGTTATCCTAAGATCGCAAAACTTCTGGTGGACAATGGCGCCGACGTGACCGTTAAAAACAACGATGGCAAAACCGCATTGGATTTCTCCAAAGAGATGAAAAACAAAAGCCTATCAGATCTTCTGACGAAAAAGGCGAAAGCCATCGACTCTGCTAAAAATTAATCGAGATTAAATCATCTAAAATAAATAAAAAAACCCCGGGGATTGTAGTCGCCGGGGTTTTGTTTTTTAAGAGAACAACTTTTTGATGAAGCTGGAAATCTTTTTACCGATTGTCTGCTTCGCTGGTGGTCTGCGTGTCGCGCTTGCACCTTTGCGCGGCTCGTGGCGCTTGTGGGCACCTTGACCCTGGCGGTTGTCGCCGCGTTTTTGCTGGCCATGAGCTGGAGCTTTTGCACCGTGCTCAGGACGCTTCGCATGTCTTGGATTTGGTCCGTCAGACTTTTGCGCAGAAGCGCCTTTGCGCTCTTCACGTGGAGGTCTGTTTTCGCCACCGCGGTTTTCACCACGAGGTCCACGTCCACCTTCGCGACGTGGTCCACGATCACCCTCACGACGAGGACCGCGATCACGATTTCCACCGCGACCAGGACCACCTTCACGACGAGGACCACGATCTCCGCGCTCACCGTCCAATGATTTTGGATAATGGCCTTCGAAGCGATCCGGGAATGGTTTGAACTCTTGAAGAAGCTGATCGTTTTCCAAATAGCCCACTTCAATCTTGTGTTTCAAATAATCTTCGATGCGAGTCAAAGACTCGATATCTTTTTCGCCCACCATCGAGAATGCCTGACCTGTCGTGCCCGCGCGACCAGTACGGCCGATACGGTGAACGTAAGATTCAGAATCCATTGGTAATTCATAGTTGATAACCAGGTCGACACCTTTGATATCCAAACCTCGAGCCGCAACGTCCGTCGCCACCAAGATGTTCAGATGATTTTCCGCTTTGAACTGCTCGATCACGCGATTACGTTGAGCTTGAGTCAAAAGACTGGAAATCGCCATCGCTGGCACGTCGTTATCAATTAAGAACTTAGTGATCTTTTCCACGTTCATTTTAAAGTTCGTGAAGATGATCGCTTGCTTAGGATTGTGCACTTTAAGCAAAGACAAAAGATGCTGCGGTTTTTCAGCGTTGCCCACGTGGAAAATCTGGTCTTTCACGTTTTCAGCTTTGGCTTGGTCACGGCTGATATTGATTTCAACCGGCTCTGAGCCAAATTGATAGGCTGTATTCAAAACATCGAAGTTCAATGTTGCCGAGAAAACCAGGAACTGACGTTCACGAGGCACTCTTTGCAAAATGAATTTCATATCGTCTTTGAAGCCCATGTCGAACATGCGGTCCGCTTCGTCAAAAACGATGGCGCGAACTTGCTTCAAATCGACCAAGTGTTCTTTGTACAAATCAATCAAACGGCCTGGAGTTGCCACGATGAATTCAACACCGTTTTTAAGCGCCTCTTTTTGTTTGTCATAACCTGTACCACCGTAGATTGCGAAACCACGAAGGCCGCTTTCCGCGCTGAACTTGATGATGTTGTCTTGAACTTGCTCTGCCAACTCACGAGTGGGAACCAAAACCAAAATAAAATTTTGTGGCTTCCAATCTTTGAACGCACGTTTTTCGATGATTTCTTTTTCGGAATCAGAAACTTCGCCGTGAGCGGGGCGAGCACGTAAAATACGCTCCATCAATGGCAGAACAAATGCTGCTGTTTTGCCGGTGCCTGTTTGTGCCAGGCCGGCGACGTCTTTACCATCCAAAATGTAAGGCATGGCTTGCGCTTGAATCGGTGTGCAATCATCAAAACCAGTTTTCTGGATTGCAGACACTAGCGCGGGATCTAAATTTAACTCTGAGAATTTCAATTTCGTATACTCCGGTTCGTAAGCCCAAACCTACTTTTCGGTGCCCTAAAAGTCACCAACAAAGCTTTTTAGGCTCTCTATAAAAGCCTGAGGCTGATCTGAATGGACCCAATGTCCAGCCCCAGGGATTTCGACGCCCTTAATCATCGGGTTCTCAGCCAAGATTCTCTGATAAACGTCAGATTTTAGCTCTTGAGATTTTTCTCCCCGAATCCAAAGCGTCGGCATTTTAAGGCCACGGACTTGGTCCCAACGATCAAACGTATGTCCGGCCTTCACTGATTCAATGATACCATACTTGGAAAAGCGCCAATCAACGGTCCCGTCCGGTTTTTCAACCATATTCGAGTAAAAGTACTGAGCCATGACTTCGACTTTTTCTCGCGTCTTAGCGATTTTAACAAAGTCTTCCATGAAGAACTTACGGGCTTCCTCTCGAGTGGCAAACGGAGTCGGCGCCAGATTTAAGAGATACTCATAGTACTCATAGGCGTTGGGTGCCGCTTCGGGCCCGATATCTTCCACGATCAGTTTTTCAACATAATCTGGATACAAGGAAGCAAAGGCCAAAACGTTTCGCCCCCCCATGGAGTGACCCACCAGAATAAACTTTTTCCAGCCAAGTTCGTCGACAATCTGTTTTAAGTCGTTAGCGTAATCTTCAGGCGAGTAGCCCGATTCGGGCTGAAAAGAACGCCCATGCCCACGCTGATCGTATGCCAGGCATCTTTCAGAGGCTTCAAGCCCTGAAATGATCCGGCGCCAATTTTGCCCGTAGCCCATAAGCCCATGAATAAAGACCCATTTTCGCCCATCAACTGGACCATAGAACTGGTGATTGAAGTTGTCCAAGTATGCCATATCGAACCTATCCTGCGCCCCTTGAAGGGGTATTTCAAGTTTGAATTTTGGAACGAAGGAGAGTAGATTCAGCGACAATGAGTTCCTCGAAAAAGCCCCAGCTTCATGAAGACTGGATTGATCCTTACGCATTAAGAATTGTCAAAAACCTCCAAGATTCTGGTTTTGAAACCTATTTGGTGGGCGGATGCGTGCGCGATCTGATGGTGGGAATTCATCCGAAAGACTTCGACATTGCAACCAGCGCACACCCCAACCAAGTTCGTAAGAAAGTTCCCAATGCTTATGTCATTGGTCGCCGTTTTAAACTCGTTTTGGTGAAACGTGGCGATCTGCAATTCGAAGTCGCTACTTTCCGTCGTAATGTCAGCGCCGAAGAAATCGCTGCGACTCCTGAAGAGGAAACAATCGAGGGCGACAACTATTTCGGAACCGTGGAAGAGGACGCCAAACGTCGTGACTTCACTGCGAACGCTGTATTCTATGATCCAGCCAATAAAAAGCTGATCGATTTCTGCGGTGGCATTCAAGATATCGAAAATCGCGTCTTGCGCATGATCGGCGATCCGAAAGATCGCTTCATCGAAGATCCAATTCGTATTTTGCGTGCAATTCGTCTGTCTCACAAGCTTCACTTCTCGATTGAATCAAACATGCGCCACGCGATTGTTGAAACCAGTTCTGAATTGAAAAAATCAGTTCTGCCTCGTCGTCGTGAAGAATGGCTTAAATTCCTGCGCCTGGATGAACCCCATCTGGCATTCATGGAACTTTTCGATTTGCATATTCTTGAACAAATTCTTCCAGGCTTGCACTCGGTCTTTATGGATCCGGCAAAAATGGAATTGTTTGAAATGCATTTAGCTCGTATCACGCAAGTCGGTATCAACAAGCAAGATCCGTTGGAATTGTTTGCGGGTGTAATGTTTGCTTTTATGAAAGCTCAATACGGCGAAGGCCAATGGAATCAGGATGAAATTCTGAATGACCCAAAATTGGCTTATTTCATGCGCGAGGAAATGGGTATCTTCAAACAAGAATCGGCCGTTTTCTTTAAAGCTTTGCATTTGATGTCGGGACTTAAAAAAATCGATAATTATTCCCGTAAGGGTGAGCGTCGTCAGATGGCTTTCGTTTTAAATGAAGCTTTTGGTTTGGCGATGAAACTTTCAATGATGGATTTCTCTTTATCTGCGTCCGAGACTCACTACTGGATGCAGCAGTTAGAAAAATTCACGGGCGGGAAAGTTACGCAAACACACTAAACGCGGGCCAGAAGTTTTTTTGCCAGAACTTCTTCCAGCATCGACATATCAATCGGCTTACTCAAATACCCATCAAATCCTGAATTCAGACATTCTCTTTGTCCTTCAGAGCTCGCTTGGGCCGTCAGAGCCACGATAGGCTTTAGGTAACCGCGGGCACGCAACTCTTTCACCGCTTCATGACCTGACATTCCTGGCATTTTAATATCCATCAAAATCAAATCATAGCCTTCCGCTTTCAGCGCGTAAGAAACAGCTCCGGCACCACTGTCACAGATATCCACCATGGCGCCGTGACGAAGTAAATAGCGATTCATCAAATTGCGCAGGTCTTCGGAATCATCCACCACCAAGATACGGCGATCCTTCAGATACTCAGAATTTTTATTCTGCGGCAGATTGCGCTCCAGAACCATGCGATTGGCGTGGTGAGCCTCTACCAACTTTAATGGCGTCACCGATCCGACACTGATGGAGTATTCAAAGATACTGCCTTTGCCTTCAACCGATTCAATCAAACACAAGTCCCCACCCGACAGGCGCGCCAGACGTTGAGACAAAGCCAGCCCCAAGCCTGAGCCCACGACTTTTTGAACTTCGCGACTTTCCCCTCGGATGAATGGCTGGAACAGATTCATCTGAGTCTGCACATTCATACCGATACCAGAGTCAGTGACACGAATTCTTAATGTGCCTTGATTTTCAGTATCCATTCCAAAAGAAACCAGGACTTGAATTTCTCCTTGCGGCGTAAACTTCACGGCATTGGACAGAAGATTGATTAAAACCTGACGGAAGCGAACCGAATCCATTTGAATTTCATCCGGCAGCAACGTTGTGTACTTCAAGGTCAGGCGATGTCGCGCATCGATCACGGTGCGAATCACTGAAACGGAATCTTCGATTTCTTGAACCGGACTCATCGGCGCATTCTGCAAGAAAAGCTTTTTACTTTCAATTTTAGATAAATCCAAAAGATCATTCACCAGGGACGTCATGTACTTACCCTGTCTTTGGATAGAATGAATGTCTTTGTAAGCAGCTTCGTCCAAATTTGGATTGGCCAGCATCGCCTCTGAAAAACCCAGAATTGCTGCCAGTGGAGTGCGAATTTCATGGCTGGCATTGGCTAATAAAACTGACTTAGCTTCATTCGCCGCTTCGTGCAGATCTCTTTCGCGCAGCAGGAAATCCTGATTACGCTTGATTGTGACGTCCCATACGATACCGGAGGTACGCAGGACTTTGCCACTCTCACAGCGCTCGATCTTTCCCCGGAATGCCAAAGAACGGGCTCCGCCATTGTCACTCGCCAGCAAAAATTCAAAATCGAGTTCGCGATTTTCGTGAAAGTTCGAACGCAAAATATCTTTTAACAAGGCTTGTTCCGGTAAGAGCTGCAGATTTCCCTCGCGGTAAATCATGTCTTGCTGAATATCCCAATCCCAGGTCATAGCTTCTGAAGAAGCCATGGCCATGCGAACGCGCTCTTCACTGCGTAACAAAATTTTGTCGACGCTGAACAAAGTCATTATCGAACGATTTAAAGAACGCCCCAGAAAAATGACCAAAGCCAGATAGATCAACATGATCGCTCCGACCAAGTATGTATGAGGCTGCCCCGAAACAACGTATCCCAGCGCCCAACCCACAATAGTAGGTCCGACAACACAAAGCATGGCCGTGCGGTTGGAAACATAAAGTATCATTCCGCCAGCGGTCATCACCGCGATCAACATCGCCGTTAGATTTTGAACCGTCGTCCCTGTCCACGGTGCCATAAACCCCATGGCTCCCCAACTCAGTCCCGAAACGCAAAGCAAACAGTACTTGGCTCTTTTCCAGATATTCAGTTGTTCAATGGATTGAATTTTATCTTTGGCCTCATGCCAGAAAGGCACGATTCCCAAACTCAGAGCTGCATAGATATTAATGGTTAAAAACCAGCCAATGATGAACTTGTGGGGGAGCGTATCCCATGCCACAAACGTATAGAAATAGGCCGTCGTCAAAACTGCCACCATGGCAGTAAAGCTCTGACCTAAAAGAAGGTCCACTTTGCGAATTTCTAGTTCGAGCAGATCATTTTTATTCATATACGTGCGAGTTCGTTAATATTCCATAGGCGCTAAAAATAAAACAGGGAAAGTCTGAACTTTCCCCGTTTTACACGTTCCATAAAGCATCTGTAATTAAGCGGCTTCTCTTAAATCAAGCTGCCTTAGCAATTCCCCCGCAATTTTATCCAGGGCCATGATCTTATCTGCGGCTCCCAAAGCCACAGCCGCGGCTGGCATTCCGTACACCACGCAAGTTTCTTCATTCTGCGCGACTGTATAGGCTCCGGCATTTTTCATCTCCAAAAGACCTTCCGCACCATCTTTACCCATACCCGTCAGAACGACACCCATCGCATTTTTACCGGCGTATTTCGCGACCGATTTCATCAAGTAATCAGCTGCAGGGCGCACGCTGTGCATAGGAGCATTCTGATGAAGTTTAATATAGTAAAAGGCACCACTGCGAGTGATTTCCATGTGAAAGTTACCCGGAGCAATCAAGACACGACCTGGGACAACCTGGTCGCCTTCCTGGGCTTCTTTGACTTCAAACGGAAACATTGCATTTAAATTATCTGCGAAAGACTTCGTAAAACCTGGAGGCATATGCTGAACCACCACTGTTCCAGGGATATTCGCTGGCATGCCGGAAAGGAAAACTTTCAAAGCCTCCGTACCACCTGTGCTCGATGCGACTGCAATCATTTGATGGGTTGTTCGCGCAAGCGACGTACGATCCACCTTTTTTACTGGCGTCGTCGGTGTTGCCACTTTCGTTCTAGATTGGATACGAGCGCGGGCGACCACGCGAACTTTTTCAATAATTTCGCGTCCTAAAACTTCAAGGGTTTGCGAAACGTCGATGGACGGCTTTTCCATGATCTCAATGGCGCCGGCCTCAAAAGCACGAAGATAAGTTTCAGAACCTGTTTTTGCCAAACTCGAAAAAATAACTGTTCGGGTTGGAAAGTGCTGCATGACTTTTTCCAGAAAGCTGATGCCGTCCATACGAGGCATCTCCACATCCAAAGTCATGACATCAGGCTTTAGTTGCACCAACTTATCACGAGCAATGTACGGATCAGAAGCTGTACCAACCACTTCGATATCCGGTGCCGAAGAGAATATTTTCTCTAGCAACTTACGAATCACTGCGGAGTCATCAACGATGAGAACTTTGATTTTTTGACCCATATTTCCTTCTTACAGTTTTTGATAAACTGCGCGTGATAGCGGTTTCAAATGAGTGTGTTTAATATTTCCTGATTCGGAATGCCCCAAAATCAGATAGCCACCCGGCGCCAGACACGAAGTCAGGCTGTCGATCACTTTTTTTGTCGTCTCTTCATCGAAATAGATCAAAACGTTACGACAAAAAATCACATGGAACTTATGTTGAAATTCATACTTAGGACTCATCAAATTGAATTGAGCAAAGCGAACCATGTCGTGGATATTGTCTTTCGCTCTCCAATATTCAGTTTCGTTCTTTTTAACTTTTTCAAAATACTTCAGACGCTGAGCTGGAGGCAACCCCTGCATTTCGCGATCTTCATAGGCACCGATGGAGCCTTTTTTCAAAACCTGCAAATCGATATCCGTCGCCAGCAAGCGTGCCTTCATCCCCGGAATCTGTTGCATGACTTCATGTGCAGTCATAGCAATCGTGTAGGGCTCTTGACCCGTACTTGCAGCGGCACACCACATACGGATGTCAGCGCCAAACTTTTTATAAAGCTCAGGAAGTTGTTGCGCCAGAAAATCAAAGTGATTTCCCTCGCGGTAAAAGGACGTCATATTTGTCGTCAAAGCAGAGATGAACTCCGAAGTGATTTCATGATTTCCATGTTCAACCATGTCCCAATACTGCTCGTAAGATTTCAAGCCATGACGGCGCAAAAGCTTCACGATGCGGTTACGAATCAACGCATGATTTTTGGGAGAAAATGGCAAATCCACGCCCGCCAGGTCATACATGTGCTTGGCGAACTTTGCGAACATCTTTTCAGTAAGCTGAATATCTTCAAACTCATAGAGAGCGCTTACCGCTTCAGTCTTCTTGAGTGCACTCATGCTGCTGCCGCCATTCCAGATCCCTTAGAAACGGACTGCAATAATGAACCGGGTTCCAAAATTAGTACGGTACGACCGTCACCCAGAATCGCAGCACCTGCGATCTCAGGAATATCAAAGCCCGTCACGATTGGTTTAACAACCACCTGCGCCTGACCCAAGACATCATCCACCGGGAAGGCCATTTGCCCTGTCACAGACTCGATGATCACCAGCATCGTCTCTTCACGACGCGCGCTCAATGTATCTTTCACCACTGTTTCTTTGGTGCCAAACTGACTGTTCAAAGAACCCAATGTGTGTGACACATCAATCACTGGAAGCAGCAAGCCACGAATGTTTGCCACTTTGCCAGCGTTAGAAATATTGGTGTAATCCTTCGGTTGCACACGCACGATCTCGCGGATCGAGTGAATCGGAAGGATGTAGCGAGAACCATCCAAAGCCACGATGATACCGTCGGTGATCGCCGTGCTTAGTGGAATCGTCAAACGGAACGTCGTACCCACGCCTGATTTAGACATGATGTTGATCTTACCGTTGATCTTATCCAGATTTGACTTCACCACATCCAAACCAACACCACGACCGGAAAGGTCCGAGATTTTGTCAGCCGTCGAAAAACCAGGATAGAAAATATATTGGAAAACTTGTTCATCCGGAATCGCTGCCGGGTCTTGGCCCTTAGGAACGAAACCTTTTTCAATGGCTTTCGCCAAAACTTTCTCACGGTTGATACCACCACCGTCATCGATGATTTCGATAACGACGTTACCACCGTTTTGCTTTGCAGAAACCGTTACTTTTGCCGTCACAGGCTTACCGCGCTCTTGACGTACTTCACGTTTTTCCACACCGTGGTCCATAGAGTTTCTGACCAAGTGAACCAAAGGGTCACCCAAGAGTTCAAAAACTGTTCTTTCAACCTCTGTCTCCTCCCCGATCAATTGCAGATCAACGGGTTTATCCAGAGTCAAAGAGACATCGCGTACGATACGTTGAATTTTAATGAACATGGATTTCAGAGGCGTCATGCGGATGCTTAATGTTTTTTCATAAAGTTCACGCACAGCTTTATCCAACTGGTCAACGATCGCTTCCAGACGAAGATTTTCACCACTGCGAACAGTGTCGTCGTGGACCAATTGATTTTTCAATACAACCAACTCACCCACAGCATCCAACACGGAATCAACACGACCCGTATCCACTTTGATAGTGCTGTTGGCATTTTTTGCAGGAGTTTTATTACCGCCACCGCTGCCACCACCATTTTCTGATGGAGCTGGTTTTGCTTCAGAAACCACTTTCAATTTCGGAGCTTCTGCCACTGGCTGTGAAGAAGCCGTTGCTGCAGGAGAAACCGCAGGGCCGGCTGCGACAACAGGAGCGGTTTCCACGGCTGCCACTTCTGGAGTGGAAGCTTCCGCCGGAATTTCAATCGCTGCGTTTTCAATTTCACGGATCAATTCTTTTTCAGCAGCTTCCGCTGCTTCTTTCGCATGAAACTCTGCTTGGTCCTCTGGAGACAATTGCGCCAGCAACTCTGCCAAAAGATCGTGGTTCACCACATCGTCAGAAGTTTCCATGTTAGGCTTGGCTTCAGGGACGGGACAATTTGCAGCCGCTGCATCCACATGCTCAAAGAAATCATCAGGCACAGACATTTTAGGCTCATCGGCAGTCGTGGCTGCCGCTGGAGCCGCAGCTGCGGCTGCCTCTGCTGCTTTCGTGTGAGAAGATTTTTTCCCGGAAAGACTTTCCGTCACAGCCACTAATTGTTTTACAAGTTCAGATGGATCCCATGGACCACCTTGACCTTGCTGCAAAGAAGAGATGCGATTTTTCAACTCGTCACCTGCTTGCAAAAGCAAGGAGATAACATTCGAGTTCACAAGCTCTGGCTTGGAGCGAAGAAGATCCAAAAGATCTTCCGCCACGTGGGCGAATTTCGCAAGATCCGACAATCCTACCGCTGCCGCTCCACCTTTTACCGAGTGGGCCACACGGAAAATATCCGTCAGATCTTTCGCAGGATCATCACTGTTTTCTAATTTCATCATCGATTCGTCGTATTGTTCGAACATGAACAAGGACTCGTTAAGGAAATCCATCTGCAGTTCTTCAAAGAATGCATTATCGCCGCTCATTTATTTCTCCAGGGACTGTGTATTTCTAATCACTAGAGTTATCGGCAACTTAGAACATTTGCTTCTATTACGAAGGACCAGAGCAGAGGGTTGATCCGCCGATTTAGTCATAGGTCCTGAGGTCATATCTCAGCTGTCTCATAAGGGCGCGGAAATACGAATTAACAATTATTTTTAACATCCCCTTAAGTTCCCTTGAGATTTCGGCGAATAGTAGGGGGTCCAATTACATCGAAAGGCCTTACTATGAGTGAAATGTCTACAAAAGCAAAAGCTGGTCAATATCTGACTTTCCAATTGATGTCAGAGCAATATGGTGTCGCGATTGAAACAGTTCGCGAGATCAACCAGTTTGGTGAAATCACTCCGGTTCCACGCACGCCTGAATACGTTAAGGGTGTCATGAATTTGCGTGGAAAAATTATTCCAGTTGTTAATCTTCGCGTAAAATTCGGAATGGATGCTCAAGATAAAACTCGCGACACATGCATCATCGTGATCGACACTGAAATCGGTCAAGTGGGTATGATCGTAGATTCAGTTAAAGAAGTTGTGGATCTTCAGGACAACCAAATCGAACCGTCTCCGGTTCTTGGCAACCAAAGCTCTATGCACTTCGTTCGCGGTATGGGCAAAGTTGATAACAGAGTTGTTATCCTTGTGGATATCGTGGCTGCATTCTCTTCAGATCAAATGGGCCAAATGGCCCAATTCTCCGAAGCCGCTTAAAGGTACGCCGTACCTTTTGGGGGTGCGCCGCATCCTTCGTGATAAAGAATAAAAAAGGCACTGATTTCGTCAGTGCCTTTTTTTATTTGTCTCGAGAAAACAACAACTAGTCGTTGTAGTCGTCACCTTTGCAAAGATCGTTGATTTTAGAATCCAAGAATTGGATTTTTTGAACCAATGCAGTTCTTTGAGAAACCAGCTCTTCAATCACGTCTGCGTTACGAGCATCTTTGATTTTAGAGTTCAAGTAAGCGATTGTAGCTTTCGCTTCAGATTTAGCTTCGATCATTTGACCGCAAGAAGCTGCGTTTGCTTGAGATGTGAAAAGACCTGCCAAAACCAATGCGCCGATAAGTGCTTTCATTGAAACTCCTAATGGATTGTTATTTTGACCGGAAACTACCGGATGAGAGCGAAAAATTCCAATTTAATAAATGGCAATTCGTCAATGCATCCAAAAAGTTCACGATTTTCAGAGGAAAAAACAAGAATCTCTTCATTTTTTACTCCGAAGTTTAACATATGTTAAGAGTCGTTGCGGATCAGCTAAAGCAAACCTGCTTGAACAATCTCAATCCAATAGTTGTCGGGATCTTTGATGAAGGCGATATTTTTCATTCCACCCTCCCCTAAACGCTTTTGGTAAGTGACGTTCAATTTATCAAAACGCTCGCACGCGGCCTTGATATCGGGAACCGTCACGCAGATATGACCGAAACCACGAGGCTCTGTGTTGCCGTTGTGGTAAGGTGTCGTCTCTTGCTCCTCAGTGCCCCAGTTATGAGTTAGCTCTAGAACAGCTTCGCGACCGAAAGTGTATTTCGCATTCGCTTCATTTTCAGTGGGAACATTTGTGCCTTCAGGAACATATGCCAAGAAGAACAACGAGAATTTCCATTCCGCGAAATCAAGTTTGCGTACCAATTTCATACCCAAGATTCGAGTGTAAAAATCCAAAGAAGCTTTTGGATCTTTCACCCGAAGCATCGTGTGATTAAAAACGTATTTTTTAGTCTCGGCATCTGGGTTCGCACACAAGCCAGGAATATTTTCCGCCATGATGTTCTCCTTCATTCAAGTTCATCCCAGATATAGCATAAAAAAAAGGGAGAAGCGTTCACTTCTCCCTTCGAAATTATATTTACGGTATTTCGCATCGCACCCCCAAAAGGTACGGCGTACCTTTTACTTGGCGGCAGCTACGATCGCAGACGCGTCGATTTTATGCTTCTTGTACAAATCCAAAGCTGTGTATGAGCTTTGACCGAATTCGCCGTGAACGCCCAAAGACTTCACTTTGAAATCAACTTGCGCTTGCAACAATGAGTGGCAAAGCATTTGACCGAAACCACCGATCAACTGGTGATCTTCAACAGTCACCAAGCGACCTCCCGTTTTTGCCAAAGCAGCTTTCACAGTTTCAACATCGGGGTGATTTACTTTCACAACGTTTACAACCACAGAACCGATACCTTGAGCTTCCAAAGTTTTAGAAGCTTCCAAAGCTTGAAGAACCAAAGAACCTGTTGTTGCGATTGTTACAGACTTCGCTTTACCCGCTGTTGTGTCAGCCAATACTTGCGCTTTGTTCAAATCGTATTTAGTTCCAGCAACGTAAGACTTAGGGAAGTTTTCGCGTCCCAAGAAGAACACCGCACTGTTTGGAACTTTGCCAGCTTTGCGATCGTTCGCAAATTTTTCAATCACAGAATAAACAATGCTGTCAGCTTCTTCGCTGCAAGACAAAGAGTAAACATCCACGTGAGGGATCGAAGAAACCATCGCCATATAAGACAAAGCTTGGTGAGAAGCGCCGTCAGCCGCATCTTGGAATCCTGTGTGAGAGAATACTGCAATCACTGGAGCTTCGGACAAAGCACCCATTGTGATTGGCAAAGCACCTTTAGTGACACCGAACTGAGCGAAAGTATCCACCACGGGGATGTAACCCAATTTAGAAAGACCAGCAGCGGCAGAAACCATGTTTGATTCAGCAACGCCGACGTCGAAAGAATCCCCAGGGAATTCTTTTCTGAAACCAGCAACCCCTGTTGAACCTGGAAGGTCAGACGTCACGCTAAGAACTGGATAACCAGCCTTACGAGCACGGATCAAAGCAGAAGAAACACCGTTTTGGATCTTCTCGCCAGAGTCTTTAACTGCGTTGGCTTTGATCTCTGCTTCCCACTTGTTCAATTCCTCGATCCAAGTGTTGAATACAGGTGGCAGTGCTTCGCCATTATAAATTTCAGACAAGAACGCTGGCAGTTCAGACGGGCTCTTCAATGGAAAACCGTGAGCACCAGACGCAGATTCAGCCGTTTTCTTAGTTCCGATTCCTTTCACAGTTTTCGCGTGAATGGCCACTGGAACTTTAGGATTTGCTTTGGCTTTTTCAACAGCTGTTGCAATAGCATCGTAACACTTTTGCAAGTCATTGCCTTCAGGCAACGAAATCACATCCCAGCCCAAAGTTTTCAAAGAAGCAAATGTGTGAGACATCGAGAAAGATTCATTATCGATACGACCAGAAAGTTTCGTGTTGTTATCGCTGATTACCATCACGAATGGACCCATCTTACCGTGAGCCGCAAGACCCGGAATCGCTGCGAAAGCTTCGCGCGCTTCACCTTCCATGCTGGCACCGTCAGAGATCGCTGTGATCGTCACACGGTTTTTACCAGACAAAGCTTCACCCATCGCCAAACCTTGAGTTTGCGGAAGAGCAGAACCCAAAGGGCCATTCGAAACGAAAACGCCCTCAGGGAAACAGTGAACTTCACCGTGACCTGTCAGGCCTGATTCGATCGAACGGAATTTTTTAAGACTGTTCAAATTAAGACCTGCTGTTTGGTAGTTTGCTTTCAAAGCATACAAACCGTTTTCACAGTGACCAGCGTCGTTCACAACGTGGAACAAATCATACCAAGGCTTGTTTTCTTTTTGAGCTTGATCAAAAACAAGACCATGCATTGCGGACATCAACTCTGCGAAAGCTGCAGGACCGCCATAGTGCGAAGCCGCGCCGCCAAGCACTGCATTCATGTCCATCAAGGACACAAGCGCACGCGTCGAGCGAGGATCAGCCACCGGAATGGATCTGCCGTCTTTGCTTTTAACAAAGCTTTTGAATTGAGGTTCATGAGTCGGGTTGCCAGCCAATTTTGATTTGATTTGAATAGGTTCAGTCATAGAATATGTTCTACTTCCAGCGCAGAGGAACATCAAATGCAAAAGCTATATGCACACAACATTCGCGATCTTTTAAAAGTAGAGCTTCATCGTCACTTGGACTGCTCGGTGCGTTGGAGTACATTAGTCGAATTGGCACCTCAAGTTGGCATCAATCTGGCACCCACTTCAAAGCAACAAAAAGAGCAGTTTTTAATTACCGAGCCCATGAATGATCTGGGAAGTGTATTGAATAAGTTCCTCAATGCTCAAAAAGTTCTGGCGAGCGAAGAAATCCTCACGCGTATTGCTTTTGAAGCCTGCGAAGATGCTTACAACGATGGCATTCGCCTGCTGGAACTGCGTTACGCGCCCACTTTTATTGCAGAAGGCCACAATTTCCTGACTTTTGAAAAAATCCATCAGGCTTTAAACAAGGGCGTAAAGATGGCGCAAAAGAAATTTGCCATCGCTGTCGGACTTATCTGCATCGTGCAACGAGTAAAACCATTCGCAGTTGCGGAAAAAGTTGTGGATTTCGCCATAGACAACAAAGACAGCTTTGTCGCTCTGGATCTGGCTGACAACGAAGAGGGCTTTGACCCGAAAGTATTTGCTCCACTTTTTCAGAAAGCAAAAAAAGCGGGTCTGCATATCACCGTTCACTCAGGTGAAACACCGAACGATCAAGCTGCGAGCTGGGTCAAAGATTCTGTTGAAATCCTGGGAGCAGAACGTATAGGTCATGGCATTCAAATCGTGCGCAATCCTGAGGTTTTAAATTTTATCCGCGATCGCAAGATTCCGTTGGAAGTTTGTCCGATCAGTAACTACCTGACTCAATCATTTAAAACTTACGAAGAGCATCCGATCCGTCAGCTTTTAAATGCGGGTGTTTTGGTGACGGTCAATTCCGATGATCCAGGAGTATTTGCGACGAACTTAAGTGACGACTATGAAGTTCTTCATCGCGTGCATTCCTTCACGACGGAAGATTTCAAGCGCTGCAATCAAATTGCCTTCGACGCAAGCTTCATTCCAAAAGCAGAAAAAGAAAAATTCAGAAAGGATTTTTTCTAATGGCCACTGATTGGAAAGCGATTGCCGAAGATATTCAGCACATGATGAGAGAGGATACAGCGGTTCGCGAAGTCCTGGCTTCAACAGGAGAACTTTTTCACGGTTACGCCCCCGCGATGGAGAAAGTTCACCTAAAGCACGCACAACATTTGAAAACCCTGATTGATGAACACGGCTTCCCCACGATCTCTAAAGTCGGCCGGGATGCAGCGATTGATGCGATGAGATTGATTTTGCATGCGATCAGCTGGCCTGAATTCATGCGTTCGATGGAAGCGATCACGGTGGATTTAGCCAAAGCTGGCGAAGTTCCAAAAGATTATGTCGCTAGACTGATAGATCGCATTCGTTTCTATGAAGGACGCAAACAAATCTATGGAACCAACGCGGACTGGGACGATAATGGAATTTTGCGCATCACTGATGTGGAAGACGAAAGCAAACTGAACGCACGCCGGGCCGAAATGGATTTACCTCCCCTGGAAAGCCTGGTGATCACTCCGCTGGATGGAGATTTTCATCCCGCCGATCCCAAGAAGCGTCACGAAGAATATGTGGCATGGACTCTAAAAGTGGGATGGCGTACAGTCGCTATGCCCTAGCAAAGGATCAGAAATGGAAAAACAAACTCTTCGCGATTTTTACCCACCAATCGAGCCATACAACAAAGGCTTTTTAAAAGTTTCAGATATTCATAATCTTTATTTTGAAGAGGTTGGAAATCCTGCTGGTAAACCCATCGTGTTTTTACACGGCGGTCCTGGCGGTGGTGTTGCTCCTGATCATCGTCGCTTCTTTGATCCGAAAACTTATCGCATCATTTTGTTCGACCAACGTGGGTCAGGCCAATCCACTCCTTGCGCTGAACTTCGTGAGAACACAACGTGGGATCTGGTTGCAGACACCGAGCGTATTCGCGAGCATTTGAAAATCGACAAATGGGTTGTCTTTGGCGGGAGCTGGGGTTCAACACTGGCTTTGACTTACGCGATTAAACATCCCGAGCGCGTGAAAGCTTTGGTTCTGCGCGGAATTTTCCTGTGCCGTCCTTCAGAAATTAAATGGTTTTATCAAGAAGGCGCTTCTCAAATTTTCCCTGACGTATGGGATGAGTATTTGAAAGTGATTCCTCAAAACGAACGTCACGATATGGTGACGGCTTACTATAAACGCCTGACTCATGAAAACCGCGACGTGCGCTTAGAGGCCGCGAAAGCCTGGAGTAAATGGGAAGCTGCAACTTCTCGTTTGTATATTGATGCTCACGCGATCGAAGAGTTCGATGATCCAGATTCTGCGTTAAGCTTTGCACGCATCGAGTGTCACTACTTCACAAACAATGCGTTTTTTGAAACCAATAACTGGATTTTGGAAAACGTAAGCAAGATCCGCCATATTCCTGCATGGATTGTTCAAGGCCGTTACGATGTGGTGTGCCCGGCGACTTCGGCGTGGGAACTTCACAAAGCTTGGCCGGAAGCCAAATTCCAAATGATCCCCGATTCAGGTCACGCGGCCGCCGAACCTGGCACCCGTTCTGCCTTGGTCGAAGCCACAGATGCCTGTAGATCGCTTTAATTCGTTTTAGCGACCCGACGACTGCATTTTTTTCAATATGAGGAGCGGGAAATTGTTTCCCGGTCCTTATTTGATCTTTCAAATTCCGTGAACTTCAGGTTATATGGCTCAACGCATCATTTCTTTGGTGATGCAATTCCTGGGGGAAAATTGGGGTCTTTAAACCGCTGTTTCTTATTCCTAGCACTCTGCACTTTAAGCGCCTGCTCGCAGGCACTTAAGATGCCACTTTCCAAAAAGAAAACAGATTCTGCCATCATCGGTGGTGAAGTTGTCACAGGCCGTGATTTGACTTCCCAAAGCGTTGTCGGTGTTTTGACCCAAAACAAACAAACCGGTGATGTTGAAATTTGCAGCGGAACTCTTTTAAAAAACAAACTTGTTTTAACAGCTGCTCACTGTGTCTCTGATCCAGAAGGCAATCTTAGCGTTTCAGTAGTTTTCGATAACGTGATCAGCCCGACGGGTAATACCATCACGGCCATTCGTGCGGTTTCTCGCACAGCGATTCCTGCATGGTGGGGCGCTGAAACGCATTTAGAAACTGATACAGGTGATATCGCTCTTCTACAGTATGTCGGCGATACTCCCAGTGGCTACGCACCGATCACGGCCTTGGCTTCCGAGGAAGACCTTGTTAACAATAAGCAAATTCTGATTGCTGGTTTCGGCGTAAATAAAGTGACGACGAAACCTATAGACGTAAACACATTCCCGGATTTGATCGGAGCTATTCAGTCAGGTCAAGTCAGCTGCAAAGACCCCGTTCGTCTGCAAGGCTGCGTGGAAGTATCTATGGAAGGTGCTGGGACATTAAGACAAGCCACTTCCAAAATTAAAAACAACCGTTATTCCAGCTCTGAAATCGAAGTCGCTCCCCAATCCGGCAATACTTGCCATGGTGATTCGGGTGGCCCGGCGTTCATCGTAAAGAATAATAAATTGTATCTATGGGGAGTGGCCAACCGCTCTGCCAATAACAGACTTACTGATTGTTCAACGAATTCAGTCTATGCAAGTGTGCCTTTCTTTAGAGAATGGCTGAACCTGGCAGCGGCAAAACTTCAGGAAGAATCAGTAAAATAGTTATGAAAAAAAACATTTTCCTGATCCTGACTCTCGTATTGTTAAATGGCTGCCAACCTGAAAACCCAGCTATCGATTCAAACGTAGATGAAGTGACTGAAGAAATCGTCGGCGGAAGCACCGTATCTCGGGTTGATTCCATCTCAAAGCACTTGGTTTTTATTTACAGCAACCGTGATTCTTCATATTGCACAGGCACAATCATTTCAGAAAATCTGATTTTAACAGCGGCTCACTGTATTAAAAATACGTCTGACACTTTAGTTCTTGGCTTTGGTTTGGATCGTTCCAAGGGCACAATGCAGGCTCGAACCAGCAACGGCATGGTTAAACACGTCGCTTATAAAGCGAATCTAACAGCGGAACGCAATGATATCGGTTTGATTTCATTTTCCGGTGGTTTGCCAGAGGGTTTTGAACCCGCCCCCCTCGCGAATGCGAAAATATTCGCCAAAGTAAAATCAGAAATCATCGCGGTTGGCTATGGCCGGGTGAAAGGCGTTCGCAACGTTTCCCCTGATGACAGTGGCTCTGGTCGTCTTCGTAAAGTGACATTGAAAATTCAATCCAAGTCTGCAAACGGCAAAGCTTTTGAGGTCAGCCAACAAGACGGTCGAGGCATTTGCTATGGCGATTCCGGCGGTCCCGCTTTCGTCAAATCAAACGGTCAGTATTACCTTGTGGGAGTGACTTCCGCAGTGCTTTGGTACAAACCCAAAGATTCCGTCTATGACTTGTGTAAAGAGCACTCGATGTTCATGGATGTGAAGTTTTATAAACCGTGGATCAACGCCCAATCAGGACAATTGCTGTAGGATTTGTTTGATTTTTTCTGCGACTTCGCGGGGACGATCAAACAGCACACGGTGAGAGGCATCTGGCGCCACCACATAATCCAAGCCCGTCTGGTGATGCAGACTTTGCGTCATCGAGACAAACTTTTCGTCTTTCTCTCCGACCATCCACATTACTTTTTGTCTTAAGGCGCTGATGATATTGCGCATGTTTTGTTGTTCCGCTAAGGACCATCTGGTCAACGCAAGACTTAGGAACTCACGATTATAGTCTTTTTCCAAACGAACCGGCTCACTGCCACCGCCGAATACAGGCTGGGCATTCCAGTTTCTCATCACCATATCCCACGGAGCTTTCAGAAACTCCTCTGCCCAATAGGAATCATTCAACCAGCGTTGACGGCGCTGTTCAGAACTTGGATCAAAATGTCGTAAATTATCGTCAAAGCCAGGATTGGTAGAGATCAATAAGGCTTTGAACCATTGAGTGGGATTTTGTGCGAGTGCTTGTAAAGCCAAGCGACCACCCAAAGAATAACCGACAATCACATTGCGACCAGTGTTTTTGGTTTCGTCATAAACCCAGTCATTAAAGTTTTCGGCCCATTGATCAAAACCATGTACGGAGTTGAGCTCATCGTCTTTGAAATAGTCAGGAGTATAGATGCGCAGATTCGACACCGGAGGAAGAGAAGCTTTTACTGCTTCCCAATCCGAGGGTCTGCCTAAGAATCCGTGTAAAAGAAAAAGGTTCACTCTTTCCAAAGGGTTTCGATTTCCTTCCAAAACTGCTGGGTCTCATTCCAATCAGGGACCATCTCAATAACTTGAAGATTGTCCAGTTCCAAACTCGTGGGAACAGTATGCCACTTTTGATATGACCAATTCCACATTTTTGCCCACGATTCGAATGAAATTTCGTGCTTATTCAGGAAAATCTCTTTCTTGAACATCCGTGAGAAGATTTGGCCACCACCATTGTTGATTACAACTACTCGTAATTTCTGCGCTTCTAACTGAGAAGTTGCCCAAAGTGCCGAAAGATCATACATCGCAGTCAGATCCCCGACCAGACACCAGTTCTGTGTATCTGTGTGCGCCCAACCGAGGAAAGTCGAGATCTGCCCGTCTATACCATTTGCTCCACGATTTGCTGCCACTCTCAATGGAGAACTATCTAAATCAGCACATGAATCCCATTCACGAATTGGCAAAGAATTTCCAAGATAAACAGAGTGACCCTTCATATGTTTGGAAGCCGCATAGATCATGCCTTGTTCAGACTTAGGATATTTCTCAAGCAATGACTTCATTTGTTGGGTGCGAGATTCATCTTCCATTGCGATCTGATAGTTCTCTCTGTGAACAGAGGCGAACTCCACCTGGCTGAGCAAATCCAGCGAAGGGCAATGGTCTACCGGACGACTTAAGCCCGTATAGTGATTGAATCCGACTGAAAAAACGGGAAGCTCGCGATAACGATCTTCAAGATCACGCCACAGACGAATGGTGGGAATCCCTCCAATTCGCAAAATGGAGTCACAGGTTCCAGACTTTAAAAGTTTATGAATCATCTGCTCGCCCGAGCGAATTTGCAGATCCTTTAAATCAGGATGCCCGCGAAGACTGGAAATACCTTCGGCATACACAGGAGCTTTGTACTGTTTTAAAAAATCCAAAACAGTGCCATAAGCTTTCTCTGGCAAAATCCCCACCAGCACCAAGGGTTTGTGCGTGTTAAGGAAATCCTCTAACTGCTTTAACATGCCCATCGGTAATTGACCTGGAAGTTTTGTTCTTTCCGAATTTGCTGCAACTTTGATTTGCGGAACAGGTCCATCAATCAACGGCTCTTCGAAACAAACATTCACGTGAATGGGTTTTTTCCACGATAAACTTTTGAACGACAAATGCGAATTTTCAGCATCGATGTCCAACGCCACTTCGTTGTAGTAAGAAAAAATACCGACTTGCTCAATCGTTTGCGGAGCACCGGAACCACGATAGCGCTTAGGACGATCCGCAGTGATCATAATCAAAGGTAAAGAAGAATAAGTCCCCTCAACTGCGGCTGGCAAAAGTTCTGCAACGGCAGTTCCTGAGGTGGTGAAAATTGCCACGGGACGACGGTACCCGGCAATGCGACCCAAAGCGAAGAAAGCGGCAGAACGCTCCTCAAAGAAAGAATAAACCTTCAGGTTTTTGTTTTCATCCAGGATGTGAACCAGAGGACTGTTGCGGGCTCCAGCACAAAGAATGAATTCACGAACGCCGGTGTCCACCAGCTCTTGAATAACTTTTGCCGCCAATTCCATGTTTGTCATACGTTAAGCCCCAAAATCTTTCTTACAGACAGGCGTTTTTGAAAGAGTTCCCGCCACTCTCTGGAAAATTCACTTGCCGCTACAATGCCGCAACCAGAACCAATCATAGATTCGTTCGAACTCCACTGCAAATTCCGAATCGCCACAAGACACAGAGCCTCCTCTGCGCCAAAGAACGCAAAGGGTGCTCCATAACCACGGCGGCCCTCCTGACCTGGTAAAGTCTGCATCCAACCGTAACCGGCTGCACGCGGGGCGACTCCCAATGCTGGTGTCGGATGAAGCTCCATCACCAGTTCGCGGAAATCAGGGCGTTGATTGCACTTCACCTGAAAATCAGTTTTCAAGTGAAACAGTGTTGGCAATTCCAGGATCATCGGACCCTGACTTTGCACGTCTCCCCATTGCTTTAGGCGTTGGGAGAGATCTTCAACCACCAGATGATGCTCTTGCATTTCTTTTTCATCAAGCAACAATGATTGGCGTTCCGCCTTGTCACTCTTGGGACACGTACCCGCGAGCGCCATCGTTTGCAGGAAACCCTGCTCGTAACTGAAAAGTGTTTCCGGAGTGGCTCCCAGAATGCCTTGACCCTTTTGCCAAAAACCAAAGACGTACAAAGTCTCTGGGGCCGACAACAAATTCAAAATCATTTGCGCGCGTTCCGCCGCCGTCACTGTCTGCGACGAGCGCGCAAAGATCACGGGCACTGCTTTTTGAATTTCATTTTTTGCGATCTTGCCTTGGATCACCTCAAGGTCTTTTTGGAAGTCGGACTCTGCCGGTTCACTCCACTGGGCCTTACTTAGGGGGCCTTGGGGACGCGGGTTTACGGCCAGGTAGTTTTCCAGCAGGGATTGGAGTTCTTGGGTGCTCAAAGTGTTTTGGGCAGTTCCCCACCACAGAGGGTGTGAATCCTGCTCATAGAAATCAGGGCAAAACACTGAAATCTCTGCACTATTGGCAGATTTTACAGGGCTAAAAGGACCCTCAATGAGAGTCCACTGCCCCTTATGGCGCAAGAGGGCCCCCGAGTCCAAAAAGTTTGTAATGCCTAGAGGCGATATGCTATGTTTGCGATCCACAGTGAGAGTTCGTAATATGGAAACGCAAACTATGCAAACAAGTCCCTCAACCCAAATCGTCAATGTTGGCGGGTTTAATATTGGGGGTCCCGAATTCACGGTCATCGCCGGTCCGTGCTCTATCGAAAGCCACGCTCAATTTCTTGAGACCGCTTCCGGTGTTAAAGCTTCTGGCGCACACTTGCTTCGCGGCGGTATCTGGAAAATGCGTACGTCCCCGACAGCCTTCCAAGGCTTGGGCAATTCCTCTTTCGATATCGTTAAAGATGTTTGCAAACAGCTCAATATGAGCCTGGTTTCCGAAGTCACTGACATCCGTCAAATTGAAGAAGTTTACGACATCGTGGAATGCTTCCAGGTGGGTTCTCGCTCTATGCAGAACTACGAACTTTTGAAAGAGTTGGGTCGCCAAAACAAACCGGTTCTTTTGAAACGTGGTTTGGCTGCTTATATCGAAGAATGGGTTAAAGCCTCCGAATACGTGATCAAAGCTGGTAACAACAATGTGATCCTTTGTGAACGTGGTATCCGTACTTTCGAAACAGCGACTCGCAACACTTTGGATTTGAACGCTGTGGCTTTCGCCAAGAAAAATACAAATCTTCCAGTTATCGTGGATCCTTCTCATGCAGTGGGTATTCGCGCATTGGTTCCTGATTTGGCTTACGCAGCTGCGGCTGTGGGAGCTGACGGCATCATCGTGGAAGTTCATCCTCGTCCAGCAGAAGCTCTTTCTGATGGTATGCAAGCCCTGACTTTGCAGGACTTCGAAATGATGATGAGAAAACTTGAAAGAATCCTAGTCGCTATCGATCGTCCTCTACACAAGGTGACAGCACATGCACACTGAGAATCAAAAACACTCTCCAAATCCTGAAATCATTCGCAGCATGTTCTCTAAAGTGGCGGCGAACTATGACAAAGGAAACAATGTGCTTTCCATGGGTGTTCACCACTTGTGGAGAAAAAAATTGGTTAAATATTCTGGCGCGAAATTGGGCGACAGAGTTTTGGATTGCGCAACGGGTACTGGTGATCTGGCGATCGAATTCAAACAGCAAGTGGGTTCTGCGGGTCAGGTAACAGGAACTGATTTCTGTGCCGAGATGTTGATCCCCGCTCCAGGTAAAGCAGCTCAGCGCGGTTTGGATATCAAGTTTGAACAGGCTGACGTGACTCAACTTCAGTATGCTGATGATTCATTCGATATCTCTTCCATCTCTTTTGGTATTCGCAACGTTGGCAACCCGGTGAAGGGTTTAAGCGAAATGGCGCGCGTGACTAAATCTGGTGGCACAGTGATGGTTTTGGAGTTCGGCCAAGTGAACATTCCGGTGTTCGGCGCCCTTTACAATTTCTACTCACAAAACATTCTTCCAAAAATCGGTGGCTTGGTAACTGGTCAAAAAGATGCTTACGAATATTTGCAAAAGTCTTCTGCGGCTTTCCCTTGCAAAGAAGGCTTCCTGGATTTGATGAAACAAACCGGCGCTTTCTCCCACACAGAGTACATCACTTTGACAGGTGGCATTGCGTACATCTACAAAGGCACAGTTAAGTAATCTGCTTCATGCATAACGTAAAAGTCTAAACTACTTCGGCGAAGCCGAATAGCAAGACAGCAAAGGCGTTCCACAAGGACGCCTTTTTTATTTTGTTTTCAAGGCCTCTAAAATTTGACTCCGACTTCAGTTCGTTGAACAGTAGTCAGCAAGTTGATTCGAATAAAGGAGTCCCTGATGAAATGGATGGCTTTGGTTTTGATGTTTGCAGTTGGTTCCACAGCAGTTGCCAGTGAACTTTGTCCTTCCTCTGAAGATTACGAAGCTCAAGGCTGGGTTGTGCACAATCCAGAAAACTTTGCGAAACTTGAAAAGACTTTCGATACGATGCTATCTGCCGGTCAAAAAAACGGTCAGATCATCGACGACATGAGCGGTCACATGGTAACTGGCGATCTTGATAATAAAGAAATCATGCTAGCTGTGAAGTCTTACGAAGATCTGCGCACACCAGACATGGTGATGTACGGCGACCACGCAACGTACACTCATTTGGAAACTCAAGAGCGTGTTGAGATCCGTTGGTTCAATGGGAAAAAGAATTTAGTGATCAATCCCAAGTACATCAAATGCATCACGGGACAGCCGCCAGTGGCCGAGAATGTGATCCTGTAAAAAACCTCCACCCGGGGTAGTAAGAAGGCTGAGTGATCCTCAGCCTTTTTTGATAGTTAACTCGCATCCGAATGAAAAATCGCGAGATACGATCTTTGTCATATAGAGTTCTTCCGACCTACCGAAAAGCATAGTGAAATAAACCTGCGAGGTGCACTATGTCTGACAATTTCTTTAAATGGGACCAGGAACGTCTCACAACTCACGTCGATGCGATGGATAACGAGCATAAAAAATTGATCGATATCATGAATCGCCTGTACGACCGCTATGAAGCGAAAGCGACGAAACCAGAATTGCAATCCATCGTTCGCGAATTGGCTTCCTGGACAATCACCCATTTCGAACATGAAGAAAAATTCTTTGATACTTTGGATTACTCGCAAGCTTCGGTTCATAAAAAAATTCATAAGGATTTGATCGAACGCTTGAAAAGCCATGCTGCCGAGTTTGATAAAACAGGCGTACTAACGCCTGCATTCTTCCAATTCCTGAAAACCTGGCTGACAGCCCATATTATGGGAATCGATACCAAGTATGGCGTCATTGCCGCTCAGAAGTCTGCTTAAGAAACTAAAAAGGCTGGTTCATCACCAGCCTTTTAGTTTGAATCTTTGAGGGTCACATTAAACGAGTGGAGAAATCCAGTTCATTGAATCTTTCACTGTGCCTTTTTGAATCCCCGTGATTTCGTTATAAAGCTCAGTACTCAATGGACCCGTTTCGTTGCCATTGATCATCCAGTCTTTTTCATTGTAGTGAATCACGCCAATTGGTGAGATCACTGCCGCTGTTCCAGTACCGAATGCTTCCTTCAACTCGCCTTTTTCCAGGCGTTCAATCACCTCTGTGATTGTGATACGTCTTTCGACGATCGGAAGATTTTTCTTCTTCAAAACTTGAATGATTGCATCGCGCGTCCCTCCGGACAAGATGCTGCCGTTTAAAGCTGGAGTTACGATCTCGTTATTGAAAACAAAGAACGCATTCATAGTACCGACTTCTTCGATACCCAAACGCTCCACATCCAACCACAAAACTTGAGCATAGCCCTTTTGTTTCGCTTCCAAAGCCGCTTTCAAACTGGATGCATAGTTCGCACCGGCTTTCACCGCGCCCAAGCCACCTGGAGCTGCACGCAAGTATTTTTCTTCCGTCCAGATTTTCACTGGTTTTGCGCCTTCAGAGTAATATGAACCCACTGGAGACAACAAAATAAAGAATGTCGTTTCACGAGAAGGACGAACACCAAGGAAAGCCTCCGTACCGATCAAAGTTGGACGGATGTACAAAGAAGTATTTGGACCATGAGGAATCCAACGCTCGTCAACTTTCGTCAATTCATGCAAACCTTGCATGAAAAGCTCCATAGGCGGAGCTTGGAGACACATACGCTCGGCACCCTCAACCAGGCGGTTGTAATTGAAATCAGGGCGGAAGAACACAACCTTGCCATCGTTTTGGCGAAAAGCCTTCATACCTTCGAAAAGCGCCTGACCGTAATGAAATACCGATGCCCCTGGGTCCACAGAAATAGGGCCATAGGGAACGATCGAAGCCTCATACCAACCTTTCCCTTCCGCGTACTTCGCCACAAACATGTGGTCTGTGAAGTACTGACCAAAACCAAGTTGATCAGACGGAGGAAGAGCCTTCGGGGATTTCACGAGAGTTGTAGAGATATTTGTCATGAGACTGTGGTACCTAATTTCAATCCATCGGTCAAACCGCAGTGCCCGTGAAATGCATTTGTGGCAGTTTTTTCTATGCGAGCATCACTAAGAAATAAGGGCTTGGCCCCACTAAGGGAGCCCGTCCACCCATCACATCCAATTGACGGCGGCTCATAGTGACATCTTGGCTTTGTGCTTGGGGTTCCGGTGGTTTTGGTGGTGGAATTTTCGGCTGCTCTCGAGTGGGACAACCCGATAAAACCAGAGTCGCAAAAAAAAGGAGGAGATAACGCCGTTTCATGGCTTTATTCTCCTCCCACTAAATAAGAATTTGTACTTAATTAGGGCTGTTTTTTAATAGCCCCAAAGCGCATTTTTAGTAATGCCAAGGGAACTTTGAGAAATCTCTTTCACGTTTCTCGACGAAAGCTCCACGGCCTTCGACTGCTTCTTCTGTACCGTAAGCCAGTCGAGTCGCTTCTCCTGCAAACAATTGCTGCCCCACCAGACCATCATCGATCATATTGAAACCAAACTTCAACATGCGCATTGCTGTTGGGCTTTTTGTATTCATTTCTGCAGCCCACTCTAAAGCGACCTTCTCAAGATCTTTATGCGGGATCACGGCGTTGACCATACCCATTTCAAAAGCTTCTTGTGCAGAGTAATTGCGCCCCAGGAAGAAAATTTCACGGGCACGTTTTTGACCTACCATGCGCGCAAGGTAGGCTGAACCATAACCGCTGTCGAAGCTTGCGACATCTGGATCAGTTTGTTTAAAGATCGCGTGCTCTTTACTTGCCAGCGTAAGATCGCAAACAACGTGCAAAGAGTGACCACCACCGACAGCCCAACCAGGGACTACGGCAACCACGATTTTAGGCATAAAGCGAATCAAGCGCTGAACTTCCAAAATATGCAAACGACCCAAACGAGCCAAGTCAGCTTTGCCAGAGGCTTCTTTGTCTTCGTATTTATAACCGTCTTTACCACGGATTCGTTGGTCCCCACCGGAACAGAAAGCCCAACCCGCGTCTTTCGGAGAAGGTCCATTTCCTGTGATCAAAACCACACCGACATCAGGAGTGATACGAGCATGCTCCAAAGCCATGTACAATTCATCCACAGTTTGTGGACGGAAGGCATTGCGAACTTCAGGGCGATTGAAAGCGATACGTACCGTGCCCTGATTTTTGGCACGGTGATAAGTGATATCTTTAAAATTAAAACCAGGGACTTCAGTCCACCATTCAGGTGTGAAAATATCGGAAACCATATAACCCCCAAAAGGTACGCCGTACCTTTCTGAAACGCAGTGCACCCCCAAAAGGTACGGCGTACCTTTTAGAGTTTGTCTGTTTTAGCCCAGAGGTGGTGGTCTGCCAATACTAGCCATGTCATGGCCTCCAGCACTGGGATTGCGCGGGTGACGATGCAAGGGTCGTGGCGGCCTTTTTTTGCCACATCCAAAATAGAGCTGGTGGGTTTAAAGGAAACTCGCAATAAAATGTCATCGCCCGTGGAAATACCACCGCGAATTCCTCCGTAAACGTCCTGAGAGCCCTGATGGAACTTTGTTCCCTGAACCTCGGCTGAATCGAAACCCAAACCCAACTCAAATCCGTTCGCAGCCCCTACGCTCATGAAAGCCATGGCCAGGTCCGATTTCAATTTATGAAATACGGGCTGACCTAGGTGCGCCGGCGGAGCCTGAATCAAAATTTCTGCGATACCACCATAGCTGTCGCCGTTTTCCTGCGCTTTCTTTAAAAGCTCTGCGACCTTTTGATCGTCTTTAGAGGGGAAACGCGCTTGATAGGAATCGACATCGACATTGGCCACATTTTTACGATCAGCTTCTGGCAATTGCATGGGACCAATCTGTGAAGCATAGCCAATGACCTTGGTGCGAGCACTGACTTCGTTCAACAACATTTTCGCAACCGCACCGGCCATCACCCGAGACACCGTTTCGCGTCCTGAAGAACGCCCCCCACCTCTGTGATCACTGTGACCAAATTTATTCTTCCAAACATCATCAGCGTGACCTGCACGTGGAGAGCTTTGAATTTTTGAATAATCCTGAGAACGCGCATCTTGATTTCTTACGATGATCGCGATTGGAGTCCCCAAAGTTTTTCCGTCAAAGACACCACTTAAAACTTCCGGAACATCGGTTTCCTGGCGGCCAGAAACAATTTGTCCCGATCCATGGTGCCCCGGTCGACGTCTTTCCAATTCACGAGTCAGAAGACTCGCATCGAATTGAACTCCCGCAGGACAGCCATCAATTAAAACACCCAGAGCTGTTCCGTGACTTTCACCAAAAGATGACATTGTAAAGCGAGATCCAAATTGATTTGCTGAACTCATGCTTTTTCCTCACACTCTTTCCAGAAAACTCGCTGTAGCTGAGCCTGGGCAATAAACATCTTCAAACCGGATTCATAGTTGGCGCCACACAACTGCGCGTACTCTCTGCCCACTGAATCTTCTTTGTAATTCAAATCAAAAACCATGGCTGGCTTCCATTCCGCTGGGGGCATATAAGTCTCGTCCACTCGCGGTGCCGCCCATACAATGACTTTAGGAACAAAGTCAGCTGAAGCTTTAGAACCATCACGGGGCTCACCCGTGCGAGCAGAATAATAAGAGGCATGAGGCAGAACTTTTTCAATCATCGGCAATGTGCCACCGCCGCCCCAGACGACAATCTCTTTTTGCAAAGGCGCGAGCATGCCCACACCTTCGATCAACTCGACAAAGCCAGCTTCATCCGTTGATGCTCCCTGCCACTTCCCTTGTTTTTTATTATAATACAACGTGTTCACAGCGCTAAGGGTTGAATGCTGACACCATTTCGCTGCGGGCTCTTTGTGCGGAGCTGTGACGGCAGCATATTGCAGCCCCATTTCCTGCAATACGGGCATCGCCTGATCCCACTCATCACGGGCAATGCGAATTGCAAAAACCGGAATATTTCTTTCAAAGAAAAAATCAGAATGTTCAACCGGAGTAAAACTGTGGACCACCGGATCACCCAGGACCGCCGCAAAATTCGCTGGTTTTGCAGATGTCATCATCCACTGAAACAAGCTGGGTTGATCGCCGGCACTGCCTTCGCCTTCACGCCAAAAGTTAATCAGTTGTTGGCCTTTTTGGCGAAGTCGGTACCACGTCCAACGACCGTCCGTTGAGCGCGGAATAAAGCTGCGTGCTTCATCCTGTTCTTGTTGCCAGTGATGTAAGCGTGACAGATCTTTGAAACTTTCAATCAGTGGAGCAAATTTTAAATGCGCAACTTCCGATTCCAATTTCTGCAAATCCAGATAATGCGCGCTCTCATGGGCCGACAGAATGATTTTTTCTTTCGGGAGATTTTCTAAGACATCAGTCGGTGCGCCCAGCTCCAGGGGCCAATCAATCCAAGTCGCTTTATTCAAAATGAACTGGGCATTATCAGATTTCCACCAACCGGCGCGGTCTTTGGCAGCACGGAATGAAAAGATAAATTTATCCTGAGGAAACTCACCGATGAAGTGCAGGATGTTTTCCTCACTTAGAAAATCATCCCGCAGTTCAAAGTACTCAACGCCACGACCCGCATAACGTTCTTTGAACATAGGCAGGCGATGGGGTTTTTCAAAAATGGACGCAAGAACCGTCACTCCCCCGCCGATGTTTTGTAATTGATGAGAAAGAATTCGACGTTCCAGATTTAAAACCTGGTGATGATGTTCAAATACGCCTTCTGGCATTAAGTACACTTCGTCGGCCACCGCTTGATAGCGAACTTCACGGGGACTTGCTCGTTTGATGAATTCCTGTAACGGAGTCATGTCGGGATTCAAACGCGGACGATTTAAAAAGATGCGCCCATCCAAATCTGTTTGCCTTTTGACCCACAGTACATGCAGGTCATTGGGAATGATGCTGACATCGAAACCCGCTCCTAAAACCAGAAAGATGTCTTTATAAGGTTTTTGCAAAACCTCCAGGAACATCTGTCTTTCCATTTCACGGAAATAGGCCTCCCCATGCTCCATGAAAAGTTCTCGGATAGTTTTACCGATGCGTTTTTCGATCTCATCATCCAGATCCAAGTAAGCGACATTCGGATTTTGCATGGTTAAGCTCATGCGCTTGATCAATTCTGTTTTGCCGGTGCCACGATGTCCGATGATTAATGTAATCATGGCTTAATCCCGATCATGTCCCAGAATTCCGGAAAACTTTTATTGATAGCTTCGGGATGTTGAATTTTTATTTCATGTCCCATCAACTTCATCAAGACCGCAGCCATCACCATGCGATGATCTTCGTCAGGATTAAAGACGATGCCTTTTTTCAAAGTTTGGCTGGGATTCCCATGAATGACCATGCCATCCTCCAGGACTTCGTGTTGAATTCCCAAAAGATTGAAAAGATCTGCCACCTTGGCGATACGATTGGATTCTTTCGCGACCAAGTGAGGTGCTCCATGCAATTTTGAAACGCCTTCTGCAAAACTGCAGACGACCGCTAGCACCGGGAACAGGTCCGGGCATTGAAACAGATTCCATTCCACAGCACGCAAGTGCTTGGGTTTACTAATCGTCAGAGTTCTGCCGTCCAGCTGAACTCCGACGCCCATTTTTTTAAAGATATCGACGAAAACTTTATCGGGCTGCTCTGTCACTTCCGGAAAATTTTCAATGACTGACGTCCCAGCCAAGGCGCCTGCTGAAGCCATGGTAAACATCGAGCTCATGTCAGCTTCGACTTCGTAAGCCAGTTTTTCCAGACGTTGTTCTGCAGGAACCAAAAATCCTGTGGGAGTTTGCTTGATGCGCAAACCCATTTTTTTAAGCATTTCCAGTGTCAGCAGAAAATAGCTTTCAGAAACTTTGCTGCCGACCAATTCAAAATCCAGATCAAAACTTAAAAGCCAGGAATTAAGAATCAAGGCAGAGGCGTATTGGGAAGACTCGGTCGTGTCGACTTTAATCGGCACGCCTCTGAACTTCTTCCAGCCTTCACTGACGATATGCATTTCATTTTTTTTGATTTGCGCCTGAACTCCCAGCTGACGAAGAAGATCAATCAAACCTTTTTGAGGACGGGACATCAAACGCGGGCTGCCTTTCAGAACATGCACGCCACGAATGCGCGAGGCTCTTAAGGCCATAAAACGAAACGTGGTTCCACCCTCTCCACAATCAATGCGACTGCTTGCTTTCAGCCCCTTAAGGCCTTCTCGCATAAAGCGCACATCATCACATCCCGCAAAACCGTGCAGATCCAAAACTGGAAAATAGCTTTGGACAATCAATGCACGATTGAAAACAGATTTGGATCCCGGGATGCTTCCTTGAAAGTGGAACTTAGCCATGAAGCTCCTCTTCGCGCTGGCGACAGATCTCGATTAAAAGATCATCGACACTGACTTCTTGGATAACGGTCTTGCCAGGTTTTTGTAAGAACACAAAACGCAACGTGGCCGCTTTGGTTTTCTTTTTATCATTTAAAAGCAAACGACGATATTCTTTAAGGTCATTGCTTTTAATGGAAATCATATCATCACGCAGTGGTGATAACAGGAATCCCATAATCGGCTCTGAATAAATTTTCTCAGCCTCTGCGGGTTTCATGATTTTCTTTTGCACACTAAAGCGCACGGCAAAATCCAAACCATAGTTAATAGCGATTCCATGAGGCAATTCGTAATAGCTTTCCAAAACGTGGCCGACAGTATGGCCCAGGTTCAGAACATGACGAACGCCTTTTTTCTCTTCAGGATCTTTGGCGACAACTTTGTATTTGGCTTTAACCGCCGACTCCAGATGCTTCCACAGAACTTTGGAATTCACCTGGCGTTCTTTGGCTAAAGAGCTCCACAACTTTCCACCCTCGATCAGAGCGATCTTTACCAGCTCTCCGAACCCCTCATAGGCACGGGCTTCGGGTTGCGACATCAGCACCGAGCGAACCATCAAGATTTGCTCTGCAGGATAAAATGTGCCGATTTGATTTTTCGCGCCACCAACATTCAGCGCTGTTTTTCCTCCGTGTGCGGAATCAATCGCCGCTAACCACGTTGAAGGAATATGGATCAAGCGCACGCCGCGCTTTAAAATACTTGCAACAAACCCACCAAAATCACCCAGGCTGCCACCACCCACCACAACGATCGTGAGTTTTTTTACAGAAGTTTGTTCTGTTAATTTAGTAATTGCTTTGATGTGACGAGGGAATTGCTCGATATCTTTTAAATGCTCACCCGCTTTCACTGCATATCTTAGGGCGATTTGCTGGGACCATTTTTTAAAGACAGGAGATTTCTGCGCAAGGATCTGATCGTAAATCAGAAGAAGTTCCTCCCCCAGTTTTTTTACTGGAGGAAGTTCGTTCGAAAAGACTAGCGTGCTTTGAGATTTCATCAATGCTTACTTTTGCTCTGCGTATTCAGATTTAGCTTTTGCGTAAGAATCAGAAATTGAATCCCAAGCTTTGCTCATGCCATCTTTCATATGGCTCCAAGCCTTGCCCGAGCTCTTTTTAAGTTTGGAAAGATCTTGCGACATGCTTTCTTGTTTTTTCTCAAGAGCAGCAATTTGATCATTCATTTCTTTTTTAGCTTCGCCAGTTTTATCCGCAGCGGCTTTTTTAAGTTCTGCAGTTTCCTTTTTCATTTCAGCAAGTTTCGCTTCCATCTCTTTTTGGAAAGCGTCTTTTTGTTCTTTGGAGTAGTTGGCTGCCGAAGTAGCGGCGTCAGAGGTTTTTTGTTTAACTTCCTCTGCAGTAGTTGCAAATGCGGGTTGAAATGCAGAAAGGGCGATCAAAAGTGCGAATACAGATTTCATATATGGTCTCCTTAATTCAAGGAGACCAGTTTACATGCCCTATAGGCTCCAGTCCACAGGCTCTTTACCCTTGGACTTTAGATACTCATTCGCTTTTGAGAATGGCTTTGTTCCGAAAAAGCCGCGATGTGCCGACAGCGGCGACGGATGAACAGATTCAATAACGAAGTGCTTTTTACGGTCAACGAAGGCCGCCTTCTTCTGGGCATAGGCGCCCCACAAGATAAAAACAATGTTTTCTTTTTCTTCATTAAGAACATGGATGATCTTATCCGTGAATTCTTCCCAGCCTTTACCTGAATGCGCAGCTGCCTTCCCGTCTTCCACCGTCAAGACGGCATTGAGTAAAAGCACTCCATTTTCTGCCCACTTGGTCAACGAACCGCTTTTAGGAATCTCCACTCCCATGTCGGCCTTCAGTTCCTTAAAAATATTCAGCAATGACGGCGGGAAACGCACTCCATCACGCACTGAGAAACACAAACCATGCGCTTGACCGGGACCGTGATAGGGATCTTGGCCGACGATGACCACTTTCACCTTATCAAGCGGTGTCAAATTCAGCGCCGCAAAGTATTCATCGCCTTGCGGATAGATAGTTTTTCCTGCTTTGGACTCTTTTTGCAAAAATGCTGTCAGACTTTTCATGGAGTCTTTTTCGAACTCTGATGCCAGTTTCGCTTTCCAGCTCGGGTGTAATTCTATTTTATGTTTGGTATTAGATAAATTTTCGATTTTGCCGCTCGTCTCAGAATGATACTCGTCAATAGTCTAGTTTCGCGATTCTAATTCAAACCTATTGGTTTTCAAATTATTTTTCATGCCGACGTTAACTTGACCAGACAAATCTAAGCCTCATTGTTAAACTAGTTATAAGGAAAAGGAGGCCCGCCTATGACGAACCTTCCAAACCCCACTATTCAACTTATTGAGGATAATCCAGAAGTTAAGTCCTTTATCTATCAACAGATAGCGGAATTTGACGGCTTTGTTACTCCTGAAACTGTGGTCACCGTTGTGGCCAGAAATCCGAAAAAACTCGCGCTTCAGTATGAAACGGAAGGCAAGGAATTCAATCGTCGCGATTTGAGCAAGCTCTATCGTATTGCGATTGTTCTATCGGATGGCGAAGCCAAGGTCGAAGCCGAAGGTGTGCATCAAGACATCTATCTTGCGATCAAACTGGCAAAAGACAATCTGATGTTGAAGCTGGTTGAGATTCAAGACTCTGTTGTGAGTCACCAAGATCGCTTGGTGGAGATCAATCACTATCTGCAACCACAGACTCTGCACTAAACTTTAATCGACTCTCTTCAAGCTGATTGGAGGGAGTCTTCCTTTAAGATAGCGGAAGGGATGAGCCATAAGTCCCGGGATGTCTTTAGGGATATTCTCACCTTCAACTCCGACGGCGCCGACATGCTGACCTTGCGGGTTGTACCACGTCTTAAAAACCACATCCCATAGCGATAAAACTTTTCCGAAATTCTTTGCAGAAATCTCTGGCGTGACCGAGTGATGCCAGCGATGCAGTTGAGCCGTATTAAAGATTTTATTAAGCGGTCCCATTTCAAAATCGACATTCGCATGTTCCAGCAATCCCGTCACAGCATTGACCAGTAAAAATAATGCGATCAACTCTTGGGGCACCCCCAACAGGAAAAGCGGGAAAAAATAAAAGAGCCAGTTAAAAAACAAATCCACCGGGTGAAAAACACCTGCATTATCCCAATACACGCGCTCGACCACGTGATGAATGGAATGAAATTTCCAAAAGGCTGTCACCGTGTGACCAAGACGATGGGTCCAGTAAAAAAAGAATTCGCAGATCAAAAGCGCCGGCACCAGCTGCATAAGTAACGGCCACTCTTTGGGCCACAGCGTGTGAATATTGTCGTGGATAAATCCAGATGTAGAACTTAAAAAAGCAAACCCTAAAATGATCTCAACAATCTTTGAAAGTATCGGCAGGACGATGTTCGTCAAAGTAAAATTGTAAATGCGATCCCCGCGAGGAATATTCCATTCTGCACGGTAAGGCATCAATCGCTCTGTAACCGCAATAATCACAATTGCGCCAATAGAAATCAGCGCTGTAAGCACGGCGAGCTTTTCACCCGGAAAGTTGTTCTTGAACAGAAAAAAGAGATAAACCGCAGCTGCTAAAAGAGCTGGATAGTAAACACAGCGGATTGTTTGATGAAGGGCTTTCATATTTCCTCTTTTTCCTTTTCATTATCCAAGCAAGAAGCAGACCCGAAAAGCCCCAGAGATAAGCAATAGGTAAGATCCTGGAAGGATGTAGTTCCAAGGACCGAAACTCGCGGGCTGACGTCAAAAAGTTCGACGTGCTAATCCCTTTTAAAGGCGTTTAGTTCTCCTCTGAGCACCTCTGTGCTGGCACGCCCCTGGCATTTGCTTTCCTCTATATGAAAACATCCGTTAAACGCCTGATTCAAATAGTTTCAATTTTCTTAGTTTGCCAGTCTGCGCTGGCATCTGAAACAGATAATTTCACAAGACGTAATCTTGAAGTTGACGCTCAGGAATGGCTCAACTTGCAGATGAACGAAGCGATTCAAAACGCGGTTCAAAAAGCGGATCCCAACGTGCCTTATTCAGTTCATAAAATTTTATTTAAATCTTTGGGCGGAGTGTTCTGGGCCAAAATTGAAAAGTGGTCTGACAATCCTGTTTCCCCGGCGGAGCAAGTTCAATTCGAAGAATCTATATTCCGCGACGTCGGCCATTTCAAAGGGACTTCCAGTTTTATTCGTCGCCTGGTAAAATTCAAAAGCTATTACTCCCCCGGCATCTATCGCATGGGTGATACAGTCTTTGGAGCCGACAAGTTAGGTCACTTCCTGCAATTGGGTTATTCGATGTATCTGGCTGACGGCCAAAAAAGAAAGCCGGAGTTCAAAGACGTAAGACCTCTGTTTGCAAGATTCGCGGATGTTATTTCTGGCGACGCGAAATTCAGAAAGCAATTGCAATCAAAAGGTTTAGATTTGGCTTACGAATACAGCCACTTTCAAGAAAACGGGGAATGGGGACTTAAAGGCCCGATGGCCCGCTCGTGGGCCGACATGGCTGCCAACGTAGAAGGATATAAATTCTGGTCAGAGCTGACTGGTGGCTCAGACCCCTATGTTAAAAAAGGGGCTGATGGTCGCTGGGTGCAGGTAAAGAAATTCGACTGGGGTCGCTATGTAACACCGGCCTGGGACGAAGCCGTGAATCACACAGACTATGATGAACGATTCCACGATCAAGTTGTAAAGCGCAGCAAAGAGGCGATGGAGAAATCAGGATATACTCTGCCAAGCATTCAAAGTATTTATGACAAATACGGCTTGGATACGAATCAAGTATTTAACAATCAGTGTTCAAAGATATTCGTGTTTTAATTGAATCGATTTGGAAATTAAAAAGGCTCCTGTTGGAGCCTTTTTTCATGATTTCTTTCAATTATTTTCCAACTTCAAAAGCGAGTGGCAGATACTTACTTGAATTCGTCGCTGATGAAGTATTCGCTGCTTTTCTTGCCGCATCCAACTTCACCAGTGTTCCGATGATGTCTTGCAACTGATCAAACGGCGCCAGGTTCGGTGGAAGGTTTTCTTTCAGCTCCATCGTTAATACCGGAGTGCTTCTTTCCATCCACATGTAGCGACCAAGACTGCCCGGATAGTTTCCTAAACTTCTCCACGGCAAGTAATCAAACTTTGGCGGTGGAGAAAATTTCGGACCATCGAAATCCAAAACTTTTAGCGGAGTGTGCACGGACACGATGAAATCAGGTTTGAAATCATCAATATGGTGAAGGGCACATTTCGTTTCCGGCTCGCTGCCACCTTCTTTACCTGGGAAGCGACGAGGATTTTCACTTGTTGTTTTCTTCCAGGAAGCAATCGCGCCCGCATCCCAATCTTTTGTTGGGAAGTTGCGATTCACGTCGATCTTGTTCGCGTTTGTGCGAGTTTTGTATTTCACACCGTCAGGATTTAGAACCGGAACAACTCGCCACGTATTTCTTGGAGCGATACTTTCCAAACGTTCCATCCAATAACGGCCCACTGTTCCCGCATGTGTTTCATCACCATGAATCAGACTGATCACCAAGATACGTTTCGCACCAGTATCACTAGCTGTTTTGTCATAGTGATAAATAGGACGACCCTCAACGCTCACGCATTGCGGATCCATTGTCACTTTAGCACAAGCTTGTTGCAAAAGTTTGTCATCCCACGCGCCTGGGAATTTTTTAAGATCGTTCACGCAGGTCTGATCAAGGTTTGCAAACTCCGCATGCGCTGCGGATACCCCTGCGAGTGAACAAATCATGCTTACTATTAGGTAACGAAGTGGCTTCATCATTTCTATCTATTATCCCACGTCTTTGAATTCTCTCAAGATGAGAAAATGCCTTTTTTCGATCCAATCTGAGAATCGCTATAAAACGACTAAAGTCTTATAGCCATTCGTCCGTAATGTAAAAGGTGATGTTTTTAGCACTCATGTTGTAGTTTTAGGAGGAAGGTATGGTTAATAAAGGTGGTTTTAGTTTCGTCGCGATGTTGGTGATAAATCCCGTCGTGATACTCTTCTACCAAAACTGCTCGATGAGCCCCATCAGCCACGCGCAGAACTCTCCTCCCAAAGTGATCGAGCGTAAAGTCGCTTCTGAGGTGAAACCTATTTTAGCTGAGGTAAAACCAGCTTGTGACACGAACAAAAAAGAGTGCCCAACCCTTAAGGAGTAAGCCTTTCTCCTGATAAATAATGTTGTTGTTCAAAAGCCCTGGCGCATAAAATGCCGGGGCTTTTGTTTTGTCGTTGGCGCGGCGCTGAAATGAAAAACTAGACCATTTTCTTTTTGACTTACACATTATTTACACTGTAAGTTCATATGTAAGTTATGACAAAGAAATTGCCCCTCCCATCACTGACACCTAAAGAAAAATCCGTCCTCGAGTATATCGAGGCGCACATCTTAAGTTCAGGTATTTCTCCGTCATATCAAGAAATTAAGGATCACTTCGGTCTAGCATCGTTCAATTCGGTTCAGAATTATCTGAAGCAATTGACGACGAAGGGTTACATCACAAACCCAGTTAACCAGAAGCGAGCCATCCAAGTGCTTCATTCAGCATCAGCTGTTCAGGATCACTTGCAAGCAAAAGTCTCGACGACGACGGGATCTCATCGCACTAAGCTCCTCCAGGCTCGTGACGAGATCCTGTCCCTTCCCTTACTTGGGAAAGTGGCTGCGGGACAACCTATTGAAAATTTCAAACATGATGAATTCGTAGATGTTCCACCCTCCATGGTTCGCAATCCTTCAAAGTCATTTGCTTTGAAAGTGCAAGGTGATTCCATGATTGATGACGGCATCTTTGATGAAGACATCATTCTTGTTCAGGAACAAAAGTCTGCGGGCAATGGTGACATCGTGGTTGCAACTGTCGACAATGAAGCAACGGTGAAACGTATTTACCTACGCCCTCGCCCTGACAGTGGCAACTCAGATAAACAAGTTGAGCTGCGTCCGTCCAATTCCACAATGAAATCTATGTGGTTCACACCAGATCAAGTTGAGATTCGCGGAATCGTTGTCGGATTGATTCGCAAATTCTAATCTCAAATTCATACGGCTGAATTTTTCTAGATGGTCCTGGTTTGTTCTCAGTCCGGTTCCGTGGAGTGGGTCTTGCCTGCTCCCTAAGCTCCTTTCATAATGTTAAGAAACAGCTTAACCGGGACGTTCAATGAAATTTGTTTTTAGCAGCTTGCTAGTAATGGCTATGATGGCCTTTGTTCAACCTTCGTTAGCCAAATCAAAAAAGAAGTCCACCAAAAAAGACGCAGCCACAGTGACAACGCCAGCACCTGAGGCCACTCCGACCCCAACAGCAACACCTGCTTTAACTCCCACGTCTTCTGCCCCCCCCGCAGAAACGCCAAAAGCCGAAGCCAAAGAATCAGACGATTACACTCGCCCTGTGTTCTTCTCAGTTGAAGAGCCTGATGTAAAAGTCAAAAACCCAACAGTTTCATACGATTTAAAGTCTGATAAAGGTCGTTCTTTAAAGATCGCGGATTTTGTTTTCAACAACGATTCTCTGCGCGCGTCGATTGAGGAAAAAAATCTGCGCATCACTTGGGACACGATGATTATACCAACTGGTGATCTTTCGATCATCGATAGTTATGGTAAAGAATTGTGGAAAGTGAGTTTAGACAAATCCGGTGATTGGAAGTTCTCTGATTTTAAAAGTGAAAAAGCACCTCAGTGGCAATCAGGAAACCACTTCCGCTTTTGCTTAAGATCAGAAAGCGGCAAAGGTTTTACCGCGATGTGCACACAAACCTACGGTGTTGAGATCAAAGACGACACGATCACGCTGGATTACACGAAGTCTGAAACTGCTCCTCGCGTAATTGCATTAAACGAAGAACGTAAAAACTTGAAAGACGATATCGAAGTTGCCGTTGGTGCACCTATTGGCTTTTTAGCTACTTTGAAGTCGGGGGCGACATATGAATTTATGTCAGAACCTATTGCTTTGGATCTTAAAGATTTCGTCGAAAGCGAACAAAAAGGAAATGTGACTTTCAAAGGCGCCCTGCCCGCTCCGATTGGTGACACCAAAATTCTGCCCGGAATTGAATACGGTGCTGTGACGAAGGCTTTGGGCTTTCAAAAATCCATTGCCGAACCCTTAGACCTTTGGCAACTCGACGTTCCTTTGAAAAATCCTCGTCTGCATTTCCATGGAAAATATGGCGGTGTCTTTACCTATAATTTGGAAATTAAAAACTATCCGAGGCTAAAAGACCGTATATTCCTTCATAAAAATGCATTGAAAGGCACTTATAATTCAAAAGATCAAGTCACTGTCAAAGTCGACAAAGATTCAAAAATCGAAGGACTGGCTCCTGCGAATGAAAAAGACAAAGAATCTGATTTAAGAATCTGGAAATTTGAGACGGGGGAAAAATATGCGCTGAACAAGCCCCAACTTCTTTTGAGTGAAGGTGAGACAGGCAAAAGCGAACCCCACAAAGCCTATATCGAAATTTATCGTGGTGGCTCTGGCGAAGCAAGCTTGCGTCTTAGCGGTATTTCCACAACATCAGGAGGCTCTACGTTCATCGGCGAAGCCCATTTGCAATATTGGTTTAATGACCTTTTCGGCTGGCAAAACAATTACCTATCCAAACAACGCTGGGGTGTTTCCGCAAAATACTTCACAACATTAGCTGACGTCGATGCGCAAAGAGAAAACGGCGGCACAGAAAAAGTAAGCCTATCATCTACAGAAGTAGACTTGCGCTACCGCTTTGCCCAGGGCCTCTGGGAGCGCGACGAAACCGTCGGTGCCATCGCAGCCTACGAAGCCCTCTCTGTTGGCGAACAGAACGCCAACAAAATTGGTGTCGGTCTATTCTGGGCCCGTTCAATGCCAAAAACATTCGACAACTGGTTAAACAAGATCTCTTTCTTTAACCACCCCAAATACGTCGACATGGAATTCATCCAATTCGTTAGCTCTACCGACAGCGGAACAAAAATGGGAAATGATTTCCTATTAAACTTCCATGGTAAAATCCTATTCACAAACACCTTCTTTGGCGAACTGGGTTTCGGATTGAAGAAGTACGATTTCACCAAAGCCGACGACTCGGGTGCGAGTCTATCAAGCTTCTACGGCACAATCGGTGCCGGTGTGGATTTCTAATAAATCACAGAAAATCCAAGAAAAAAGGAGCTCTCAAGGCTCCTTTTTTTTTGAATCTATTCCGCCCGCCAACCCGCAGGAACCAGAACATTAAAAAATATTCTGCTCCTTTTTTAAAAAGTAAAATGGTTACGTTTCCTATTTTTTATACACATTTGCTAGTAGTGAACGAACTCTGTTGAGACGCCCTTCACTTTTCTTCCTCCCTTCCGAATTTAGTACGGAATAATTAACCAAGGGGGAGGAACCATGTTTATAAAATCCATTCTTGGAATGTTGCTCGCTGCAAATATTGCTGGCGCAGCGACTTCCAAAGTAGATGATTCTGACAAGGGGTGGACCTGGTATCGTATCGGTGCATACGCGGACGATGATGCTTATAAGTTGATTGCCCACGGCACTCACAACCGCAACGGTTACAGCCAATACACATTTAATGGCACAGGAGTCGCTGTTTATGGGTGGCAAGGTCCTAACGGTGGACAGCTTGAGTTCATAGTCGACGGCGTATCACGCAAAACAGTCAGCGTCGCCAGTTCTGTTGAACGCTATAACTTTAAAATGTTTGAAATCGCAAACCTCAGCAAAGGCAACCACACTCTTAGAATTGTTTCAAAGAATACGAGATGGGTGATGATCGACTATCTATTGATTGAAGATGGCGTCACGACGACACCAGCTCCAACACCGTCACCTACCGTTTCTCCGTCTCCCTCACCAACTGTGACGCCGACACCAACGGTAAACCCTTCACCAACCGCAACGCCACAGGATCCAACTCGTTACACCGATGATCGCGAATTAGTTGTGCGCACGATTGCAAACTTCTCTAAAGCAGATGACGTCGTGAAATTCCTGGATATGGCAAAACGAAACAACTTCAATATCGTCTCCGTTTCCATCAAACAGGACGAAGATGAAAATGTTCCTTCAGGAACTGTTTTCTATCCAAGTAAAATTGCGCCAGTCGCAGCAGTTTACAAAAACTTTGATGTGATCGGCACGATAATCACGGAAGCCGCGAAACGCGGTATTCGTGTCAAAGCCTGGATCCCGCAATTCCACGATCAGGTGGCGGCTCGTAAGAACGCTGACTGGGCGATGAAAGCTTTGGTGAACGGCAAGATCGTTCCATTCCAGGGAAGCAATCCTGACAGCCCGGAATATTTCGTAAATCCCATCAATCCGGAAGTTCAGGATTACGAAATCTCTATCATCAAAGAATTCCTATCCATGTACAAAGTGGATTCCGTAGCCATCGACTGGTTGCGCTTTGATAACTGGAATATGGACATGAGTGATAAAACGCGCAGTGATTTCCAAGCGATCTATGGATATGATCCAGCGACTATCAACTTTGCGCAAAGCTCAACAAAACGAACTCAGTGGAATGAATTCCGCATGCAAAAAGTAGCGGACTACGCTGGCCGAGTAAAAGCCGCAGTAAAATCAGTACAAAACGTCCCACTAGGCTCTTACACTCTGCCACCAGAATTCATAGAATGTGCCCAAAGCGCAAAACGCTTAGCACAGCACTTAGATTTCTTCAGTCCAATGGCGTACTACGACGACTGGGGCTATCAACTAAACTGGGTCTATGACAGCGTAATCGCCGATCTAGTATCGGAAGTAGGTATCACTAAAAAAATCATCCCGGCCTACAACTACTACTGGTCAATAAGCGAGTTCCAGCAAATCTATAAAACGCTAAACACACGCTACCCACAGATCCGAGGAGGCTCCTTCTTCAAATACGGAAAATGGACCGAATCCGACATGACCACAGCCGACCAAGGCAGCAAAAAATAAATCCCGAGGCGGAGGGCACGGACCACAGCGCAGGCGTACTCCAAGTACGCCGAAGCGAGGACCGCTCCCGACAACGCAGTCGATTGGGCTATTTTCACGAGCCGAGCCCCAAAAATACGAAAGGGAACATGGCTCAGCCCTGCTCCCTTTCAATCCCCTCGAGACACAGTAACTCCTGATTAAGGAGTTACCTTAATATTTAATTTTGTAGCTCTTGCTAATCCGTTAGCCGCGAGCGTAGCGTTTGTTCACTGACTCGCGAATCTCAGCACCTTCGATGCTTAGACGAGTCCAAGGAATTGCGCGCAGACGTTCTGGCTCAATTTCCTCTTCAGTTTCTTCGCAGAAACCGAAAGAACCGTTTTCGATACGTGCCAGAGCCGATTCGATTTCCATAAGCTGCGAACGAAGTCTTTCGTGCATGCTTAGGAATTCCTGTTCAGCAAGTACGCGAACCGTTTGGTCGCCTTCGTCGCCGCCCTTTTCCTCGTTCTGGTCCAAATTCAATCGTGCTTCCTTCACTCTATTGAGGATATCTTGCTTCGATTGCAAAAGTCTTTGTCTGCATTCGCCGACCAACTTTTCAGAGATAGCCATACTGCCCCCCTCGTTCCTTCGAGCTTGAGTGCCAATTTGGAACTGAACTATTAAGTTCCAGCCCTGTATTTTTTGCAAGCACAAAATCTTACATCACCTTACAGCTTTCCAACTCATTGATAATACTTATATTTCAATGTTTGTGGACAATGATGCGACTATGCTAAATACCCGAAAAATCGGGCCTTATGACATCTTCTTTCACATCCTGCAGGGCGTTAACATTATACACCCGAAGGTTTGGAAAGAAAACAGGGGGGCCTTTGGAAGCTAGTTATTCTCAGATTAGAACAAATAAAACGTGGTCTGCGGAAAAAACAAAAGGCGACCTACTAGACTTCGGTCGCCTTCAGAACCCCTTATATATGTATAAACAATCTCCCCCGAGACTGCTTAAAGACAATCGGCTACACGAGTAAGGAGGTCGCTAGTTGCCTCTTGAAGCTTATCCGACATGCGCTTGCCTTGAACCCCGCGTGTGCGGAAAGCTTTCGCCGAGGCTTTCATTTCTTTAGTGATAGATTTCTTGGAGGTCTCGCCCGAAGCCACAACGAGATTGTCAGAGTACTCTTCCAAAGTGGAAGCAAACGTCTCATGGTTACTAACCAGGCTGTTCATGATTTGGGATTGAGCGTCTCTCATGGACTGCAGCTCGGTTTTAAGAGCTTTGCAATTGTCATTGGAAGCAGATGCAGCTGTCGTCGCGATGAGGATTGCGGAGGCTAAAATCAGTGCTTTCATGAAGAGACCTTTCGTGTAGATAGGTCTCTTCTAAGCAATCCCCCTGCCACCTCCAACTCGATTTTACAGAGGGAAGAGGTGACATTTCAGGCTAGGATTTGAGAATTTTTTCAAACTCGTCTTTTGTGTCGCCAGCCGTGTAAGGCGCTAGCAAACGAGTCACGTGGCGCTTACCGCGCTCGATTGTACGGCGGCCCGGTTGGCGTTCCGCAGACTCGAAGAACTGCAGGAACGTCGTGGACATTGCCAGCAACGATTCTGCTACGTATTGCATCTCGTGAACGTCATCGATTTTCACCATTTTGCCTTCGCGCACCCATTGACGGTACAAGATGACCATCAACTTCATCATTTTCTGAATATGCGTGCGCCACATTTTAGCAAGCTCCACATCTTTGCGACGAAGAGCATACATTTCGCGGTGGAAGAAACGGTAGCGCCAGTAAAGATCGAAGTTGTCGTTGATGAATTCTTGTGGAGAGACTTTTTTTACGCGACGAGGACGCCATACATCGTATGTTTCCTTAGCCATGCGCTTGAACAGTTCCACCAGGATTTCTTCTTTGTTGTCATAGTGGAAATAGAGGTTGCCAGGGCTGATATCCATCGCTTTTGCGATGTGATTCGTGGTGACAGCAACAACGCCACTGCGATTAAAGAGATCGATGGATGTGAGAAGGATGCGTTCTTTAGTCTTCATGGTATTAAGTCTTTAGTCCAATTTAACTAGGGAGTCACGTCGTAAACCCTTAAAAGTCGCACTCTGAGCCAGTTTGCCGTGACTTCTTTCGAGAATGGCCTTGAAACTGCCAATTTACTGGTGTTACGCTTAAAAGATATGCGATCTAATAGAAAACCTAATTTGTTGAAACTATTCATATTTTCGAGCGTTTGCGGAGTAGCAATTTACTCTCTTGTGGGCTTCACTAAAGCCAGCACTCCAGAAGCACAAGCCGAAAAACAACTTCAATCCCAAATCGAACAGCGTTCTCAAATTGCCAAAGCATTGAACGACAAGATCAAAAACAACGAATTGCCTTCTAAGATGAACGTGCAATGGGATGGCCATGACGAGCAGTTCGCGGTCAACTACACGATCGATTCGTCTCTGCAACAAGAGGCAGATCGTCTTTTGAAATCCTACAAACCTGATTACGGCGCGATCTTTATGATCGATGCGACAACAGGCGAAGTTTTGGCTATGTCGAGTTTCCAACGCGACAACCCCACAGGGAACAACTTGAACCTCCAAGCGACTTTCCCGGCCGCTTCGGTTTTCAAAGTTGTGACAGCGACGGCTGCAGTTGATAAAGCTGGCGTCGAGCCATCCCACAAAATCCACTACAACGGTGGAGCATATACTCTATACAAAAAGAATGTTTTATCGGACCGCGTAACACGTTGGACGAATGTGATTTCGTTGAAAGACGCTTTCGCACGTTCCATCAATACAGCGTTCGGTCGTTTGAGCATCGAAAACCTTCACCCAGAAGATTTGAACGAGTACTCGAACCGTTTCATGTTCAATCAAGAGATCGCTGCTGACTTCCCAGTGGACATGGGCGTTGCCTATATCCCACCGGGCAAAGGTTTCGAAATGGCAGAGGCGGCTTCTGGTTACAACAAAATGAACCGTATGAGCCCTGTTCAAGGTGCCATGATCGCAGCTTCGGTTGCGAATGACGGTAAAGTTGTTGTTCCTTACATCGTAAACTCGATGCAAGACAAAGAAGGCAAAACAGTTTACCAAGGTCAAACTATGCACAAAGGCGAGACGATGACTAAAGAGTCTGCTTTGAAAGTGCGTGAGTTGATGGAGCAAACAGTTATTGCTGGTACTTCTCGTCGCTCTTTCCGCCCGATCACAAAAGATCGCAAGTTTAAAGAAATCGAAATGGGTGGAAAAACAGGTCACTTGACAGGTGACAACCCTAAGGGCCGCGTTGATTGGTTCGTAGGTTACGCTCTGGAAGAAAACAGAAAGATCGCCGTTGCAGCGATCACTGTGAATAAGAAGTTCTGGACAGTTAAATCCGCTCACTTGGGTCAAAGCATGTTTAAGAAATACTTTGCTCCAGTGATCGCAGCTCAACAAGCGAAACGCAGCATCACTTCTGTAGAAAACTAAAAGGTACGGACACACTTTCTCCACAAAATTTAAAAATAAAAAAGGCAGGATCATCTCCTGCCTTTTTTTCTTAGTTCACTCGCTTGCTGATGTACTGAGGAGCGCGGAAATAAACTTTTCCATCATCATTGTCACGAACAGCGACAATACCACCTTGGTAAACGCCCACAACCTGGCCCATATAGTAAGCGCCATTTGTCATAGGACCTGACATCACACGGTCACCCTCGCAGATGCCCTTGGATTTTTCACAACGGATGCTTTTCTTAACAGTTTTTGAATTACGGAAGTAAGACTTGCCATCATCATTATCGCGAACCTGGAAAATTCCATTGTCATAAACAGCGATGATGCTGCCGAAATAGAATTTATCCGAAGTCATGGGACCCGAAAGAACGCGGTCGCCAGTGCATTTACCGTCAAAGCATTGAATAGCTTTAAATACGCTCTGCGGATTGCGCAAATAGCTTTTCCCATCATCATGATCGCGAACCAAAACAGTCCCGTTCGTGTAAGCTCCAATGACAGTTCCTGTATAACCTTTAGAGTCAGATAAAATCGACAGAACTCTGTCGCCGGAGCACATAGGTTTCGAAGTCACACATTCAATTTTTTTGAAAACAACTGCTGACGAGCGCACATATGTTTTGCCGTCATCGTTATCGCGCACCTGAACTTGGCCATTGTCATATACTCCCACGACAACACCGAAATAGTATTTCGAGCCGGCGATACTAACGACCGCATCACCCGTTCTTAAGCGACCGGCAGATGATGGCGGAGGTGGGTTGCCCGGGCCTGGTGGCGCCGGTTGTGGAGGGAATACATCACTTAAAGACAATTCAGGCCAACGCTCATCTGAAGATACCAAGACCGTGACATCGGCTTCGCCGCCGTAAGCTTCCATACGCAAATCGATAGTGAACACACGTTCGTTCAGGTATTCAGAACTCATTGCCGCGCCCGCAGTTAAGAGATCAGGGCTTACCAGGTTGCGTACTGGCGTTGTGTTCACACGCGCGCCACTGATTAGTACTTTACCGGCATTCACGCGGATGGAAACTCTTTGAACAACAACACCCGGGCGAACAGAGATACGGTAGACCGTTCCACCAGAAGCTCTTGAAACATTTGAAATACGCAAAGTACCCGCTTCAGAAGCAGGTGTGCTGGGCTCAGATGGTGGAGGCGGTGGAGGAGGTAGAGGCGTTGGATTTTGATTTTCCGCGGAGCCAGATTCTGAACCCGGATCCAAATCAGGAAGGTCTTCGATGCTATCAGCGCGCGCGATAAGTGAAACTGACAGAATGACTGCAACAAGGGAAAGTAAGGCTTTTTTCATATTGCGAGCTTAGATAACAGATCACCACAAGAAGCCACTACAATTTCCGAAGTCGGTTCTAAAAAAACCGGTGCCTTCAGGTCAACAGGCAGAATTTTCAGACTCTGCCTTGTAAGCCTACTCGTCTTTCTTCTTTTCTTGATGAGTGATTTCAATCGGTGTGACGTCCAACACTTCAACGTCTGTGAGTTCACGCTCTTGAGGGGCCTCTTCGTTTATGTCTCTGAAACCTGAACCATCATTGCGAAATTCGTAATATTTAAAGCCACCAGGACCGCCAGCCTGGGGACCACCGCCGCCCATGCCACCCATGCTGCCAAAGCCGCCGAACCCAAAGGGCCCGCCACCGCCGAAGTTAAAGACACGCGCAGAACCGCTGGCCATTTTTTTCGCCATGTAAAGCTTAAATCTCCACACGATCAAATGACGAAAACCCGGAAGCAATAGGAAAACACCCGCGATGCGAGTAAAGGCAGAAGGGACCAGGAAGCACAAACCAGAAATAAATACCGCGCCTGAGTGCAAAAGTTTATTCGCTGGCAGCTGCCCACGCGAAACCGTGCTTTGCAAACTCATCATGGCCATGCGACCCACGGTGTTCACAATCAGAATACCCAGCAAGCACGGCACAAAGTAAATCAACATGGTGTTGAAAAAACCCGCGATACGCACAACCGAGAAAAAAATAATAATTTCAGCAATCACCCACGGCAGAGGAAGTACGAACATAAAACGTCCTTTTTAAAATTCCAAAGTCGCAACCACTGGGCAGTGATCGGAACCCTCAACTTGATCCAAGATATCAGCAGAAACCAGATGCTTCTCAAGACCACGAGAAATACAGATGTAATCAATGCGCCAGCCACTGTTTCTGTCGCGGGCAAAGTCATAGTACGACCACCAGGAGTAACGATGCTCTTCGTTCGGCTTAAAGTAACGAAAAGTATCGATGAATCCCAAATCCAAGAACGAATCAAACCACGCGCGCTCTTCTGGTAAAAAACCGCTGACTTTGCTTAGGCGAATCGGATCAAAGACATCAATATCATCGCGAGCGACGTTATAGTCACCCACCACAACTATCTGTTTGCCAGTCGCCAGTTTTTCCTTCAGATGTTCGTTCAAATCTTTTAGAAACTGTTGTTTGAAGCTATGGCGTTCATCCCCTGAACCACCATTTGGAAAATAAATATTGTACAGATCAAAATGCGGATGCTCCGTAATAACGATGCGGCCTTCGGAATCATAGGCTTGAATGCCAATTCCATGTTTCACATCTTTGGGTTCATTGACCAAAAAAGTTGCGACTCCTGAATATCCTTTTTTAACAGCAGAAGACCAGTAAGCGTGAGGACGGTGCAACTGACGCGCCTCCACCTCTACCTGATCGATGTGAGCTTTGGTCTCTTGAACACAAAAAATATCTGGATTTTCACGTTTCACGAAATCCACCAAGCCCTTCTTATGGCAGGCACGGATCCCATTCACATTCCAAGAGATGATTTTCACAGTTTCTCCTTGTTTTTCACTCACAAACCGCTATCTATGAATGCAGGCTGTTTTAGCAGGAGTTCGAGTGGGCTTAAAGACAAAATTCATTGCGCAACTTAAAAAATCTTTCCCAGGGCTCAATACAGAGCAATTGGAGAGTCTGGTTGCCGATAACTTGCTTTCCCCATTCCATGTTGAGCTGCCCAAGTCGGTTTTAGAACAGGCGCAACAAATCGTTTCCACGTTCTTTGCCTTGCGTGAAAAGGACTCGTACAAAAGCCATTATCGTGACCTTGCGGCCCTTAAGGGTTTCAAAGATCCCGGCAACAAATCAATCATGATGAGCTATGATTTTCACTTGGATGAAAATCAACAACTAAAGTTGATTGAAGTAAATACCAATGCCTCCTTCTTGGCTTTGGGTCATGAAATGTACAAAACTTTAGAGCTTCCCCTGCCCGTGGCAGACTTCACATGGGATGAAGTTCGCAATGACATTTTGAATGAAATGAAATTACAGGGACATCCTGTGGGCTCGGGACCATTCCGCGTGGCGATCACCGATGAAAAACCTTCAGAGCAAAGACTGTTTGCGGAGTTCCTGGTTTACAACGAACTTTTCAAATCCTGGGGATGGGACTCGCGTATCGTGGACTATCGCGAGCTCTTCAATAACTTTGACCCGCAGTTTATTTACAATCGCTACACAGATTTCTTTTTGTCCGAAGAATCCAGCCAGGTTCTAAAGAACAAATTTGTTAACGGTGACGTATGTCTGTCGCCAAATCCCTACGAGTACTTGCTTCTTGCCGATAAGCAGCGCTTGATTGAGTGGAGCCGACCAGGATTCTTGGAAGCCCAAGGCATGACAGAGCAGGAAATCCAGGTTTTGCGAAATGCCGTTCCAGTCTCCTATGATCTAACCACGACAAATGCCGATGAGCTTTGGTCGATGCGCAAAAAACTGTTCTTTAAGCCGAAAAACGCTTTCGGTTCGAAACAAAGTTATCGCGGGCATTCGATGTCGCGCAAAGCTTTCGAAGACCTGCAAACCAGTGCCACGATTGCAATGGAATACATTCCTGCACCGGAAATTCCATTTGAAACGCCGGAAGGCACGCAGAACTTCAAATACGATTTGCGCTGTTATGCCTATCAGGGACGCCTGCAGCTGGTTCTGGCGCGCCTTTACCAGGGGCAGGTCACGAACTTGCGCAGCCCGTACGGTGGTTTCGCAGGCACTGTCTTCAAATAGGCTCCCACTCTGAGTCTCCATTGGCCGTCTCATCCTTAGACACTCCCCTGGCCAATTCCAATAAACCAAACTTTAGTTTTGGTCTAAAGACTATTCTGTCTAGTCCAGTAGGACTTTTGCTCTTTTTAGGGCTTAATATTTAAGTAAGGCTAGAATGGCCTTATTTCTAGTGTGTCTCATTTTTTCCGCAAGGAGTGTGGAAGTACATGACGGTTAAGCACAACGGCGCTAAAAAATTAGCTCAGGAAAGTTTCTATTCCTCATTTGATCAACTCAATGGTGTGCATCCGTGGATGGAAGCCGTTCAAGACGGCTTCATTGCTTACCGCGTTCGCCAGCTAAATACCGGTAAAATCGCGTACTTCAATTTTATCCTCGCAAAAGAAATGGGTTTGATTCCCCCTGATCATCCAGAAACGATGACAGATGAATTGGAAGACAAACTGATCGAGACATTTTCTATTCAAATCATCAACGAATACGATGAATTAAACAGCCGCCGCATCGATCCTTCGACAATCCGACCTCATAAATATATGGCCACTCGTTATCTGCAGTTGCAACACGCAAACAAGCAGGGAAAAACTTCTGGTGATGGTCGAGGTATTTGGAACGGAACCGTTTATAATCGCGGAATGACATGGGACGTGTCCAGTCGTGGAACTGGTGTAACTCGCCTGTCTCCAGGATCGGTACAGGCTCAGCGTCCATTGAAAACTGGTGGAACCGAATTTGGTTATGGTTGTGGTCTGGCGGAAATCGATGAGCTTTTTGGTGCGTCGATTCTGGCAGAGGTGATGCATCTGCAAGGCATCCGCACCGAGCGTGTGCTTTGCATCGTCGACTTAGGCAAAGGTTATGGTATCGGCGTCCGTGCTGCTCCAAACTTGATCCGCCCCGCTCACTTGTTCCTTTATTTAAAGCAAGAACGCATTCAAGAACTGAAAGCTGCGACCGATTACTTTATTGATCGTCAGGTTTCCAATAAAGCTTGGCCGATCAAAGCTCGTGGCAATGCCAAGTATGACGAGCTTTTATCTTGCGTCTGCAATTCATTTGCGGAATTCACGGCACAGCTTGATACGGACTATATCTTTGCATGGCTTGATTGGGACGGCGATAACGTCCTGGCAGATGCAGGCATCATCGACTATGGAAGCGTTCGCCAATTTGGCATTCGTCACGACAAATATCGTTACGATGACGTTGAAAGATTCTCGACAAATTTGAATGAGCAAAAGTCGAAAGCACGTCTGATCGTGCAGGTTTTTGCACAGATGGTGGATTACTTGCAAACGGGTCGCAAAAAATCTTTGCGCGCCTTTGCAAATCACCCGGTTATCGAACAGTTCAATAAGCAATTCGACAAATGCCGTGCAAATCGTATTTTATACCGTATGGGATTCAATGAATCGCAACGTGAAAACATCATGGCTCACAAAGGTTTGTTCGAAAAATACGACAAAGAGTTTTCATACTTTGAAAGAGCTAAAATCAGCGGAACAACTGAAAAAGTCGCCGATGGAGTCAACCATGCTGCTTTGTTCAACGTGCGCAACATCCTGCGCGAGTATCCGCACCATTTGGCAAAGAATCCTTTGCCATTTGAAAAACGCTTTATGTTGGATAGCGAATTCTTTAAGCAGATTCTGTCCAGCTTTGCGAAAACCCGTGACGCACGTTTAAGCGAAAAGCACCGTCGCCACATTCAAGCGTTCCAATCCGCGTATCGCGAGCTGGTAACAGCAGCTGCGGGCAAAAACAAACCAGAACAAATCCTAAAAGGCATCTGCGATCGAGCAGAAGTTTTGAATTCAGACAAACGCATCACTGGAAATGCCTTGATTGAAATGGTGGATGCGATTATCAATGAGAAGAAGCGCGGACTTTCAATGACTCAAATTCAAAGAATCATTGACCGTCTGGTTTTTGAAAACAGTGGAGTTCCAGAAACACCTGTCAGCCGTTTTTACAAAGAGAAAGAAAAAACTGCCGCAGTGAAGATGGATCTTTACGCAAAACTTCTCAGTCTTGTAGAAGAAAACAAAGAAAGCATCTAAGTTATGACAGCAAAGTATTTGGTCTTGGCGTTGACAGCGGGTCTGTTCACTCTTTCCGGCTGCGCACTCAGCAAAGGCACGATCAAGGATTCTCCCCGCCTTGAGTCTTCCAATATCACTATTCCCCCAATGAGCAAACTAAATCCAAAAGCGATGTCTTTGAATATCGTGGATAACCGGGCTCCAGAGTTCAGACAATATTCTGCAGAAATCAAAGCCGAGATCACTCGTGCTTTAACTTTGGCATTGGGCCGTCAAAATATCGAATTGAAGTCCGGCGCACCAAATGCTCTGACATTGACGATACAAGATTATAAAACAGCTGAATTCCAAGAAGGTTGCGTGCAATTAGTGGGAAGCCTGGACATCCCAAAAAAAGGGAAGGCGAATGCTTCAGCTTACAGCTGCATGGAATTTAAGTCCTTCGGCAGAAAAGTCGGAGCTGATATCGGCGCCGCTTACGAAAACGCTTTGACAGAAGTTTTCAAAGGCATCAATTCAGGAATGGAACAAATTCCTTAAATCCCTACGCGCAACGCAGAATAAACTTATCTGCCCAGCGTGGACAGTTGGTTACGTACCCATTTTCTGATTAATGGGTACTCTTCGACTTCCAGGGTGTGTTTCTTTTCCATCTCGACCCACTCCACTTTAAGGCCCGCAGATTTCAATTTCTCAACGCCGTACTTGGTTTCAGGAAGTGGCAAAATATCATCCGCATGACCGTGAGTGAACATCCATGGCGTTTTCTTGGAATCATCTGCCAGATTGTTTTTCCAGCGAGGATAAAAGTTAAAATACCCACTGATACCAACCACACCACCTAATTTCTTAGGATAGTTCAAACCGATATCGGCACTGATCAGGCAACCTTGGGAAAAGCCAAAGAAGAAAATATTCTCGCTCTTCCAACCCTGGTTTTCCAGTTCATTTAAAAGAGTGAACAGCTTTTCGCGGATTTTCAGAACGCCATTTGCTTGATACGGAGGCTCTCCGTACCAAGTGTATCCCGTCATAAATTTGCGTGGAGCATTCAACAACAGGTAATTCATTTCTGGAATATTCAACTCGTCGTCGAATTGACGAAACGGACGAATGCTGTCGCCACGACCGTGCAATACGATCATCAAGTAATCAGACTTCTTTTTCGCAGGGATAAACTTGTGCTTAAACAAATCAGTGGTAATCATTAGTTCACTCCAGCAATCGCTTTAGAACAGAATAAAATCTGACGAGCTTTTTTCAGCTGAACGTCCTCGTTCACTGCGCCGTCTTCTGTATCCAAGCAGTCCTTGCTGGAAATTAGATTTTTCAACGAACGCACATGGCGCTCGGGAGCCATCAATGGATTCACGAATTGATCTTCTTCACGATCCACAGAGATCTTATCAAAGTTCACGGCCACATCCGGAGACAAACCCTTCATCTGCGGAGACCGACCCGATGGCAGGTAATAGAATCCTTTTGTTTCAAACAATGCGATTTTCTTATTCTGTGTCCAGTATTCACCCTCTTGGAATGAACCCTTACCGAATGTTCTTTCGCCTACTAAAATCGCGCGATTCAAATCACGTAAAGCTCCAGCCACGATCTCTGCTGCACTTGCAGAACCTGCATTAATCAGGACGGCCACGGGTTTATCAAAAATCTTAGGCTCGCCACCAAAGTATTCTTCTGCTTTTTTAGATGGATCCAAATAACGAATGTCGAAGATCTTTTTATCGCCACCCACGAAAAGGCTCGCGATACAAGCGGCCTCTTCCATTTGTCCACCTGGATTGTCACGCAAGTCGAACAACAAGCCACGTACGTGGGCTTTGTTCACGACTTCTAAGGCTTCCTTCATTTTATCGCAGGAACCTTTGGCGAATTTATTTAAACCAATCACGGCGATCGGTTTGATACCTTCGATCACTTGAGTTGTTAATGTGGAAACGACGATTTCAGTGCGCTCCAATTTTTTACGAATCGTTTCGCCATCACGGGAAACCAGCAAAGATACTTTCGTACCTTCCTCACCCTTTAACATTTCCATCACACGGGCTTGCAACAAAGGGTGAACCGGCTTGCCATCGATTTCCAAAAGAATATCGCCACGCTTAAGACCCGCACGATCCGCGGCACTGCCAGGCAAAACTTTGCGAATCGCATAGTTGCCATTTAAACGGCCGACTTGCACACCCGCTGTTGTCATCCTGTTATCCGCACGGGAAACGACTTCTTTAAACATCGCTACCGGCATCAAGTACGTATGGGGATCACGGAATACGGAAATAAAACCATTCAGCCCCACTCCTACCATCAATGATTTTTGCGAGGAAGAGATGTATTTGGCCTCGATTTTTTCCCAAACCTTGATGAATGAAAAGCGCGTCGCCTCAGCGGTGTTCTGGTTAAAAAACTGTTTCCATACAGCCAATTGTTTCTTTTCAGTGGAAAGATCCTGGATAAATCCATCGTGTGCCGGAAGCACATTGCCCTGTTGATCGACCGTCACGTTGTAACGGTTGGCCACCGCGATGATCGCGTTGGCACATGCCAGGAAATAGCGTTCAGAACTGGAGCATGTTGTTGAGTCCAAAAGGTCTTCTAATGCGGCGGGCTCCAGACCCGTATCAGCCCAGTAGCTATCCGTAGATTTCACTGCCGGAACCGACGGCGCATGGTGGTGACGCGTCCACAGGAGGCTCCCCCCAAGGACCGCTACACTCAATGATGCTAAGAAAAATCGACGTGAGCTCAATAACACCCCATGCCTCCCGACAGGTACGAATGGGATTCACCAAAGCAACGTCCATGCCGCCTCAGCTCCAATTGGTTGCATTTTAGGGCGGTATTTTTGAACTATTTGCAGGTTTGGACAGAGCTTCCACAAGGGCTTTTTCTTGTGTATCCCAAAGGGCTGTAATAGGGTGAATTCACTATGATTATTGTAACTGGTGCAAACGGATTTATTGGCAGCGTGATGGTATGGCAACTCAACGAAAAAGGGTTCTCCGATATCATCGCCGTGGATACGGTCGATCTTCAAAAACGCAACCTTCTTCGTAAGCGCGTTTACAGTAAATTTCTTAAGAAGGACGATCTTTGGTCTTTCCTTGAAACCGACGAAGCCAAAAAGAAAGTCACTTGGATCATCCACATGGGAGCTTGTTCTTCCACAACGGAAACCAACAAAGACTTCCTTTGGGAAAATAACACGAACTACACGCAACGCATTTTCGAATGGTGTACGAAAAACCAAAAAAGCATGATCTATGCTTCCAGCGCTGCCACTTATGGTGCCGGCGAGTTGGGTTTTGACGACACGACGGATCCTGAAAAATTAAAACCATTGAACCTGTATGGAGAGTCCAAAGTGTTGTTTGACCGTTGGGCTCTGAAGCAGACGCAAACTCCGGCCCACTGGTACGGTCTTAAATTCTTTAACGTCTTCGGTCCGAACGAATACGAAAAAGAAGGCATGGCGAGCATCGTTTTCAAAGCGCACAACCAAATCAAAGAAACTGGTGTTCTGGGACTATTTAAATCTGCTAACCCTGAATACAAAGATGGCGAATTCATGCGTGACTTCGTTTACGTCAAGGACGTAACGGGCTGGATGGCTGAGTTGATGGAGAAAAAACCAACAAGCGGCATCTACAACATGGGCTTCGGCAAGCCTCGTACCTGGTTGGATTTGGCAAAAGCCACCTTCACAGCGATGGGTAAAGAGATGAAAATAAACTGGATCGAGATGCCAGAAAATATCCGTGGACAGTATCAGTACTACACTGAAGCCAAAACGGATAAATGGAACCAAGCTGGAATGAGCGCTCCGAAATGGCCTCTGGAAAAAGCTGTAGATGATTACATTAAGAATTATCTAAGCCAAGAAGACCCCTTGTTATAAGAAAGCAATGTCATGGAGACGGACTTTTTACCACCGCACCTTAGAAAATACGTCGTTGAGCAGCACTATGAAAAGTACACTCCGATTGATCAAGCAGTCTGGCGCTATATCCTGCGCCAGCTAAAATCCTATTTGTCCAAACATGCCCACGAAAGTTACGTCGAGGGTTTAAGCAAAACAGGTATTTCCGTTGAACGTATTCCTCGCATCGAAGAAATCAGTAACAAATTGAAAGAATTCGGCTGGAGAGCTTTGCCTGTGAGTGGATTTATTCCGCCAGCGGCATTCATGGAATTGCAATCCCTGGGTGTTCTTCCGATTGCCTCTGACATGAGAAGCATCGATCACCTTCTTTACACGCCAGCTCCTGACATCGTTCATGAAGCTGCGGGACATGCACCGATTTTGATTCAGCCAGAATTTGCGGAATACCTTCGTCAATATGCTCAGGTCGCGAAGAAAGCGATTCTAAGCAAAGAAGACCTCGATATGTACGAGGCGATTCGCGAATTATCTGACTTAAAAGAAAATCCAGGCTCCACTGCTGCACAAATCAAAGCGGCAGAGCAAAAGCTTGAGACCGTCAGCAAAAATACCACTCACGTATCTGAAGCTGCAGAGCTGGGTCGCATGAATTGGTGGACGGCAGAGTACGGCTTGATCGGTACTTTGGATAATCCAAAAATTTTCGGAGCTGGACTGCTTTCCAGCAAAGGTGAGTCGCAGGCTTGCTTGCAACCGACCGTTAAAAAGATCCCTCTGTCAGTTGATTGCATCAAGCAAGGTTACGACATCACGGAACAACAACCACAATTGTTTGTAACTCCTGATTTTAAAACTTTGGTGCGTGTTCTGAATGAAATGGCTGACCAGATGGCTTTCCGCTTGGGTGGTTTGCCAGGTTTGAATAAAGCGATTGAAGCTCAATCGGTGAATTCTGCAGAACTTTCCTCAGGCATTCAAATTTCTGGTCAAATCATTGAAGCGATCACGGATTCCGCGCAAAATGTGGCATACCTTCGCCTGCAAGGTCCTTCGCAACTTTCGTTCAAAGATAAACAGCTTCCGGGTCACGACAAGTCTTACCACTTGCATGGTTTTGGCACTCCGGTTGGTTTCTTGAAGACTTATCCTGCGAAAGACCCCTCCGATCTGACTCGCACGGAATGGGCAGATATCGGTGTCGAGATCGGCAGCAAGTCTCGCTTAGAGTTTGTTTCCGGAGTCGTTGTAACGGGGACTGTAAAAGGCATGACAGTGGTTGATGGCAAAACTATTTTGCTTACTTTAACTGATGCGAAAGCTGAATTCCAGGGCCGCATCCTGTTTGATCCTTCATGGGGTCAGTACGATATGGCTTTGGGTGCTAAAGTAACTTCAGTCTTTGGTGGCCCGGCGGACCGTGAAGCTTACGGTGAAACCGAAGACTTCGTCGCAAAACGTGTCCCAGCTCCCCATTACCGGCCCGAAGAGCTTAAACTGCACACACAGTACGGTCGTTTAAGAGAACTTCGTGAAAAGAATATCCAGGCTGCAGAGCTTGAAAAATCTTTATCCGAACTTTTGGCAAACCATGATAAGGACTTCCCACAAGATTGGTTGCTTCGCCTGGAGGCTTTGGAATTGACCAAAGCTCGTTTGAGCAACTCGGCTTTGTTGGCAAAACTTGAAAAGGATCTTCAGGGTTTGGCCAGCAAAGATGAAACTACTAAAAATCTTATCCACGACGGAATTGCTTTATCAGGAAATCTGTAAATGAAACGTCCCTTCGAAGTGCGCATTGTTTTAGTGCGCACGATTTATGAGAGAAATGTCGGCGCCACTTCTCGTGCTATGAGCAACATGGGTGTTGAAAAGTTGATCATGATCGCACCTCAGTGCGAATTGACCTACGAAGCTCAGCAAACGGCAGCGACAGGTCAAACAGGCCTTCAAAACCGTACGACTTATCAATCCTGGGATGAATTCATGGCCAATGAACCTGAAAGCATCAAGATTGCTTTCACTGCCCGTGATGGCAAAGGTCGTCAGGTTCGCGATATCGATGACGTTCTGGCCGATGTAAAAGCCAATGCTCCCCAATTTCAGCATGAATCCGACGAGCCCTATACCGTTCACTTGATCTTTGGTCCCGAAGACTGGGGCCTTGCAGGTGAAGACCTTGAGTTCGCAAACCACTGCGCGTGCTTACCGACTTTTGGTGAAAACTGGAGCTTGAATTTGGCACAAGCAACCTTGCTAGGCATGTTCTCTTTGCGTAAAGCTTGGGGCGGCAACCGTACGAAACTGGATGGCGGCAAAAAACGCAGAGCCCCTCAAGGCATTCAAGGGATCGATCCTGAGAAAACCTTAAAAACGTGGATTGAAGAAATGGGTTTTGATCTTTCGAAACAACGTAAGATCAATGCCTTCACTGTCCTTCGTCGTATGTTTTTGCAAAACACGCCGACTAAAAAAGAGCTCGTGATCCTGGAAACGGTTCTGCAACAATCCATCCGCAAACTCCGCGAATGGAAAGAATTTAAAAACCGCGAACGCTAATCTTAACTTTTGTTAATTCATACATGGTGCTAGGATAAGTGCCATGGATGAAATCGAAGTCCCACTAGAACAAACTCAAGAACATATTCAACATCATGCCCTTCACGAAGGTGACGGCGGCAACAGCTTGATTAATTTAAGTGCTGTGCTTTCTGCAATCCTGGCTGTGTGCGCGGCGATCTGCGCTTTGCTGGCGGGTCACTATTCCAATGAAGCGATGATCGAACAGATCAAGTCATCGGATCAGTGGTCTTACTATCAAGCCAAAGGCATCAAAGGCGCCTTGCAAGAGTTCCGCTTGGAAATGAACACTCAGCAAAACGACGCGGCTAAGCTTGAAGCAATCAAAGCCAAGATTGAAAAGTACAAAGAAGACCAAGAAAAGATCTCGGAAGACGCCAAAGAGAAAGAAGAGATCAGCGAGCTTAAACTTCACCAACACGAACGCCTGGCTATGGCCGTGACGTTTTTTCAGGTGGCGATCGCGATCATAGCGATCGGAGTTTTGACTCGTAAAAAGTTCTTCTTTTATATGGGATCAGGTTCGGGATTACTGGGTTTGATTCTGTTTATTTCGTTCTTGTTCATCAGATAAATAAAAAAAGCGGGCTACATGCCCGCTTCTTCTTCTTGAATCTCAACTTCTTTGTCGCGTACGGCGCGAAGTTGTTCGTCCAGCTTTTGGAGCGCGATTGCGAAGGCTTGACCCATGTCATTCAATTCGTGAATACGACCCATGGTTTCAGTTTCTTCCGCTCCGACCAGGCGTAAGCTTTCAAGCTTTGCCGAGTTTAAATCGATTTCTTTAGTTAATGTTTCAAGCTTTTGGTTGATGCGTTTTCTGTCTTGGATCAAGGCTTTCGTGATTTCACGAACCTGGTTCAGACTTAAAACTTCTAATTTTCCGTTTTCAAAAGCGCTTTTGGTTACTTCAGTGACTTCTTCGTCACCGTGGAAGGCTTCCCAAAATAAAGCCCACTCATTTTTAAGGGAACTTACCATCGACCTATTACTGTCATCACCCATATATCTAAAAATACTCCTGCGCCCTTAGGGCGACTTTGCAGGTTTAGGGCCTTCAGGAATTAAGAAGTAACAAAGCCCATAAACCAAGATCGCAGCTCCGAAAGTGACGTACAAAAAGAGGAGAGCCGTGGTTCTTACCACTCCCACCTCGAGTGCGTATCTCTTAGCTATCCTAGCACAGACGCCTAGAACCTTTCTATCTAGAGCATAGTCCAGTCTGTCGACGCGAGGCAGCGCATACCATAGGGTCAAATATAAGAGCACCCCGGAGCCGAACCAAAGGATAGCGACCAGCCAAATGACGCGAAGCATCCACGTTTCAATTTCAAAAGCCTGAGCTAGACCTTTGCAAACCCCGGCCAAAGCTCCGTCTGAAGCTCGGGTCCAGCGATATTTAATATTCGGAGATCCGGCTGCCATAGTTTCCATTATTGAATTCTCCCCGTGATCATAAAGTCATTTCCGAAGGTTTTATAACTTGGATGTTGAATAAAGATCTTATCCTTCATGGTTTCGATGCGAACTGTTTCTGTCCAAGATTTAGAACCCCCACTGCCCATAATGATGGGAGCCTGGAACATATAAATCCGATTTACCAAATCACTTTGCACGAAGCTGCTGGCGGTTAAAGCGCCGCCTTCAACCAATATGGATCTGAAGCCCAGTTTGTAAAGCTGAGCCAAAAGATCTTCCAAATCCAGATCACCGCCGACTTTGGTTTTTACAAAAACCAACTGCGGAACCTTGGAAAGATTTTGAGCTTTCTTTTGAGTTTCCTCCTTCAGCTCCTCGGACACGCACCAGAACACGTTCTGGGAATCATGCTCCGCACTGACTTTAAGTTCTGGATATTTTGCTAACAGATCGGCCTCGCCGTCGATGACAACGACTTTATTTTTCTTATCAATTTGGGGATGACGGATATTGAGGGAGGGGTTATCGAACTCGATCGTCCCTTTACCGACTAACAAACCATCATAACAAGCCCGCAAATAGTGAACATACTCACGGGATTCAGAACCCGTAATCCACTGACTTTCGCCCGAGCGCAGAGCCACTTGTCCATCCAGGGAGCTTGCCATTTTTAAAGCGACAAAGACTTTCTTGTGACGGAAATTCCACAAAAAGGCTTCGCAGACTTCTTCAAGTTTAATGCGCATTTCCTGATCCAACTTCAAGTCATCGGCTTGATAAAGATCCGCTTCAATTCCCACTTGGCGCAGAATCTCGGCACCTTGCCCGGCGACCAAAGGATTTGGATCAATCAATCCAAACGTGACTCGCTTGATGGGAAGTTTTGCAAGCATCTTTGCACAAGACGGTGTTTTACCTTCGTGAGCACAAGGCTCCAACGTCACGATAACATGGGCACCTTTAATATCTTCGTGAGAGAGGTTTTTTACCGCGTTCACTTCCGCATGAGGGCCGCCGTAAAACTCGTGATGGCCGGCAGAAATAAAGCCTCCCCGCGCATCCAACACAACACATCCTACAAGTGGATTAGGGCTAACACGGGGCCCACCTTTGTATGCCTCACTTATGGCTAATGCCATTGCCGCATCGACGGTCATAGGCGTTCCACGAACGGGTGTAGTAAGACTGCTAATTAGTTCCATGGGGCTTCTCCCGCTTGAATTTGCGGCTCCCAGCTTAGTCTCAAAATGAGGCGATTTCAATCGGAGGATTTTAACGATTTTTAACAAATAAACCCGAAAGAATTTATAAAAATTAACCGATATTTATTTATATCGGGGGGATTAGCATCATGAGCAGTAAAACCAAGAAGAAGGAAGAGCCTGTCTGGTATTACATTATGATGGCGGTAAACTCTCTGGCGATTCTATTTGCTATCGGCATGTTACGAGATCTGATGTGGATCTATTAAGCTTCTAATTTCTTGTAAAATTCCAAAACTTTGGGATCCACGATGATCGATCTGGGATTCCAGCCAATCAAATGCAAACCTTGTGCAGATTTTAATCGGGACAGGGCCACATAAGCTTGCCCAGGCTCCCACAGACGACTCAAGTTACACCACAAGTCATCCAAAGTCGCACCTTGGCTTTTGTGAATCGTCGTTGCGTAAGCCAGCGTCAGAGGAAATTGAATCACCTGTGCCATCACATTGCCTTCCGCATCCTGCAAAGCAAAAGAAACTTTATCCGCAGTTACTTCGCGACCACCATCCTTTTTGATCGTGATTTCATCGGCAGCAATATCAGTCACCACTCCCCGAGTTCCGTTGACCCAACGTTTTTGCGGATCATTTTGCAAAAACATCACCCGGCAGCCCAATTTCAAAACAAGTTTTACCGGCACCGGTGCTGACTTCATCAAAATATCGACGTGTTTTTCAGAGCCAAAATAGATCGAGTCAATCGTAACTTCTTCTTCGTTGATCTCGCTGAGTTTTCTTTGATTGAAATCATCAGCATCCGCTTTTCGCGGAAACAATCTTGTGCCGGGATCGTCTTGATCATGATCACGCAGATGTTCATTCAGAAAATCACGCACGCGCTCGGTCACCAGGCCGTGGCGAACATCACTTAGCACATCCAAAAACAGATTATCAGAAACACGCTGGTTATGAGAAAGCATGACCGATTGAAAACCGGTTTGCTGCCACACCGGATTTAAAAAACACCAATCACGTGGACCCTTTTGGGTAACCGGAGGCAATTGCGCGAAATCTCCAACGGCGATGATACGCATTCCTCCCCAAGGCAAACTGGACTCGCGGGCCTTTTGTGAAAGTGCCTCTGCTATCATCAATGCTTGGCCAGGAATCATCGAAATTTCATCAATAATCACGCCCTCGACTTTACGAAGTCTTGCCATCAATTTATTATCTTTGGAGGCGCGCTGATATGTCGAATCGGGACCACCTTCCATGATACCCAAACCAAAAAAACTGTGGAAAGTTCGGCCACCCAATAGAACTGCTGCCGCTCCGGTACTGGCCAGAATCGGCATGGCCTTTGGGTCCAGTTCGCGCATGAACTGACGAATTAAAAAACTTTTGCCGCTGCCAGCTCCGCCCGTCAAAAAAACGTTCTCTCCGGATCTTAAAAGTTCCAGAGCATCAGCTTGTTCGGGTGAAAGTTCCACAGGGTTTTTTGTCATAAAAAAGGATCATGCCACCGAGGTATGGGCAATAGCAAGATTGTGTTGCCTTTCAAGGCAAAGGGTCATGAAATATTCAAGCATCATTTGAAAGGACTCATATGAATCGCTCATTGTTGATTTTGATGGCAGCGAGTCTAACAGCTCAGTTCTCCTTCGCTGCAAAACCATCTTCTGAAATCCCCGAAAAACGTGAATTCCCCGTAAATACTTCGATCAATCCTTGTGACAATTTCGAAGGCTACGTGTGCTCAAACGTGAAGGAATCTTTCAAGCTTCGTGCGGATCGCAGCTATCATGATTTCGCGTTCAGCGACTCTGCTGAAAGACTTTTGGAAACAAAAAAGAAATTCATGGCGGACTTGCCTAAGGCAAAAGATTTGAATGAGCGCACTCAACAACTTCGCAATTTCTATATGTCGTGCATGGATCCCAAATCCCGCGCGAAGGCAGAAAAAGACGAAGTTAAGCGCGTGCAAAAATCTTTGCAGGGTATCGAATCCTGGGAAGACCTAGTTACGTATCTGAACCAGCAACAATCCAAAGGTGGACAATTCTCCCTGGCGAATATGTGGAGCTATCCTGATCCAGACGATTCAAACAAATTGAACGTGGGTCTGTTTGGTAACTTGATGGGTCTTCCGGATCAAAAATACTATGATCAACCGGAATTGATGAAGGACTATCAGAAACTTTTAACAGCATTCTTTAAAAATGTCGATCCCAAAGGCAAAGACGGAAAAGCCGAAGACCGCGCCAAAGCTGTGATTGAAGTGGAAAAAGACTTCGCGAAAGTTTATCCAACTCCAGCGAAGCGTCGTGAACGTTTTTCTGAAAGACACGTCAGCACTCAAGACGAAGTTGTAAAAAAATATCCCAACCTGAAATTGGATATTCTGTTCAAGAAAGCACCGAAAACAGCTTTGGTTTCTGTGCCACTATTTGAAGGAACTGACTTTGTAAATACGGAAATTGCCAAGCGTCCTTTGGCTGTTTGGAAAGACGTCGCATTAAGAAAGTCCGTATATCAATATCTGGATGATGGTTACACAAAGTTCTATGAACAGCGTTTCGCCTTTAACAAAAAGTACTTCGGTGGACCGGAAACTCGCCCGGTACGCCAAGAGCGTTGTACTGAAGAAATCATGGGTAATTTTGATAAAGAACTTGATGCTGCTTTGATCGAAAAACTATTCCCGAATTTCGATGAAGCCAAGGTTCAGGAAATCGGAACGAAAATCCGTTCAAGCATCCTGGAAGGATTGGAAAATAACAAATGGCTTTCTAAAGACGCCAAGAAAGAAGCGATTAAAAAGATCAAAACAGCTCGCTTGCAATTGGTGAAACCACACAACGATCGCGAATGGGATTTCACTCCCCTGCGCCATTATTCCCAAACAGATATGATGGTGAATGATCGTCTTTTGGCCGAAGCCAACTACAGCAAAATGTTGCACGAGCTGACTGAACCCAACAATAAAGACGCTTGGGGCATGGGACCATTGACCGTCAATGCGTATTATAGCCCAACGGAAAACAAATTCGTTTTGCCGATCGGTATTTTGCAGTATCCGTTCTACAACAAAGACGGCAGCATCACAGAAAACCTGGGTGCGGTGGGTGCAGTGATCGGTCATGAATTGGGTCACGGCATTGACGACAAAGGCTCCAAATTTGACTCTGCTGGTGCCTTGAAAGAATGGATGAAAGATAAGGACCTGGAAGAGTTCTCCAAACGCGGCGAGCGCATGGTTGATCAATTTAATAAAATTGATCACGACGGAAAACTGACATTGGGTGAAAACGTGGCGGATTTGGTTGGATTGACGTTCGCTTATAATGCCGCTTTCCCGGGAAATAAAGGCAGCCTGGAAGACAAAAAGACTTTCTTTACCGCTTATGGACGCTTGTGGTGTACAGTCGCTCGCCCTGACTTTGAGAAACTTCAAAGAAAAACGGACCCGCACTCTTCAGGAATTGCTCGCATTAATGAGCAGGTAAAACATCAGGCCGGGTTTGCAGAAGCTTTCCAATGCAAACCAGGCGATAAAATGACCCTACCTGAGTCTGATAGAGTTAAAATCTGGTAAACTGTACGCACACCGGCTACCGCCCCTTGTCGAGGAAAACTTCAGAATTCCTCATATGTCAGGGGGCATCCCTTGAAGGTATCTAGCTTCGCTGTTATTGTAATACTCTTGGCTCCAGGAGGGCTTTTACGATGACAGTGAAGGTTTACGATTTCACATCAAAAACAGACAATCCTAATTTTGAAGATGTTCACGACATTGCTCCACAGGAACTTCATCAAAACATGTCCAAAGTAAAAATGATCGATGTTCGTCAGCCTGATGAATACACTGGCGAGCTTGGCCACGTCCCAGGTTCCCAGTTGTTAGTGCTCGACACTCTTCCAGATCATTTGGAAGACCTTCCGAAAGACCAAACAATTGTGTTCATCTGTCGCAGCGGAGCCCGCTCAGCTCGCGCCACTGCTTTTGCGAAGATGAATGGATTCACACACGTATTTAATATGCTAGGCGGAATGCTTCATTGGAATGAATTGCAACTGCCTGTTGAAAGATAAGAATTATGCCAGGAAAAGTATTTGTTAACAGAACATTGAATCTTAAAAAGATTCGCTACATCGGTGTTGATATGGACCATACGTTGGTTCGTTATAACTCCGAAAACTTCGAACGACTTTCTCATACTACGATGATCGATAAATTGGTTAAACGTGGTTACCCCGAAACTCTTCGCAAGCTGACGTTTGATTATAACTTCGCGATCCGCGGACTTGTGATCGACCGTAAGATGGGAAATCTTTTGAAATTGAACCGCTACACGGCGATCCGTGCAAGCTACCATGGTTTGAAACCACTTGATTTCAAAACTCATCAAAAACTTTATAAATCGACTTACATCGATCTTTCGAACACGGACTATTTGGCTGTCGATACATCGTTCTCCATTTCATTGGCGAACCTTATTGGCCAGATCGTCGAATTGAAAGACACCGACACAGCCAACAAATATCCAGAATATGTTCAGATTGCTGACGACGTTTTGGATGCTTTGGATGAGGCTCACCGTGATGGCTCATTGAAAGATGAAGTTAAAAAGAACTTGGATCATTACATCATTAAAGATCCCGGATTGGTTGCGGGCCTGGAAAAGTTCCGTCGTCACGGGAAAAAAATCTTTGTTCTTACGAACTCTGATTTCCATTACACGAAATTGCTTTTGGACTATGCGGTTCAACCGTTCCTGAAAGATTTCAAATCATGGCAGGATCTTTTTGAAGTCACGATTACTTTCGCTTCCAAGCCTAAGTTCTTCTATGAAAATCAAAAATATCTGCGCGTGAACCCAGCTGACGGCTCCATGACAAACATGGAAGGCAAGCTGACTCCAGGCATTTACCAAGGTGGTAATGCTAAGAAGTTCACAGCGGACCTTGATTTGAACGGTGATGATATCCTTTACATCGGTGACCATATCTATGGCGACATCCTTCGTTTGAAAAAGGATTGTAACTGGAGAACAGCGATGGTGATCGAAGAGCTGGATTCTGAAGTCGAAAAGAACCGACAAGCGGAGCCAATCAACGCCGAAATCGAGACCTTGATGAAAAAGAAAGAGCCGTTTGAAGACGAGTTGACTGAAATCATGACTCGTAAAATTGAAAAAGCGGCTGACGTGAACGAAGCCCAAATCGAAACTCTGCAAAAAAGTATTTCAGAGATCGATGGCCAGATTAGTTCTCACATCAAAAAACAACAGGCGCTGTACAATGCGAACTGGGGTCAATTGATGAGAGCTGGTAACGAGGAAAGCTATTTCGCTTACCAGTTGGATCGTTACGCTTGCGTATATATGGAAAAATTGGCGGATCTTTTGGAGCTGTCTCCAAGAACTTACTTCCGCGCACCACGCAGACCACTAGCCCACGAGATTTACTAATATGAATAAGACCAACGCACTTTGGATTTTAGGTTTGATTGTTGTAGCGGCCGTTGCTTTTAGCCTGGGAAAACGTTCTGTGCATTGCCACACGGCTCCAGCGATCGATGCAGCAGCCTGTGGAGCTCCGGCGAATACGTTCCCAACGAATTTACCCCCTCCTCCGCCACCGACTGAACCAAACAGTTCACATCAGTAGAAAATAAAAAAACCGGGTTCTAGGACCCGGTTTTTTTATTCTGTGTTTCTGATTTTTTATTTAATGATCGTCAGCTCTTTAAGTTTCGCTTTGATGTCAGAGACCTTTGCGTTTCGACCGTTTAGTATCATGTAGTCAGCTGCCTTTTCGATATTTTCCATGTCTGTCTTATCCAAAAGGGCTTTACGTCTTTTCTCGTTTACGTCCTGTTGCCTTTTCACGCATTCTGGAAGTTGCGGCTGGTCCGTTTCTTCTTTGCACTTATCGACTGGTGAACCCTTGCGTTTACCACCATCGGAAACAATAGAGGCCACCGTGTCGTCTTTAGATGCGCCTTCTGATTCTTCGTCAGATTCTGATTGTGCCGCGATCTTGTTAGCTTCAGCTTGGTCGTCGTCCTGAATATCCTGGCTCATAGCTTCAACCAACTCATCCGACAATGATGCGGTTGCAAGTTGAGCTTGGGCTGAATAAGCAGCCAACTGACCTTTGGTTTCCAGGCGCAAGACGGTCATGATGAATCTCATCAAAATGCCACCTTTTTGCTCCGTTAAATACGATTCGTAAGTCGATTTATCGATTTGCAGTTTCGTCGGAGAAATCCAAGCCAACACCAAAGTGGATTTGTCGTTCGGATCCTTGGAAGCTTTCACTTGAGGAATAAAGAATACATCAGCTGGTGCTGTTTTATTATAAAGGGAAAGAACTGACCACTTTCTGGAAGTAATGGTCTTAACAAAACCGATGGAATCGTCGCCATTGACCTTTAAATTTGAAACAACTGGATCGATATAGTTGCGATAGGCATCGTCATCTTGGAAGTTGAAGTCTTCTTCCTTGATAGCGCTTTGCTCAGCGATGCGTTTGGCTTCTTTTGCAGTCTTGCCATTCATGCTGCCTTTGGCAACGCGAACGCCTGATTTCGAGTGTCCAGTGTCTAAACACCCTGCCGTAAATTGTAAGCAAATTAAGGCCCCGATTACGGGTAAAGCCAATCTCTTCATTATAAGCTCCCAGTTTTTCTATACACCCAGGAGCTTACAATCTCTATGCCCGCCTTATTGCTTTTTAGGGAGCAGGAACTGGCGGTGGATTGTTACCATCGAATAGTGGATAAAGAACGTTCACAGTGTTATTACGCTGAGTAACGACACACTCTTGAGAGATGATTCTGTAGCGCTCGATGGGGAAATGATAGCCGCGCTCGACCCAACCCCAACCAGTCCAATCAACATAACGACGGTATCCTGTGCCCACTCTTTCTGTCACAGAGCGTGTCTCAAAATGATACGTCAAAAGAGGGAAGCGAATTTTAACCACGCCGTCTTTTTCCATTTTCATCTCTGCTTTTTCATCAAAGACGCAACCATATAAACCATCCACGCTGCGCACGCGACCTTTCACAGTCTCGCCGACTTGCACTTCGTGATTTTTTGGCATTTTGAACTCAAAGAACCAGTTCACTTGAGCACCGTTTGCGTAAAAGCTTGTGGTGTTCATCGTCACAGAGCCATCGAACTCGATCAAGTCCGCCTCAGCCGTACGACTTTTATTTTCGTAAGTGCCTTCGAAAATATTTCCTGCCTGAGAAACTCCCGGCAATACCAACATCATCGCTACAATCCATTTATTCACGAAGACTCCCTAGTTTCGGTTAAATAAAATAATATAATCTTTAGGACCCGTTTGCTCCATCATCGTGGAGTACTTGTTGGCCTCAAGTTTCTTGCGATAGGTTCTGCGAGCGACATTGCGAACAGCACAAGAAAACTTGCTTGTTCCTGCCGGGTCCACTTCACCACTGTCGATACACTTGGGCTCAAAAGCCGCTTCCTGAGCGCGTGTCACCGGAAAGGTGCTGACGCTCAAACTGGTCACGTCCAATTTATAATCTGTCTTAAGTTTCGCAACAGGATTCGCATCGATCAGCTGCGAAGCATAAATATTAGGTACAACCACGGCAACCCGAAGTCCCTCGGCGCGGGCTTTATTGATCCCCTCCACTAAGCGCTGCATTTCTTCCTTCATTGCAATGTAAATAGCCGGGCGGAAAAGCTCTACGTAAGGGAGCATCGGCTCAACGATCACGACCTCGTATTTGGAACCTGCTTCTTGATTGCTGTCGATGAATCCCTTCACCAATTCCATCTCTTCAATTTTGTTAGGAGTAACCCCCAGGATCACAACTGGAGCCGCTTTTATCTCTTCACGCAGACGCTCAAAGACCAGCTTCCCCATCTCTTCAGGGGTGGAAACATGAGTAAATTCGATCTTGGGAGTTGTTTCAGGCCCCACAGAAAAATTCATGGAAAAATAAAGACCTACAGCGATGATTAAAACGGCGCCAATCCAATACAAGTGCTTCATAGGACTATCGACCTATCACCGCTGACCCATCATGGCAAGGCTCGTTGTAATCTGTTAAAATTGTGCTAAGTTGCGAACATTACAGCGGACTTGATCCTAATAAGACAGGTACCTAAAAAATTATGGCGACGAATACGAATTTACCAATTTCTTATCTTATTATTGGCTCTGGCCGCGTCGCCCGCCATATTGCTCACTATTTTCATCTGTCAAATATCAACTTTCAAAGTTGGGATCGCTCCCAAGACCCTCATGCTTTGCGCGTTAAGATTGCTGCAGCCACTCACGTTTTGTTAGCAATCAGCGACAGCGCTTTGCAGGGCTTTTATCGCCAACATCTGATGGGGCATGATGAGAAAGTCGTGGTGCATTTTTCTGGCGCCCATTCCTTTAATGGAATGATTGCGGCCCACCCATTAATGACGTTCGGAAATGATCTTTACGAACTGGAATTTTACCGGAAAATCCATTTCACCTTAACCGGAGCCTCCAGCCTGGACGAGGCCTTGCCAGGTCTCACGAATTCCTATTCCTGGCTCCCTTCCGCACAAAAGGCGCTTTATCATACACAGTGTGTGATGGGTGGAAATTTTGTGACTTTGTTGATTGCCAGAATGCTTTCCGGCTTTGCAACGATGAAGGTTCCCGCAGAAGCAGCTCACCTGTACGTGCAAAAAGTTGTGGATAACACTTTTGCAAATCCTGAGACCGCACTGACGGGCCCGCTTGTTCGCAAAGATGCGGAAACAGTGGCGGCGAACCTTAAAGCCCTGGAAAACGATCCGGCTCTGAATATCTACAAAGCATTTCTTGAAACCTATTGGCCTGATTACCCGCGAAAGTGAGGCCCAGCTATGAAATCAATTCTCGACTTCCAGGAAAAGAAAAATAAAAAACAAAAGATCTCCATGATCACTTGTTATGATTATACTTTTGCTTCGATCGTAGCTGAGAGCGATATCGATTGTATTCTGATTGGTGATTCTCTGGCGAATACCATGCACGGCTTTTCTACAACTCTTCCGGCGACTGTAGAAATGATGGCCCTGCATACGGCGGCAGTCGCTCGTGGTGCTGGTACTAAAAAATTCATCACAGCTGACTTTCCCTTCATGGCGAACCGTAAAGGTTTAACCTCGACAATGACGGCAGCTGAGAAAATCATGCAAGCTGGCGCTCATGCTTTGAAATTAGAAGGTGGCGACGAGTACACGTATAAAATCGTACGTCATCTTGTGGACTCTGGTGTGCCGATTATGGGTCACTTGGGTTTAACGCCTCAATCCGTAAATCAATTGGGCGGCTTTAAAGTTCAAGGCCGGGACGACAAGGCTCAGGCAAAAATCCGCGAGCAAGCTTTGCGCCTGCAAGATGCTGGAGCATTTTGTGTTGTGCTTGAATGTGTTCCGTCTAAATTAGCGACCGAAATCACCGAGTCTTTAGATATTCCAACAATTGGTATTGGCGCGGGTCCAGATACAGATGGCCAGGTTTTGGTTCTGCAAGACATGCTGGGCATGAATCCAGGATTCAAACCGAAATTCGTTAAAACTTATTTCAATGGCTTTGAAGCTTTGAAAAATGCTTTCAATACTTACCACTCTGAAGTGGAAGCGGTCGATTTCCCGACCGAGAAAGAGAGCTATTCCTGATGATTCAAGTTCTGCGCACTCCCGCTGAGTTTAAAGCGTGGAGAAAAAATAAAAAAGGCAGCGTTGGTTTCGTACCAACAATGGGTGCTTTGCACTCTGGCCATGAAGAGCTGATGAAAAATGCCCGTCGTGAAAATGATGTGGTGGTGCTTTCTATCTTCGTGAATCCAACCCAGTTCAATGATCCAAAAGATTTCGAAAAATATCCACTGACTTGGGGTCAGGATTTAACAATCGCTGAAAATAATAAAGTCGATGCGATCTTTTACCCGCGCTATCCAGATATGTATCCTGATGAGTACCGTTATAAGGTCGCCGAGAACAGCTATTCCAAACTTTTGGATGGAGCTCACCGTCCGGGACACTTTGATGGCGTGCTTTCAGTCGTGATGAAACTATTCAATATTGTTGCTCCGAACAAGGCCTATTTTGGCGAAAAAGATTTCCAGCAACTGACTTTGATCAAAGGCATGGTTGACGCGTTCTTTATGGATGTCGAAATCGTTCCTGTGGCAACAGTTCGCGATAGTGATGGATTGGCAAAAAGTTCGCGCAACTTGCTGCTGAGTGCGCAGGATCGCGAAAAAGCGCCGACTATATATAAAACTATCACCACGGCAAAATCGGCTGATGAGGCGGCGAAAGCTTTAACCGCAGCAGGTTTTGATGTGGATTATGTGACAGATGTTCACGGACGCCGCTTTGTAGCGGCTCGTTTGGGCTCTGTAAGGTTGATTGATAATGTCCAAATCTAAAGTTCTCTTTATGATGACTGGCTCCATCGCTTGCTACAAAGCCTGTCAGGTGGTTTCGCGTCTGGTGCAAGCCGGTTGTGAGGTTCAAGTTGTGATGACTCCTGCAGCTTTAAAGTTCGTTGGCAATGCCACGCTTGAAGGACTGACAGGAAAGCCTGTTGTCAGTGACATGTACTCGCAAGGCAATGTGATGGATCACATCCATCTGATGCGCTGGGCGGATTTGATATTGGTGGCACCTGCCACGGCAAACTTTATCAATAAGGCAGCTCAAGGCATTGGTGACGACCTGGTATCCACTCTGTTCCTGGCTCATGATTTTAAAAAGCCTTTCTTGATTGCACCTGCGATGAATACTTCTATGTACCTTCATCCGGTGACACAAAAGTCTCTGCAAACTTTGAAATCCTATGGGATAGAAATTCTGGATTCTGCTTCAGGCATTCTTGCTTGCGGTGAAGAAGGTTACGGTAAACTTTTAGATCCTGATGAGATTTTGAAAATTACTTTGGCTCACCTGCCCAGGAAAGCTCCAGAGGCCGAGAACACAGAACAAGCTTTGGCTCCCCGTTCATCCGAACTTTCCAAAGTGAAAGTTCTAGTGACGGCCGGCGGCACGCAAGAACCCATCGACACAGTTCGCACCATTACCAATCTAAGTTCTGGTCGCACGGGAATTTCTTTGGCGGAGTACTTAAGCCAAATGGGTTTTGATGTGACGTTGATTCAAGCCCACGGTACGGCGAAGGCTGAGCACGTAAATCACCGTGATTACTTCACAAGCTTTGCGAGCCTAGATTCTCAACTTAAAAAATATTTGTCAGAGGATGAATACACCCATGTCATTCATGCCGCTGCCGTCAGCGACTATTCTGTGGATTCCATCGAAGTCGATGGCAAAAACTATCGCCCACTGGAAGTAAAAAAAGTCAGCTCGGATGCTGAAGGAATGAATATTCACCTTAAGCGCAATCACAAGATCGTGGATCGCCTGAAAGAATATTCTAAAAACAAGGACGTGAAAGTTGTGGCATTTAAACTGACCAGCCACGCGACACTGGAACAAAAGAAAGCCGCTGTGGATAAGCTCTTCAAAGCTTCCCACGCTGATTTCGTTGTTCACAATGATTTGACAGATATTGATATTGTAAATCGCACTCACAAGTTCACCCTGTACAACCATCAAAGCTTTATTGCCTGTGAGAACCTGGATCAGCTGACAAGTGAGTTGATTCGCGTGATGCTACCAAAGGATAACCTATGATTTTATGTCTTGATGTGGGTAACACCCAAATCTTTGCAGGACTCTTTGATAAGGACAAAATGGTGATGTCTTTCCGTAAGAACTCTAAAAGCGGAGCTTCTTCGGATGAAACGGGCATCTTCTTGCGCACGGCTATTCGTGAAAACGGTTACGACCCCGCACAAGTAAAACAAATTGCGATCTGCTCGGTAGTGCCAGAAGTGATTTATTCTCTGCGTGGTGCCTGCATGAAATACTTCAATATCAATCCCTTCATCCTGCAAGCAGGAGTTAAAACGGGTTTACGCGTGAAGTATCGAAACCCTTTGGAAGTGGGCGCCGATCGTATCGCAAATTCCATCGCAGGAACACACCTGTATCCGAATAAGAACCTGATCATCGTGGATCTGGGCACGGCGACAACATTCTGTGCTGTTTCTAAAGAGAAAGATTACTTAGGTGGCTCCATCGTGTCGGGCCTTCGTCTGTGCATGGAGGCTTTGGAAAGTAAGACAGCCAAGTTGCCATCGGTTGAAATCGTTCCCATGCACGAGGCTTTAGGTCGCACCACAATTGAAAGTATTCAATCTGGTTTGTACTACGGTCACTTGGGCACGATGAAGGAAATCATTGGTCGCATCACACGTGAATGTTTTCAGGATGAAAAGCCTTTCGTTATCGGCACAGGTGGGTTCTCTTCCTTATTTGAAAAAGAAAAAGTTTTCGACGTTATTATCCCTGACTTAGTTTTAAAAGGAATGCTGATCGCACTTCAGCATAATGCTTAGAGGTTATTATGAATGTATCACTACTTAGAACCAAAATTCACAGAGCCACAGTTACAGAATCAGATCTAAACTATGAAGGTTCGATCAGCATCTGCCCGGATCTGATCAAAGCCTCTGGTTTATTGATGAACGAACGCGTGGATATCTATAACTGCAATAACGGCGCACGCTTCTCCACTTACGTAATCTTAGGCGACAAAGGCGACATCTGCCTAAACGGCGCAGCTGCTCGCCACGTTCAAAAAGGTGATCTGGTGATCATCTGCTCTTACTGCGGTCTTTCCATGGAAGAAGCTAAAAAATTCGAACCAACAGTAGTCTTCGTGGACGAAAAAAACCGCGTAAAAGAAAAACGCGCCGAATCCCACAAAAACAATAAAAAGAAAAACAAGTAAAAGGTCGCGCCAGTCCCGGGCTCTCACCCGGGATTTTTCATTTCTTACCTAGAATTGTCGAAAATGGCGATGATGTCGTACCTTCAGATGCAAAATACTGGCAAGAAAATTGAATTTCACCATATCTCACAATCATTCTTAAATTACTTTTACAAATTGGATTATCTGCAAAGATCACCGTCGATACGACAGTTTCATCCCTTCCTTTATCAGTAGCCTTTGATCTTAAAATCTGCACAACAGTTTTTCGACCATTTGTTTCTTCACCGCAGTTATTTGGCTCTGTGATGACAAACTTCAAACGCAAAACCGAGTTGTAATCTTCCTGGAAGTATATAGACCCTTCCATGGGATTTCCCCCCACACTGGTTTCATAGGTCATCAAATTTTCATCTTGGAAAAGACGTGATCCTGCTATTTGCGCGCCAAATTGTCCCGTTCCATTTGAAGCGTCACATGCAAACAGGTCTCGGATACCAAACTGTGAACCAATTTTCCCTTTACGCTTCGCCACGCTGACCAGAGAGGTTGCAACCGCATCCAAAAGATCCCTGCCTGATTTAAAAGGACCGATCTTTTCGTTATCCGTTACTGCTCTACCCTCAAACAGCACCTTATGTTCAAATTCATGAGTTATCAGGAATAAAACTTGGACCGGAGCCATGGTACGCATTGAATCCCTATGAAATTCAATCGCTCCCTCGGGGCCTAAGCTCGTTCTAGCAGCCACCGACATTGCTTTGCCATCGGGTCCTTGAACATATAATGGCTCCTCTCGTAAAACAAAGTCAGTCGGTTTATCTCCACTACTTAGCGTCAGAATCTGATGTCCCACTTTAAAAAAGAAATCACGACAGAACTGAACCTGCTCCACAGACAACCTGTTTGATTGACAGAACTTCTCTTTTTCCTCGGGCTGGTTCAAAACAAATTTCATTGTCGCGTTCATAGATTCCCGAGTCGCGCGTAAAAATTCAAAAACAGGATCTCCACCATTTCCTACAACAGTACCAGATGCATGCCCCTGCTGAACATGCACCAGCAAAATGGCCACGATCAGACAAATTGACTTAAGAATTTGATTCTTCATGAATCGCCCCAATTGGAGTTAGATGAATTGCCACTTGAACTAACGAGTCCTTACCTTGCGGATTATTCTCGATAAACTCCAACAACTGCTGTTGAAAGGAGTCGACCAGGCCCCGCAGTTCATCCATTTTGTTTTTATCGACCGAAACCAACACTGTAGCGGACTTGCGTCGATGCGATGGCAATACCGAAATTCCCCGATGAGCAATATCGAGTGCTTTTTTATGAAAAGACCGGATATTTTCATTGGGAATTTCATTCGTCGTTGCCACAGCACTTTCCTCAGGAACAATTTTTCCTTCAGGAGTTCGTCGCCAGAAGCCTTCTCGAATCAAAAAGTCTACAGACTTTTGAATTCTCTCCGGACTTACAATACCTGAAAGCATTCTGTGCAAATTTTTAGGATCCGAAGAAAAACCCTTCAAATTCACCAAATCCTTCACATAGGGATTAACCCAGTCGGAAAGAATATGGTTCTTTGCAATACGCTTAACAGGAATTTTCTCTTCTGTAGAATTCGAAACTACCTTCAGAACATTTCCCAATAATTGCTTATCGAGATAATCTTGTTCAATTTTGGTAAGTTTAAAAACTACACACAAAGCTGGCAGATTATCACGAGTCACTTGGCGGTGCCCGTTGATGATCTGAGAAACCAGAGTCTGCGACAAGCCACTCACCCGTTGAGTGCGTTGACGTAAACTGAAAGATCCGGTTTTCTTATAGTATTCAAAAAGAGCCCGAAGGAACTTCGCTGGTTCCCCATAGTCAAAGACCACGGGGCGCACGAGTTCCACAGTTTGGTTTTGGGATCTCACTTATAAGTTCCCAAGAACTTACAGCTGATATCGACGTTAAGAAGAGGTTGCCCCGTAACGTCGTCAGTAATTTCCATGCTTGCGGGACCCATTTCGTCGTCATTAAATACCGGGGTTTTTCCATTCACAGAAGTTTTCTTCCAACGTGTCACCGGATCCGAACTAAATGGATCATTACTTTGCATGCAAGCCACTTGGCCATCATCGTAACATGGCTGAATCGGCCCACCGTCATTTTTATGTTTACAGTAGCCGCCCGCCACGCCCATGCATGTGAACTGACGTGCTTCAATCCCTGTAGCTCCTGGGATTTCCCGAGACGCGTGGGAATAGTAAAAATTCAAATTGGCAAAGGCAGTACCATGCTTAGCATCGATTTTAATTTTCATTTGTGTCTGACCCATAGTTTCATCGAAGGGTTTTGTCGTCCCGCCTGATGAAGGAAGGCGCACAACAGAAAGCTCTTGAGACTGAGTACTCTCCGTGCCACTTAAACGATCTTTAATTTTTGCAGTACATGTGAATTTATCCGCGACAACGGCGTGAGAAGTGCTCGCGCCAAGAATAAGTAAAGAAGCTAATACTAGGTGTTTCATTTGATGTCCTTCCAAATTGTTTAATTCAAAAACGATTTCGACGTCGATGAAGAAACTATTGCAGGATATTCTTGCGTAGCCAAGAGGGGCTGGTCATCAAAATGATTGCATATGTAATCACCGCGGCAATGACGTACAAAGGGATATTGACATAGAATTAGTCGATGGATTCGACTTCGATACCGGCGTTCAATAGCATTTCGGCAAGGACGCCGTTACCTTCGATGGTTTTTCCGCTGTAGGTGCCGTCATAGATGCGGCCGCAGCCACACATGGGGGATTTGGATTTTAACATGGCTTCTTTCACGCCGAATTTCAGCGCGATTTCCAAGGCTTTTTGAGCGCCGCACTTGTACTCAGCCGTCACATCTTTGCCGTTTTTATCGATCACCTTGTCACCGATACGTTCAGCCGGTGTGCGGGGCGTGGAAAGCCCTCCCATTTCCTCCGGACAAACGGCGATAGTCATCCCTTCCTCATGGAGGACGGTGACTTCTTCGCGCAGCTGATGCTTTCCATCATAGCGGCACGGTTTTCCGATTAGGCAGGCTGAAACTAGGATCTTTCCTTCGCTCATAAGGCGACAGTTATAGCACATCCTCCCATAAAAGAGGCCCACCATGCACATACTGCAGGATCGTCTAAAGTTTGGACAAAGTAAGTCCGTACCTTTAGAATACCGGCCCATGGGTATTACGTTATTGCAGTTACAGGATGGGCATAAGGCTTACGGGCCTAAGGTTCTTTTTGATCAAGCGACTTTCGCGATCAATGAAGGCGAGCACGTGGGTGTTATTGGCCCCAATGGTGCGGGTAAAACCACTCTTTTTAAAATCCTGGTTGACCAAGAACACTTGGATGAAGGCATTGTGACCAAGTCTCAGCAATTGCGCTTAGGCTACCTGGAACAAGAATCTGACTGGAATATCTCTGAAAAAGTCGAAGAATACCTGGATAAGAACTGCATCACTCCCCTTTGGGAGTTAAAGCAATTCGGTATCAAGCTGGGTCTGACGGAAAGACATTTTCAATCCCATTTGAAGGAACTCAGCGGCGGCTTCCGCATGCGTGTGAAGCTTTTGTATCTGATCGGTCAAGAGCCGAACTTGTTATTGCTGGATGAACCCACGAACTTTTTGGATCTGGAAACTTTGTTAGTTCTGGAAAGCTTTCTGCAAGAATACAAGGGTGCCTTTCTGTTGATCTCGCATGATCGCGAATTCCTTCGTCGCGTTACTGATCACATCTTGGAAGTTGAAGCCGGCGACATCGTAAAATTTGCTGGAAACTTAGACGACTATTTCGAACAAAAAGCGATGTTGGCTGAATTACTACAGAAGCAGGCCATGAGCCAAGCTGCCAAGAAAAAATCCATCATGGACTTCGTCACACGTTTCGGTGCGAAAGCCACCAAAGCCCGTCAGGCCCAATCTCGCCTGAAAGCTTTGGAAAAAATGGAGACTATCGAAATCAAAGCGGCCCCGACCCACTCCCACATTCACATCCCACCTGCGAGTGCGACAGGAAAGGTGATTCTGGAAATCGAGAACGCTGATTGTGGATATGGCGACAAAGTTATTTTGAAAAACGTAAACCTGCGCCTGGAGCGCGGCAATCACTTGGGTATCGTGGGACTGAACGGTGCTGGCAAATCCACTTTGCTAAAATCTTTGGGCGAGCAGATTCCGCTGGTGAAAGGTTCCATCAAATGGGGCCATCAAGTTAGTTTGTCATACTTTGCCCAGCATACGCCCGAGGCTTTAAATCCCGAACACACCGTGATCGAAGCGATGGCGACGTTGGCTCACAAAGACGTGATCCAACAAGACATCCTAAATATCGCGGGAAGCTTGTTGTTCAGCGGCGATGCGATTCATAAAAAAGTAAAAGTCCTTTCCGGTGGTGAAAAGTCACGGGTAGCTTTAGGACAAATTCTTTTGCAAAAATCTCCGTTGTTGCTTCTGGACGAGCCAACGAATCACTTGGACTTCGATACCGTTGAAGCCTTAACGGGAGCTTTGGAAAAATACGAAGGCACGATCGTCACCGTCAGCCATGATCGTGGTTTTATCGGACGTGTTGCAAACAAGATCCTGGAAGTAAATCACGGGCTGCTTACACTTTATCCGGGCACTTATGACGAATATGTGTGGAGTCTTCAAAAGGGCTTCCTGTCTGAGCGAGTATTTAATGATGAAGCGACTCGCAAGCCGACATCCGGACAAACTTCGGATGAAGCGCCCAAATTTAACTACAAAGAAGAACGTAAACGCATTGAAGGCCTGATCAAGAAGGCACTGAAATTGATAGAGGATTCCGACAAACGGATCACCAGCCTGTCATTAAAACGAGACAGCTTGAACGAATCCCTTATTTCAGGCGCAGCGACGAACAGTGCTGCCACCGCCAAAGAACTGCACGAGATCAGTGGTCAAATTGAAGACCTTGAAAATCAAATGTTGCAGGCCATGGAAGATCAACATCAATACGAACAAGAATTAAAGAACCTCATAGGATAAATATGAAAAAACTCATTGCTATCGCTTTTGTTTCCTCAATGTTTGTCGGCTGCGCCAGCCAACTTAAAAAAGACTGTGAATCTACGAACTGGTTTAAATACGGCGAAGAAGTCGCCTTGCGTGGGGACTGGCTGTCTTCCGACGCGAAACTTCTGGCGTGCCGCAAAGAAGAGGCAGAAATCAGCGAATCTCAAGCAGACCTTGGGTTTAAAAGCGGCCGTCAAAAATATTGCACGGGAACTAACTCTTACCTAGTTGGCAAATCTGGTGATGCTTTTTCCAAAGATCTTTGCGATACGCCGGCATTGAAATCGATTGTTTCTGATTACAACAAGGGGTTGCGCGACTATTGCTCTAAAGCAAACGGATTCAATGCGGGTTCTTCCGGCAAGAAGTATAAAAATCTTTGCCCTGCGGATCTTGAAGCAGGTTTTTTGCCAGAATATAAAAAAGGCCGCTTGAAATACGTGGAAGCGCAAATCAAAAACTTGGAAAACCGTCAGCGTGACTTGCAATTGGCGATTGCCAACAAAAACACTCAAGTTGTAACGGCACAAATGAACTTTATGTCGATGCAGAATCGTCGCAACGCTTTAGAAAGCCAAAAGTCCTTTGCACAATCCACAAACAATCTGGCAGACGTCGGTCGATTGACTAACGAGATCCAAAATGCTGATTGGGATGTGAGTCGCGCCAGACAAGAGGTCGACAGAGCCAATGCCGAGAAAAGAAATTTGGAAGCAGAGATTGATCAAACCGCAAAAACCATCGCCGAATACCGCACAGAGATGGCAGGCCTGTAAGCCCTAACACGCCGCACCCCCAAAAGGTACGGCGTACCTTTTTAGAATCTGAACCATTCTATTGCATCGACATATGCTTTTGGTTGGTAAGCATTCGCTGTCTGACTAAAGCGAACCTCCTGCCAGCCTAGGCTCTTAAAGGATGGATTATCCACGTCACGTTTCTTGATAAAATCTTGAACATTTAATACCGATGCTAATTCATCACGCTTCATCAACAGCGATGGCAGATGGAATTGTACGAAGGACATACCTTTGTTCTCTAAGGCAAATCCCTCAGCGCCGGATTTCAAATACTCTCGGTATTTGATTTCGACTTTCGGATCACAGTGCTCAACCACCAATAACTTTTCGGTGCTGTCCGAGTAATCCATCACATAACTGAAACTGTAACCACCGCACTTTTCAACAATCGTGCGATTGGCTTTGATTTGACCAAACGTCTTAATCGGAATCGGGAACTTGGAAGGAAGCATCCATAAGTTATCTTGATCACGAAGTGCGATCTGTGTTTGCGGTTGTTCCTTGGCAATTTTCAACAATTCCTGAAATGCCTTGGTATCCGCGGAAAGTTTTTGGTTACTAACGTAAAGAACATCAAAGCTTGCTTCCGCAAAGGCCTTTTCATATCCATGACTGCGCAGCTCATTTGCGAAATTCGCCGCAAACAGACGATACGTGTTTGAAGTCTTAGTCAAATCAGCCGAAGCCACGTACTGATTGAAGTTCTTTAAGACCGCCGTTGCACGCGTCAAAGTTGATGCGGTTGCATCTCCAGCTACAGAAAGAACCGGATTGTATTCACCACGAATAATCAAACCCATCTTACGCGAAAACTGATAACGCTCCCCCACAGATAATGATTTATAAGCCTTCACCCAGCTATTCAAAAGAAGCGGACGAAGACTCATCTCCAAGACTTCAGGTGCAATCGAAGACAGATTCTTCCCGGAAGCGCAGATCTCATAGTCCTCGGATTGCTTCCATGGAGAATCACAATAAGCCTCAGGTGACTTGATCACATAGGGCCACTTCACCGGAAGAATCGCTGTCTTCACATGCGTGGCTGGGTCCCCGATATCCAAGTCACCAGCCAGCAGATAGACCAAGAAATCAGTCGCGACTTCTTCCATCAACTCTTGCTGCACGAACAGGGTTTCGTTTCTTTCGCGGTACCAGATTTTAGCTAATGCTTTTTCCAGATGTCCTGGAGCTTCAACAAGGTTTTGACCCATATAAATTACATGTCCCTTAATACGGAACATATTCGGGTGATCAGCCAGAATCACCAGCTGCACCTTTTGATAGAACGGTTCAATGCTTTCTAAAAGCCTTTCCGTCGCACCAATGCGCAGGTTTAGATCCCTGAGGTTTTCCCCAAAGTAAGTGCTATAGCGGGTCGCCTTATTAACTGCGCAACGATAAACCAAATCCTCTTGTCGCCCCGAGGTTCTGTCAATTTTCTCGACAACCTTGGAATCGATACAAAGCGGCCTTTGGTTCATCTGCAGAACAACCAGGCTAAGTATGCCAAAACAGGCAAAAGAAATATAAGTGAGCCAACGTGACAACATATCACAGGCTAGGATTGCAAAAGGCAGACCTCCCTAGTTTGAATATTTTCTAGAAATACCGGGTCATGGGAGACCACCAATAAAGGCCCTTGATAGCCCAATAAAACCTCTTCCAAAACCTCAAGGCTTTGCAGATCCAAGTTATTCGTCGGCTCATCGAGCACCAGCAATTCCGGGACTGAATCCGCTAGGAAGACTTTCGCCAAACACAGTTTAAGTTTTTCTCCACCGCTCAGGCTTTGCACCTTTTGATGAACTCGGTCCCCCAAAAATTGAAAAGCGGCAAGCTCATTACGAATCCACTCGGCACCTTTGCCACTCACATCCATGATCGATTCAAGAACCGTCTGTTCAGAATTCAAGATGCTGTACTCCTGATCAATTAAGCTGCAACGTAAAGATCCCATCCTCAGCTCCCCCCGTATTTCACCAGTGGGCTTCTGACCTTTGCTTAAAAGCAACTGGATCAACGTGGTCTTTCCTGCGCCATTTTTCCCCGTAAAGGCCCAACGTTCTGGTCCTTTCATATGCAGATTTAGATTTTCCGGCCACAGCCAACTGTCACTTCCCGCAAAGCGAAAATTAAAATTCGCCAGAGTAAAAATCAATTTCTCCGCTGGAACCAGAGTGCCTATTTCTTTTAACCGAAGAGCTGTCTGACTCCGCACACTGGAAAAATGTGCTTGAAAATCTGCACTGGCATTCTCCGCCCTTTGTGATTCGTTGCTATTTATGGCTCCCAAGGTCACTTGAGCCGCCCTTTTTCTGGCACCTAAAAGGATCTTCGGCATTCCACCTTTTTCACCCTGAAACTGACCGCGCCGCATGCGCTTTTCTTGGGATTGAACCTTACTGTGAAGCTCTTTCTCCGTTTTCTTTTTTTCGCGACGCAATTGATTCAAAGTCGACTGTTCTTGTTCAATCTCTTGAGCTCTTTGCTCGTGATAAAATGAATACGAACCACCATAAGCGCGCATGCCTTGATTCGACATTTCCAGAATAGAGTCCATTTCTTCCAAAAGTTCGCGATCATGGCTAATCACCAAAAGATTCCCCTCAAAACCTTGGAGAAATTCTATTATTCGGCGTTTGGCTTCACGATCCAAATTATTGGTTGGCTCATCCAGTATCAAAAGTCCCGAATTGGTGGCCAAGGCTTTGGCAATTCGCACCCGAGTCCACTCGCCACCACTTAACTGCTGAAGCTCGCGATCAAAAGGGATATCGCCCAAAAGACTTTCCTGAGTGACGGCATCAAGCTGTGCGGAATCCCAGATTTCCACCAGGAATTCCCCCACTGTTTGCACAGGACGCTCTTCGATTTGTCGCAAGTAAGTAACAGGATGACTCGCATGGATCTCCCCTTCCGTCGCTGGGATTTCCCCCGACAGAATTTTTGCCAATGTTGATTTACCAATACCATTGGGACCCACAAGGCCGTAACGACCGATCCCCACGGTAAAACTTAAGGATGTGAATAAGCGCAGGCCATTGCTGAACTCAAAGCCGACGTGATGAGCCGTCAGCTGAAATATTTGATTTTGCATATATGAATATCCGTCAATGAACCTGAACGGTTCTAAATGGAGTTATTAAAAAAGGAATTAAGACGGATTTATTTTCTCATAGACGCCAAGGTATGCACCTTGGCCAAAGCAGTATAGCAAAGGCCTCTGCGATATGCTAGTATCTGCGCCATGAAAAAGCTTTTGATCATCCAACACGAATTGGATGGGCCTCCAGGTACCACCTTGGACTGGGCGTCTCAAAATAACTACGCCATTGAACTCTGGTCCCCTTATCTGGGCGAGCCAGCTCCGACTCGTTTGAACTATGATGGGGCTGTGATCTGCGGTGGCAGCATGGACACCTTCGAGGAAGAAAAGTTCCCGTGGTTGCGCGATGAAAAGAAGCTGATTCGTGATTTAATCGATAACAATGTGAAGATCTTTGGGCTGTGCCTGGGCTCTCAATTGATCGCTGATATCATGGGCGGCAATGTCCACATCCATGAACCAGGCTGGGAAATTGGTTTCGTCCCTGTTGAAACAACCGACGGCGAAACGATTCAGGCTTTTCACTGGCATCACTGCACATTTGATTTACCACCAGGAGCAGAGCTCTTTGCCACGAACAGCTTCTGCAAAAATCAGGGTTATAAAATCGGCAAGAACATCGTTGCCACTCAATTCCATCCGGAAACAACAGAGGATTGGATCAGAGAGTGCGCAGATGAGGTGGGGTCCTCCTACCAAGGTATCGTACAAAATCGTGCGGAGATGCTGGCTGCGCTTCCTTTACAGAAGCCCCTTAAAGAATGGTATTTCCGTCAACTTGATAAGCTATTCAATTCTTAATTTCAAATTCAACAAATAAAAAAGGCCTGGAATAACCAGGCCTTTTTTATTTTAGATTATTATCAGATTACATAAAGATGCGTTCACAACGTAGCATGTAGTTACGTTGTTTTCCTTGCTCTACCAGCTTAAAGAATTTTTGTCCCGCCGGAAGAACAAGGGAATAACCTTTATTGCGGTACATTCCGCGAACAGACGGCTTACTGTTATTCACAAGGTGTATACCAGTTTCTCTGTGGAATTCTTTTTCAAACTCATTAAAGAAGTCTACACCCCATTGATTATATACCGTCTCTGGCAACCACGACGGCGCCGTGTTCCCGTGAAGAATACCCACACCGACGGATGCTCCACCTTTAATCAAGTTTGATTGCTCCCAAGCCTGCGTGATATCAGTTCTGCCAACTTTATCAAAGAACTCTTGAGTCAAATAAGTATCGCCGTAGTCACGAAGAACGATTTTTCCCGTTGGACGGGACTTCTCATCCAACTCAACCAGAAAGTTTTGAGAGTGAGGCGAGTCGTACGTCATTCCTGTCAAAGCAAAGAACTCTGCTAAGGCGCGAGCCAATGGTTTGTTGTAGTGTTCGTTCCAATAGCTTGCAGGATCGTTTGATCCGTTGAGCTTAGCCAGCTCACGGCCTTTTTGTTCATGCACGATCGAGAAACCTGGGACATAAGTTTTACCCGAGTTCGTCAAAGTGTCATAAGAGCGAATGATCATCCCCTGATCGATGACAACCTCACCTTTTGCATTGCGAGTCTCGATACCAAAGGCAACCGGCTCATCCAGCAAAATAATGTTTTCCAGTTTTGGTTGTGTTTTCAGCTGGTCATTCACAAAGTCTGTCATCATACGAATTTGCTTACCGTCGTCCCAGTCCTGATGTTTATCACGCCAGTGACCGCCAGTTTTATCAGTGGAACCTTTAAAGGAGAACTCAGCGTTCGTCACAGGATCGACGATGATATAGCTGCGAGACGCAGTCATATATCCTTTATAATAGACTTTTTTAATTGGAGTGATGCCATTGTCTTTCAGGAAGTTTGCAATTTCTTGCCACCACTTTGTATCTTCAGGATTAATAATCCAACGCAGATACTTCACGCCATTTTCTTCATGAATCAAAGAATCAACGAATTTCTCAGGAGCGCGTTCTGCGATATCAGCTTGAATCAAGCTTACGGGGATATCGTAGTGATAGACACTGACAGCTTGGTCACTGCGAGTGGTTACCGCATTGGCTTTGGTTTCCAATGTCACAAGTTGTTGCAACTCCTTACTGATCGCATGCGAGAAAGACGCAAGGACCATATTGGAAATAAGGGCAAAGCTAAGCGCGCGGTTAAACTTCATAACGTGCATCTCCTGCTAATAAATTTAAATTCGCAGGACATACTTCAATTAAAATACCAAGATTTGGCGGATTCAGATGGATCTATATTGGATTTGAGGACCTTAAAACTCGACAGAGAACAAAATACGGCAATCAGTGTTCAGGGCCTAAACACTGGATAACATGCTCTATTTACTGACTTTTCCCAGAGGTTTCAAGGAACCGACCTTTCCTACTTTTGAAGGAAGTGCATGCTGTATTTTTTCTGACATCCAGGGATCAATCGCAATCAGTTTTTCAAGGTTTAAACCGGTTTTAATGCCCATCCCATGGAACATATAAACAACGTCTTCCGTTGCCACATTGCCTGTTGCCCCCGGAGCGTAAGGGCAACCACCCAAACCACCCAGGCTGGTATCAAAGACACGAACACCCGTTTCGTAAGCGGCAAGAATATTAGCCAAGGCTTGCCCGCGAGTATCATGGAAATGGCCCGCCAATTTTCTAACTGGAACGACCTTTTTGATTTTCTTAAACAGAGATTGAACCTGACCCACATTAGCGACACCGATCGTGTCGCCGATAGACAGCTCATACACGCCAAGCTTATGCATTCTTTGCGCAAGCTTCACTACACGAGCTTCAGGAACTTTGCCTTCGAAGGGACAACCAAAGCAGGTGGAAAGATAACCGCGCACTTTGATTTTATGCTTTTTTGCTAAAGCCATCACTGGTTCGAAACGTTTAAAGCTTTCATCGATGGAACAATTGATATTTTTCAAAGAGAACGATTCCGAACAAGCGGCAAAGATCGCGACTTCTTTAACACCACTAGCGATCGCATCTTGCATGCCACGCTCATTGGGAACCAAAACCGAAAATTCAGTTTTCTTAGGAATCTGACCGGATTTTTGAAGACTGAAAGCTTTGCCAACGACTTCTTTTGTTCCCGCCATTTGCGGAACCCACTGCGGAGAAACAAAGGCCCCGATTTCCACGCGCTTCGTTCCAGCATCAATCAGTCGGCGAGCGAATTCAACACGAGTGTCGGCATCCAAAACGACTTTCTCGTTTTGCAAACCATCTCGTAATCCCATTTCCACAATCGCAACTGAATTCTTAGCCATAATTTTTCTATTCGGCAGAAGGTTTGATTTTCACAAGGGCTTTACCCAAAGCAACTTGCTCGCCAACCACACAAGAAATGTTTTCCACAGTTCCTGCGATATCGCTTTTTAGAGTGTACTCCATTTTCATGGCTTCCATCACCAAAACTGCTTGGCCAGCCTTCACTTCCGCGCCAGCTTGAACCAGAATTTTTGTAACTTTACCCGGCATTGGAGACATCACCGTGTCAGAGGAGCCACCGGCTCCGGCTTTCTTACGTGACTTTCGTCCCGTTCCCGCATCCATCGTGAAAGTGCGCCCGTTTGCGTGAACCCACAATGTTCCCGCAAGCAATTGGGCTTGAGCTTTGTGATCAACTCCGTTGATACGTACTTTGACTTCCATTAGATACCTCTCCAGTAAGTCATCCATGGGGATGCACTTGCAGATGCTGTTACACTCGCTTGCTGAGTTCCCCGAGCCTGAGCCAAGGCTGCAGCTGCGATTTTCTTTTCAGTATCTGTTAGCTCGGGTTCTTTGATTGGATCTGCGAAATATGTTTCGATGAATCTTGTCGTCATCGTTCCCATCACAAATTCTTTGTGGGACAAGATCTCGATCAAATAAGGAATGTTTGTGTGAACGCCAAAAACCACAGAGTCCTTAAGAACGTGGATCATTTTTTGAATAGCCCGTGGACGGCTTTCATCCCATACGATCACTTTCGCAATCATCGGATCATAGTACGGCGTAATAGTATCACCAGAATCAAAACCATATTCGTAACGACGACCCGGCCCCTCGGGCCATTCCACATGCCCCAACAAGCCTGTGCTTGGTACGCCACCTAAGAATGGATTTTCAGCATAGATACGACATTCGATCGAGTGACCACGAGGAACTCGAATCATTTTTGGATCGTGGATGTATTCACCTTGTGCAGTCAGGATTTGCATTTTCACCAAATCCACACCCAGCACTTCTTCCGTCACGGGGTGTTCAACTTGCAAACGAGTATTTACTTCAAGCAAATAGAATTCACCATCTTGCAAAAGGAACTCAACTGTTCCCGCGCCTTTGTATTTGCCCAAAGTTGCAATCGCGCACGCAGCCTCGCCCATACGACGACGAAGTTCTTCCGTCAGTGAAGGAGAAGTTGCCTCTTCAATAATTTTTTGGTGTCGACGTTGTACGGAGCACTCACGGTCAAAGAAATGCACCACATTTCCTGTGGCGTCTCCGAAGATTTGGAATTCAATGTGCTTGGCACGATCCAGGTATTTTTCCAGGAAAACTTTTGGCGAACCAAAAGCAGATTGAGCTTCACGTTGCGCAGATTCAATCAGCTCTGCCGCTTCAGCAGAAGACTTGATCAACTTCATACCACGGCCACCACCACCGGCAGCCGCTTTGACGATCACTGGATATCCGATGCGTTCCGCTTCAGTGATCAAGTTTGGAACTTGTTGGTTTTCGCCTTGATAACCAGGCACCAAAGGCAGGCCTGCTTTTTTTGCAAGTTCTTTACAATGAACTTTATCACCCAAAGAGCGAATTGATTCCGCAGATGGACCGATAAAAGTTAATCCCGCTTTACCAACGGCTTCCGCAAAGTCAGCATTCTCAGACAAAAAGCCAAAGCCAGGATGAATCGCTTGCGCGCCACCAGCCAAGGCTCCATTGATATTCGCTTCGATATTCAGATAACTTTCAGCAGTCGCTGCAGGACCAATACAGATGGTTTTAGTCGCCATTCTGTAAGCTCGAGAATTGATGTCCGCTTCCGAGTGCAAAAGAACCGTTTCGATTCCCAACTCTTCGCAAGCTTTGATGATACGAACCGCGACTTCTCCGCGATTGGCGATAGCGATACGACTGAATTTTCCAGGCATTTTCGTCATGGTGCAAAAGCTCCAATTTAAGAGCTTTATCTATATCGACGAATCTGGCTTAAAGCAACGAAAAGGCGGCGTTTTTCCATGCCTGAAGAAATGGAAAACCCGCTAATTTTGGGGCGGGACTTCGGCCGTGCGGGAAGTCAAAGAGCTTCCAGAAGAAGCTATCATTACACATATAATGGCAACCACTTGCATGGGTGACAGTTGTTCACTTAGGAACAGATACCCCATGACAGCGGCAGCTGCCGGCTCCAGGCTCATCAAAACACCGAAAGTCTTGGAAGGGATTCGTCTCAAGGCGATCATTTCCAAAGAATATGGAAGAGCACTAGAGAAAACCGCCACCGCAAAAGCCATCAGCCAAATCTGTCCTGAGTACTCTGCAAAACGCAACTGGGGAATCGATGTGGGTGACACAGTAATCGCCGCTGCCAACATCCCCATCGCCGTCGCTGTTCCACCTTTGATATGATGGCCCAGCTTTTTACCGAATATAATATACAATCCCCAAAAGGCCCCCGCACCCAGCGCGAAAAGAACTCCTATCACATCAATACTTTGGGAAAAATCAGAATGAGGCAGAATCAAAACGATTCCGCACGCCGCAAAAAATGCCCACATCAAATCCAATAGCTTTTTTGATGCAAACATGGCGACAGTTAAGGGACCTGTGAACTCCAAAGCTACCGCCACACCCAATGGAATTCTTTCCAGCGCCAAGTAGAACAGCAGGTTCATTGCACCCAAAGAAAGTCCATATATCGCAACAGCAATTAAAGATTTTTTTGAAAACTTATGCTTCCACGGCTGATAAATCGCCAACAGTATTAGAGCAGAAATCCAAACGCGCAAAAACGTCGTCGCTTGCGGACCCAAAACAGGAAATAACTGTTTTGCAAATGTGGCACCCGCCTGTATGGATACCATCGCAATTAAAAGGCAAAGAATTGCTTTTAACTTCTCCAAGACGGTTCACGCTTTTCCAGGAAAGACTTCAAACCTTCCTGGCCTTCATCGCTGGCGCGACGTTCAGCAATCAAATGAGTTGTGCGATCACGTTGTTGCTCCCAAGTCATGTTTGCGATGTCATTCAAAAGCTTTTTCGTTTCACGAACAGCCTCGGGCCCACCTTGTTTGTAGTTCCCTAGGACCTTTTGCAAAACATTGTGACCTTCACCCGCCGGGCACACGTCTGTCACCAGACCTGCTTGCTGCGCCACTTGCGGATTGAATACCACTCCCGAAAGCATCAAGGGACGAACTTTGCCAGCAACGGCTTTTCTTTGTACGAAAGCACTGATAACGGCCGGAGCAATTCCCAACTTCACTTCACTGAAACAAAACTGTGTACCCTCTTCAGCGATAACTTCATCACAAACCGCAACCAGGCCAAGGGCGCCACCAAAAGCAGCGCCGTGAACCAAACCGATTACAGGCAAAGAGCATTTAGCGATCGTTTCAAACATGCTGAAAAGACGCAAAGAATCTTCACGGTTTTGGTGATAAGAGAAATTCACCATTTCTCTCATCCAATTCAAATCCGCCCCGGCACAAAAGGATTTACCCTCCCCCTGCAGAACGATGGCGCGAAGATCTGTGCGATTTGCCAACTGATGAAATGTCTCTGTGATTTCAGAAATCATTTCCGGATTAAAGGCATTGCGCACATCGGGCCTATTCAATTTCACATAGGCCACATGATCCATTTCAACCGTGTTAATAAAAGTCATGAAGCAGTCCTACATTCTGAATACGCCTTGAGATTTTTCACCCCAAGACTTGTTAAGGCTGGCAGCAATACCCAAGCCCAAAACTTTACGAGTATCCGCAGGATCGATGATGCCATCGTCCCACAAACGAGCTGATGAATAATATGCGGAGCTTTCGTGTTCGTACTTTTCAAGCGTCGGACGCTTGAACTCGGCTTGCTCTTCAGTTCCCATCGTTTGGCCTTTAGCAGCCATTTGATCCAACTTCACAGTCAATAAAACGTTGGCAGCTTGCTCGCCACCCATCACGCTGATCTTGGCATTTGGCCACATCCACAATTGACGTGGCTGATAAGCACGACCGCACATACCATAGTTTCCAGCACCATAAGATCCACCAATCACGACTGTGAATTTGGGAACGTGAGCATTGGAAACCGCCATTACCATTTTAGCACCGTGTTTCGCGATGCCTTCGTTTTCATATTTCTTACCAACCATAAAACCTGTGATGTTTTGCAAGAAGATCAATGGAACTTCACGCTGCTCACAAAGTTCAATAAAGTGAGCCGCTTTCATCGCACTTTCGCTGAACAATACACCGTTATTCGCGATGATACCGACAGGCATTCCGTAAATATGTGCAAAACCAGTCACCAAAGTTTTGCCGTACAAAGCTTTGAACTCGTGGAATCTTGAACCATCCACGATGCGCGCGATAATTTCACGAACATCAAATGGTACGCGGCTGTCTTTTGGAATTACGCCGTAAATTTCTTTGGCATCAAACATCGGTTCTTCAGAAGGAAGGATCTGCATTGTCACAGTTTTCTTGTGATTCAAATGCGCCACGATAGAACGAGTGATTTCCACTGCGTGTCCGTCATCTTCCGCAAAGTGATCCGTCACACCTGAATTTTCACAGTGCACGTGTGCGCCACCCAATTCTTGAGCGTCAACCACTTCACCTGTCGCAGCTTTTACCAATGGAGGACCACCCAGGAAAATAGTTCCGTTTTCTTTAACGATAACCGTTTCATCACTCATCGCCGGAACGTAAGCACCGCCGGCAGTACAAGAACCCATCACGACAGCGATCTGAGGAATACCTGCAGCAGACATGCGTGCTTGGTTATAAAAAATACGACCGAAATGATCACGATCCGGGAAAACATCGGCTTGCATCGGTAAGAACGCGCCGCCAGAATCCACCAGGTAAATACAAGGCAAGCCATTTTCAAAAGCGATCTCTTGCGCACGCAGATGTTTTTTCACTGTCATTGGGAAGTACGTTCCCCCTTTTACAGTGGCATCATTCGCAACGATCACGCATTCCGTTCCATGAATCACACCGATACCCGTGATAACACCGGCACCAGGAGCCTGGCCTTCGTACATATCCCACGCAGCCAAAGTTGAAAACTCCAGGAAAGCGGTTCCGCCATCGACCAAAGCTTCAATGCGCTCACGCGCTGTCATTTTACCGCGTGCTTTATGTTTTTTCGTGGCATCGGCACCACCACCCTGTTTTACCAGTTCAACTCTTTCTCTCCACTCGCCAACGACTTTTAACATCGCATCGCGATTGGCTTTGAAATCAGAGGAATTTGCATCAATGTGACTATCAAGAATTTCCATAGAACCCTTACTCCGCCGAATTACCGAGCGCTGGAGTGTGTTTTAACTTTAACTGCATTTGCACAGAACCCACGGCCTGATCATTATCGTCAAAAATCTGCACGTCAGCCGATGAAGTGGCTTCGCGGCGATCCCTAAGATCTGCCAGGACCACTTCGCGGGTATTTTCCGCCAACTCCATTCGCAATCTGCAATCACCTGTTTGCACTTTAAAAAACTCAGATTCAATTCGCGTAACAGCAATCTCGAAATTTCCCATGGGAGCATGGCGCATCCACAGAATTTTAACGGCCTCGATGGCAGCGCTTAAAATCGCTCCTTCGTGTAGTTGCCCGATTTCATTCATATTGCGAGTGCGAGCCGGAATCACAACTTCGATTTGCGTATCCTTAAGACGAGAGATGCGTAAACCCATCCCCGCAGAAAAAGGTCTAACGATATCGAGCGCATAACCCAGCGCAGCATGTGATGCCTTAGGGGAAACCTCTTCCAAAAGAGCTGCAAAGTCGGCGGCATTCAGACGAATTCCGCGGTCTTCCAGCTGAGTTTTCAGTCCGTCTTTAGCTTGCTGCAGCTGCTGACGCAGGTTTTGTTCAAGCTCAATTCCCTTAGACATTAAGATTGTCAGCCATTGTTGGTTCATGAGATATCCTTTTCCCTACGAGTATTGAAAAATCTACGATATCATGCTCCGATAAAGACTCGAATATTTCAAAAGAAGATTTCAGCTGAGAGGGTTTGAAATGAAGAAAATTGTAAGCCTGGTTGTTTTCGTTGCTGCTTTGGTTTGGACTTGGAACGTGATTCACACGAACGAAGCTATTGGCTTCGAGACGCACGCTGGCATCCAAACGAAATTGGCTGAGTTGATCAAAGCAACATTGTCTGCAAAAAAACCAAACGCGAAAGATTTGAGAATCGAAAAGCTTTGGACTGAATCCATGAACGATAACAAAGTTCGCGCTGTGTTCGCATACAAATTCAGCGAAACAAGCGAAGCTGGTGAAGCGTTGGAACAAATCATCGAGGGCGAAGCTGTTCTTCACCGCGAACCTACTGAAGACAAAACAGACAAATGGACTTTGCAGTCAGTTAAAACAACGAATGATATCGTCGTTTTCTCTGAAGGCTCCACTGTAACTCCTGACACTGTAACACCTGCTGAAGGGACTCCGGCGGCAACGCCTGCGACGACCCCAGCTCCAGAACATCACTAATGGCCATTCCTAATCACTTTGTTCAAATTGATGAAGAGGGATTTTGTGTTAGCCGCGAAATGCGCATCCAAGATCCCAACTCCGGCCGGGAAATCCTGGAAAACCTGAAACTTCATCAAGGTGGAACATTGTTGAGCACCTTCGGCGACACCCCAGTGATCGTCGAAGCCTTCGACGAACCTCTGATCGCTTTGCAAATCGACAAAAATGATTCTCACTGGTCTATTCGTTGTCCCTACGACACCGAATTTTCATTCTCATTAGACAGCCTGTCTGTGGACGAGTGGGATCGCTTTCATGGATATACAAGAGACCACATTCCTTTCGTCATGTCTCGCAAAGCCCAAGCCGCATTCTTTAACATGGTCGATGAATTCGACGATGATTCGGTGACGGCTGACGGCAAAAATTACGAAGTGCCTCCCTATTGGAACTCCGAAACCGATGTCGAAAAGGAATCCTTCTGGAGCCAAATCTATAAGCGCGAAGAAAATCCGGGCTGGAACTTAGGTGAGCCGGCGGAAGCCTTGAAAGACATGTTTCAACGCCTGAAAATCTCTCGTTCGCGCATTCTGGTTTTGGGTTGCGGCGAAGGGCATGATGCGGCTTTCTTTGCAAAAGCCGGTCACGTGGTGACAGCGGTCGATATTTCCCCTGTCGCTTTGGAAAGAGCAAAAAAACTCTATGGTCACATGGAGAATCTAACTTTCGTTGAAGCCGATTTATTCAATCTGCCTCGCAGTTACGATGCAGCATTTGATATCGTTTTTGAACACACTTGTTATTGCGCGATCAATCCCGAACTGCGCCAGGATTTGGTGAAAGTCTGGAATCGCGTTTTGGCCGAGGGTGGTCACTTGATGGGTGTTTTCTTTGCGATGGAAAAGCGCCAAGGCCCGCCATTCGGTGGCAGCGAATGGGAACTTCGCCAAAGAGTTAAAAACAACTACATCCCTATCTTCTGGGGCCGCTGGCAAGCTTCGCTTCCGAATCGCCAAGGCAAAGAATTCTTCGTTTACGCGAAAAAGAAATAGTTCTTAGTTAAAGAGGTCGTCCATGCATATTGAATTCACACAAGCTGATGAAAGCCACGTTGAAGACTTGGTTGAGCTCGTTAACTCTGCCTATCGCGGAGACAGCTCCAAACAAGGTTGGACAACGGAGGCAGATCTTTTGGACGGTCAACGCGTGGACGAAGAAGGTATTTTAGCCGATATCGAGCGCGATGGGTCTGTAATCTTGATTGCAGAAGACGACGACACAGGTCAACTTTTGGGCTGCGTGCATTTGGAAAATCAAAACGGCAAATGCTATCTAGGAATGCTGACGGTAGACCCGACCCTGCAAAACAAAGGCATTGGAAAAATGCTCATCAATGAAAGTGAAGCCTTCGCCCACTTTTGGGGATGCACGCACCTTTACATGACGGTGATTTCAGTTCGTTCTGAACTGATCAAATTCTATGAAAAAGAAGGTTTCCGTCAAACAGGCGAAAAGAAACCATTCCCCTATGGCGACGAACGCTTCGGCAAACCCAAAGTCGAAAACCTCGAATTCATAGTCCTCGAAAGAAAACTTTAGGTGCCAGGTCCTGTTTCTGTGTACAGCGCACAATTTAGTAGCCGTGCATGAATTGCATAATAACTTCTCTTCTATGTATTAAAAGTTTCCCTCGTTTGGTCCTATCTTTTAGGCAATCGAGGTGCCTATGTTTTCAAAAATTGTTGTAGCAGCGGCTTTGACTCTTTCAGCGCCTTTGGCATTCGCTGATCACATGGGCCCCAATGGCGACAAGTTTTACGACGAAGCCGCTCACTTCACGAATGCGTGCTCCCAAGGCCCATGCAAAGCACCTTACTCTGCCATGTTGGTATACAGCCAAAATCCAAGATTAAATAAATTAAGTCCTCAACAAACAGACATGCTTCGCGCAGTTGCGAACTATCAGGCGCAAATCTGGGGAGACACAATTCTGGAAGGTGACTTCCATTCTGCGGGCCGTACACGTTTGGATTCAGCCGTGGTGTACTTTAAGGGTGATCGCGTAGCTGGATTTAAAATCCGCTATTCAGAAAAAGCCTGGAATACTTCAGAGTGCGCATTTGATGGCAGCAAAGATTCACTGAAATACTGTAAAGAAGGTCGTATTAGCGAGGAAAGCTATGTTTCCCCTGATTTCCAAACTTTCTTTACTGACGAGGATCGCCAAGCTGGCTTCTCTTTGGGCTTGAACTAGTCTATGATCGCCGGATGGCGATAGTAATTGAAACTCAAGATCTGACCCGCGTTTATAAAAGCTACCAAAAGCCCGAGGGATTTACGAATTCCTTAAAAGGTTTTTTCAATCGAAAATATCAGGAAAAAGTAGCTTTAAACAAAACCACTCTACAAATTGAATCTGGTCAAATCGTTGGATTAGTCGGCGCAAATGGTGCTGGCAAAACGACTTTGCTAAAAATGCTTTCTGGCTTAGTAACTCCGACTGGTGGAGAAGCCAGCGTCCTGGGATATCGCCCGTGGGAAAGAAAAAATGAATTCCTTCGCCAGATCAGCATTCTTTTAGGACAGAAAAATCAGTTGTGGTGGGACATTTCTCCCGCAGATTCCTATGCATTGCTTGCTCGTATTTATGATCTGGATCCGGCAGCGGCCCGCAAACGCGTTGCCCACTTGGCAGAGATGCTTCAGTGCACGCACGTCCTGCACACGCAACTTCGACGTTTGTCTTTGGGGGAGCGCATGAAGATGGAAATCATCGGCGCACTTTTACACGAGCCACAGATTTTATTTTTGGATGAACCGACCATCGGTTTAGATATCGTGGCCCAGGAAACGATTCGTGAATTCCTGGATCAATACGTAAAAGAAAAATCTCCGACGATTATTCTTACCAGTCACTATATGGATGATATCGCGCAACTGGCTGACAAATTACTTCTGATCAGCAAAGGCAATATCGTGTACCAAGGCACCGTGGATGAATTCGTTGCCAAATCCAATCAAGAACTAGCTCAAAATGAAGAGGTCGATTTTGAAGAAGTCATTCGCCGTTTTTTGGAAACGGAATCTCGCGTTCGCTAAGCTCGCGATTGTTTCCAATCTCGAGTACAGGCTGAATTATTTCGTCGACGCTGTTTTGCAGCCGGCGCTAACCACAGGAATTGAAATTCTGTTGTGGGTTGCCGTATTCCGCGGAGCTGCCACTGCGGAAATCGCAGGATTCAGTCGCGAATACTATCTAGCCTATGCTTTGTGGGGAGCTTTCTTTGCGCGTATCTGCACCAGCTGGATGTATGAATTCCGCATGATTCAAGAAATTGATTCAGGCAGTATCAATGCCATCCTGACTCGTCCGATGACATACTATGAATACTATTTCTCGCAGTTGATGGGATATAAATTCATCACGACGATCGTCTCCATGATCATTCCGATTTTAGCCGTCATCATCTTTGCATTGCCGACGAAGTTCGAACGCATGCCGCTGGCCTTTGCTTTGGAATTCTACTATTTGATCTTGGTTCACTCGATCAGCTTCGTGGTTGCAGCCTGCGCATTTCATTTGAACAAAATCTACTCCTTCACCGGAGCAAAGAATCTGGCATTGTGGTTATTGACCGGTGAACTTTTCCCGCTGGACTTGATGCCCGAGCCCGTGAAATCAATCGTGATCGCGCTGCCATTCAGCTCAGGAGTTTACGTGCCCGTAGGCTACCTTACAGGGCGCCTTGAAATCGCCTCCGTATATCAATCGTTCATTTCTGTGACGATTGGTATTGTCGTCGTGAACATTATCGGAGCTGTGGTCTGGAAACGCGGACTGAACGCTTACACCGGAACGGGAGCATAAGATGGCAGTGCTTAAAAAATACTGGTTCTTGTATCTTTCCATGTTCCGCGCAAGCTTCATCGCTGATCTTGAATACCGCGTGAACTTCTTAACCAGAATCGTGACCGATATTTTCTGGTACATCGCTCAGATTGCGACCTTCGAAGTCTTGTTCCTGCACACGCCGATGATCGGTGCCTGGAACCAGGCCCAAATGCGCGTTTTCCTGGGAGTGGTCTTCGTCGTCGATGCATTGTACATGATCATCCTGTCGGAAAACCTGGATCAATTCTCAGAAAAAGTCAGAAAAGGTGATTTGGATTTGCTCTTAGCAAAACCCGCAAATTCGCAATTCATGATCAGCATGCAAAAAGCCTGCACTCCTGCGATCGGCAATCTCGGAATTGCCACAACCTGGTTCGTGTATAGCCTCCTTCAATTACCTGATTTTGAATGGCTTCGCTTGCTATGGTTGATCATCCTCATCCCATGCGGATTGATCGCACTGTATTCAATGCGCTTCATGATGGCTGCAACGGCAGTAATCTTTGCCCGCTCCGAAAACCTGCAATTCATCTGGTACCAAATCTACAGACTAGGTATGCGCCCTGATTCGATCTATGTACCTTGGCTGAAGTGGTTCCTGCTAACGGCACTGCCGGTCGGAGTAATCGCCAGCGTACCAGCCAAAGCATTGCTGGAACCTCCCCCGTACGAACTGTTCGCATGGGTTGTAGCCCTGTCAGTGATCTTAATTTACATCACCAACAAGTTCTGGAAATTCGCCCTAAAATCCTACTCCAGCGCCAGCTCCTAAAAGGTGCCGTCGGCACCTTAAATTCCGAGTTGCAACCAAGATAGAATTTTGTCGAAGATCTTCATGTGCAACGGCTTCGCAGGAAGCTCGTTGCGAGACTTCTGAGCATAGTATTCAAATAGATTTTTGAAATAACCGTTGTACCAGCTGGATAGCAGGTGTTCTTTGTCATAGCGAAGGCTTTTCCCCGCTGTCAGACGTTGGGGCTCAGTAACATACACGCGAAGCTTTCCGTCGACATCGTGATTGTGCATACGCGCGTACCATTTTTCGATGGAAACTGCTTTGCCAAAGAATGGATCAATAATCCACCAGCCACCTTCAGAATTTTTCACGGCCGTCGCCACGTGGAAAGTCCAAACTGTGTCGCCCACTAAAGCTTTCATCTGACCAACAACGTAAACTTTGCGGATAGAGGCGTTGTCGACTCCCATGCGCAAAGATTCCAAGTGCGAGTTCATCGCACGACCAAAGCAAAAACCCAGATGTCCGCTTGGATCGTATTTTTTAACATTCAATAAACGAGTCACTGGATTGCGAGTCACTTCTTCATAAATATATTTTGCTTCAGAAGCATCGATAGAATTCTTACGACCCGTACCCGGATTTTCAGTGGAGATTTTCTGCATCTGAGAAAGAACTTCCGCATTTAACGCTGTCGCTTGTTCCGGAGTGACTTTCGCTTGATCCGCATAAAGATTTTCAGCCGCATAACGAGTCAAAGAATCATTCACAAGCTTAGAACCCAACAATGACACACGCTCTGGCAAAGAAAAACCAGCCAGCTCTAAAATACGATCCTTACGAGCAATCTGCTCTTTCGTATAATTATCACCAAAGCCCGGAAGAGTTTCATTCAAACCTTTTTCCGTACGACCCAAAGCACGTGCAAATTGCAACGCCGTAGCCTCTTGATCAGAGACCTTACGATCCAAAAACAATTCCACTTCACGCTTTTGCAAAACATCGTGAGTAGCCATTGTCGTTAATAATTTAAAGAAATCTTTTTGCTCAACCAGATTCAATTCAGAACGCTGATTCACCACACGATCCACCAGATCCATCTGCGAATCCGTCAAAACGCGATTGAACTCATTCTCAACCACATCACGAGTCGCCCCATAAACCGCCGAAGGCTCCAAACCAAAAACCGCCTCACAACGGCTCTGCCCCTGCGCCAAACTGACAACAAACATAACTCCAAAAATGACAATGAAGCCGCGACCGAAAGACATGGTTTTCTCCAATACCCAGAATAAAGCAATCCCAAGGCCAAAAAACCCGCCAACCCATTAGATTTAAACAAGAAAAACTGAACAAACCTTAAACAAAGTCCCAAAAAAGCGCGAGCAGCAAGCGAAAGCAAGCTGCCAGCCAGCCCCCAGAACGGAGTCCAATCTTCGCTAAAAAAGAACGAGCTAGAAAGCGCCAAATGCAAGGCACGAGGAGGAAGGCGTACTACCCGTACGCCGACGACGAGCAACGCAGTCAGTTGGCGTTTTATAGCTCGTTCCGTCTAAGAAAGTGGGATTTCGGTTTTGCTTTAAGCCGGATTCTGTCCTATCCACCTGGTCCCATAATTGTCCCGATGAAATTAGATGATCATTCCTCTAGGAGTGACATTACTGTCACCCTCAAGCGATCTTACCCGGTGGCTACGGACTGGCCGTCCTACTAATGCCACCCTATTTGATCTTGCTCCGCGCAGAGTTTGGCTGTTTTCACTCCGGCGGCTCCCCTGACCCTCCCGTTCCCGGTGTCAGGCTCAATGCCCCGGACATTCTCTCTGTTCCACTGTTCCTTACATTACTGTAGAGGGGCGTTACCCCTTGCGCTGCCATATGGAGTCCGGACTTTCCTCCCTAATATCAAGTATTTGAGTATTATTAGAGCGATCATCCGCAAAACCGAACGGGATTTTTAACACCCTCCAGCAAAATTCGCAAGAGGGTTTTCATCGTCCCATATTTATTTTACTTTCTTCTCACTGACTACAAAAGGAATTTTATATGAAGATCTTCGCATCTCTTATCGTGTCTGCTTTGACCCTGGCTTTATCTGCAACAGCACTTGCAAGCGAAGGCCACACTGGTCCTAATCACCACACTAAAGAAGAACTTGGCCAAAAAATGAACGAATTGTTTCCACCGAAACAAATGAAAGTTGAATCTCAAACGATTCCAGCAAAACCTGAGCTTGCAAGCCCAGAGTACTTTGCCGCAGTTAAAGGTGATTCCGTTACTTTGAAATGGAAAGAAGCGAAAGACGCACAAGAATACCACGTGCAAGTAGCGACTGATGCAAATTTCAAATGGTTGGTTGCGGACGATCAACACGTGAAAGCAACAACATTCGACGTTTCTAAACTTGAAGCTGGAAAACACTACTTCTGGCGTGTGGCATCTGTCAGACCAAACAACTGGAGCACATTCCGCAAATCATACTTTGCGACTTCTATGTTCGAAACTCCAGACGCTGCTGCAGCTGCACCTGCAAAATAGCAATCTCTGACGAATCAAGTTCGTCGTCTAAATAGGCCCTCATATACTTTCTTTTATGAGGGCTCTTTACTGGTTCCGCAACGATCTCCGATTACATGACAATGAAGCACTGACGTGGCTCTGCCAAAATGCGCAGCAAGCTTTGTTCGTCTATTCATATCCATTGAATTTCAGCAGAGCTGGAAAATTTCGGCGTAAATTTTTGTTAGAGACATTGGCGAATCTGCAAAATGAGCTCGAGGATCGCGGTCACAAATTAGTGATCACCTATTCTCACCCGGAGGAAGTTCTTCCCCATTTGATTCACAAATATAAAATCGACACTTTGGTTTACACGGAAGAGTACACACCCGAAGAATTGCGTGAGGAAAAACTAGTCACCTCCCGCATCGTTCTTGATCGCATTGTGCCTTTCGACCAAAGGACACTTTTAAAAAAATCTGCTCTGCCATTTCCGTTGCTGGATTTACCGAACAACCTGGCGGAGTTTCAGGTGCTCTTAAGTAAAAAACCTCCGGAAAAAGTTTTGCCAATTCCTTTGGTGTGGTCCGACCCAATCAGGGCCGACGAATTTGAATTGGACTTAAATCGCGAGCTACGCATGTTCATCACGCCCTCACGATTTATCGGCGGAGAGTTGCAAGCCCTGACTCGGCTGAAAGAATTTATCTGGGACAAGGATCTGCTACGAAGTTTTAAGGATGGATATTCCGAGCTGGTTCACTTTGATGACAGTTCAAAATTTTCGCCATGGCTTTCTAACGGCAGCCTTTCGCCAAGAGTGATTTATTGGGAAGTTAAAAACTATGAGCGCGAACGAACAGCCAATGATTCCACAAACTGGATGATGATGGATTTACTTCGTCGCGATTACTTCAAGTACTATGCGCTTAAGCTTGGACCCTTTCTGTTTCAGGCCGATACCAACCCCACCCATCAGCCCCTGGTGAATGATCGCCTTCAACAAGAACTTTTCAGAAGCTGGAAATTGGGATCGACGGGAAAGGATCCCATCGATGGGAGTATGAAAGAGCTTAATGAAACAGGTTTTATCTCTTATCGTGGGCGCCAGGATGTTGCGAACTTCCTGACCGAAAACCTAAGCCTGGATTGGCGTTGGGGTGCACGCTATTTCGAAGAAATGTTGATCGATTATGATGCCGCCAGCAACTGGGGAAACTGGAACTATCTTGTGGGAGTCAGCGAAGCCACCTCCCCCTCAAAAAATCACGGAGGATTCTATGAGCAACCCGGAATTTGAAAGCTTTGATAACGCCGAAATAGAACAATTCTTTCTATGCCCCTATTGCCGAACAGCTATATCAATGTTGGTTGATATTTCAGAGCCAGGGCGTCAAACGTATGTTGAAGACTGCGAAGTCTGTTGTAAGCCGATTCAAATCACTTACTCCGCTGACCAAGGTCGTCTGGTGGATTTTTCGGCTCATCGGATCTAAACAACGTAATTACAAAACTTTAATTCCCAAGGCCTTTTGTAATTTTATTTAAATGCGTTTCTACAGATAGACTAATCATATGAACAAGTCCGCGTACGAGGCTCTTGTAAATTCCCATGCTCTGATTGAGTTCGATCCCCAAGGAAAAATTCTTTGGGCCAATCGCAACTTTCTGAATCTCGTGGGATATGAGCTGAACGAGATACACGGGAAACATCACTCCATCTTTCTTCCTGCCTACGAACTTCACGAAAAAGAATACAGCGAATTGTGGGACACTTTGCGCGCGGGAAATCCCCAAGTGGGCGAGTTCAAACGCCTGGCCAAAAACGGTAGCGAAATCTGGGTTCATTGCTCTTACACGCCTGTTAAAAACGACAGCGGCGATGTGATCAAAATTCTTAGTATGGCCTTCGATATCACTGAAAAAAGAAATTTGGCTGAAAATCTGGAAAGAAAAAACCAGGAACTTTTGTCAACAGCCGCAAAAGCCCGTGCGGCGACTTATGCAAAGTCGGTGTTTCTGGCGAACATGAGCCATGAAATTCGTACGCCATTGAATTCAATCATCGGCATCACTGACACATTGGCGGAAACTCCCTTAGACGGACAGCAAACTTCATTCGTTGAAATTCTGCAAAGAGCGAACTATCAGCTTATGACAATCATCAATGACGTTTTGGATTTATCCAAAGTGGAAGCAGGCGAAATCATTTTGCACATGCTGCCTTTCAGTCTGCAAAGAATGATCGAGGATATTTTATCGATCCTTGAATTCCGAGCGAAAGAAAAGGGATTGCAACTTAAAGTCTCCGTCGCACCCGAGGTTCAGGAATACTATATCGGAGATTCCGATCGTCTGCGCCAGGTGTTGATTAATCTTTTGAATAACGCGATCAAATTCACCCATGCAGGTACGATCACCTTGAATATTTCGGTGAACAATACTCCGCGGTCGGGCAATTTATTATTTGCGGTTTCTGATACGGGCATTGGCGTATCGAAGCAAAAATTCAAAGACATCTTCCGTCCCTTTACTCAGGCGGATGCCACGACGACCCGTCGTTACGGCGGAACAGGTCTTGGACTTTCGATTTCCCAAAAAATTGTCAGTCTTATGGGTGGAGTGATCTGGCTTGAAAGTGAACCGAACGTGGGAAGTACTTTTTATTTCACCGCTTCTATGCCAGCGACGACAGAGCGAAAAACCAGCATGCACAATCCTTTACAGGGACGCTATCAGCTGAATGACATCAATCACTTCATCGAAGACGAGCGACTGCGTGTCCTGGTGGTGGATGACGTTGATGACAATCGCAATCTTCTGGGAATTTATCTGCAAAAGACTGCTCATCACATCACCTATGCTGAAAGCGGCACCGAGGCAGTTTCACTGGTGGAAAAAGGTCCATTCGACGTGATCTTTATGGATGTGCAAATGCCAGGGATGGACGGACATGAGGCCACCATGCGCATTCGCGAAATCGAACGCGAACAAAACCGCCGGCCTGCACGCATCTTTGCCTGTACAGCCAACGCCTTTGCCGAAGACATCGAAAGAAGTATGAGTGCTGGTTGCGACATGCATCTTTCGAAACCAATCCGCAAAGACACGCTGATTAAAGCAATCAATTCCTGCTTTGCTATGACGGAAGCTGTTGGTTAAGGCCCAAGCGATCTAAAACTGTCTGCGAAGACAATCCACCCGATTCTTCCACAGAATAATACACTTTTATATTCGCGGAATTTTCCATCCACTCATAAATCATTCCTGCGCACATCTTGCAGGGTTTATGCGTGCTGTACAAAACAGAACCTGAGGGGATTTTACCACCATGTTCGCGGTAATATCTGTGAATCAAATTTACTTCCGCATGCAGAGTTTTATTTTTGGAGTTGGAATTCACACCGTAACTTAAAACCTCTCCGTCTTTCGAAACCAAAAGGGCCGCAATATTGCGATCGTGATCGTGCAACACCTCCCCGCGAGGAACTTGCATAGAAAGAGCGTGGGCTGCCTTTAAAAACTCTTCATTGGTCGTTGCCTTTTCACTTCGCAACCACTCAGTTAGCTTTGCCAAAGACATTTTATTTTCTGCATTCAGATGACTGACGTTACTTAGCGCCTCGGCTGCGGAATCTATCTGGATAAACTCCAGGGATTCTTGAAATTCTGAATCTCGCTCTGGAATGATGTCACCTGACGCTCTTTTAGCGACGACTTTGATCATACCTTTACACATTTCTGATAACGGAGCGGTGGTGAAAATACGCTGGCGCAGAATAAAAAAGCTGTGATCGACGTGACGATCAAAAAGTCCCTGCAGTAATTTAACCACGGCAGATGAGGGCGCGATAGAAGCTTTGGGAAAATGGGAGTAATAGACTTTCCCTTTAAACTCTACGAAAGCCACCTGGAAAGTGTCTTTATTGAGTAAAAATGCTAGGTGACGGGCTCTTTTTTCGGCGCTCATTCAAGAATTGGTACCATATCAGATTATTTTTGTCTAAAACCGCCGTATGCAGATGATCAAAAACCGCCTTGAAAAGAACTACAAGAAACTTAAATCCTGGGCTGAGCGCGCAGGTATTCAAGCGTATCGCCTTTATGATCGCGACATCCCGGAATATCCCTTCATCGTGGATATCTATGGAGAGCATTTTTTGATCTATGATAAAGGCGACAGCCGCGACATCGAAAAGAACCATTTGCCTCACGTCGTTGAGGCACTGCAGGCACTTTTCAAAGCGGACGAGTCAAAAATCGTGATTAAAAAACGCGAACGCCAAGAGGGCCTTAAACAATACGAAAAATTGGACCAAAAAGATCAAACATTCACGGTCAAAGAGTCCCAAGCGACTTTCAAAGTGAATCTTTATGACTATCTGGATACAGGATTGTTTTTAGATCACCGTCCAATGCGCCAAAAAATCTATAAAACCGTCAGCGGCAAAAAATTCTTGAATCTTTTCTGCTATACCGGCTCTGTCAGCGTTTTCGCGGCCTTGGCGGGAGCAAAAACCACTTCAGTCGATATGTCCCAGACTTATTTGGGATGGGCTCAAGAGAACTTCGCGCTTAATAATATCCCGTCCGACCAACACAGCTTCATCAACGCCAACGTGCTCGAGTGGTTGGACCGAAACCAGGGAAAACCGGCTTTTGACGTGATTTTCCTGGATCCTCCGACTTTTTCGAACTCTAAAAAAATGACCGATAGCTTTGATGTCGAACGCGATCAGGAGCTGCTGGTGAACGAGTGTATGAGCATGCTGGAACCGGGCGGAGTTTTGTACTTCTCGAACAATAAACGCAAGTTTCACCTGTCACCTGCAATTAAAGAGCAGTACAAGGTTCGCGACATCACCGAGGAAAGCATCCCACAGGATTTCCACGACAAGAAGATCCACGTCTGCTTCGAAATCCGCGCACTTTAGTGTTTTCACTTAATTTTTTGATTTTCGCCCTGGGGACATAATTAACTTGCCCCGGGGGTCAAAAGGTCCTATTTACCCTTTAAATTTTAAGCACAATTTTAAACTTTGGAGGGCACGGAATTGAATGCTTTAGGTCGCCATATTTTGGTTGAGTTCAGCGGTTGTAACGCTGAGGTGTTAAACGACGTTTCTATCATCGAAAGAAGCATGATTGAAGCGGCACAAATCGCAGGTGCTACTGTGATCAACTCGACATTCCACCACTTTTCTCCATGGGGAGTCAGCGGTGTGGTTGTTATCCAGGAAAGCCATTTGGCAATCCATACGTGGCCGGAATACAGATACGCAGCTGTGGATCTTTTCACATGCGGCGAAACTGTTGATCCTTGGGTTTCTTTTGAACACCTGAAAAAAGCATTCCAGGCAAATTACTCTGCGATCGAAATGAATCGTGGTTCTTTGCACGTGATCCAAAAAACAGACTTCAAACCAAAAACAATGCGCGAAAAGCCATCTTTCGATTTGTCAAAAGGCGTGCAAATCGAACGCAATGTTTGGTTCACCGACAAGGACGAAAACCAAGCTTTGTCTTTGCGCTATACAGGCGAAGTTTTGTTTGACGAAACCAATCCTTTCCAACGCGTTCGCGTGTTGGATTCTTACTCTCACGGAAAATTCCTAGCGATCAACAACATGGTTATGTGTTCTGAGCGCGATGAATTCCATTACCACGAGATGATCACTCACCCAGTGATGCAAACTCACGGTAAAGCTAAAAATGTTCTGGTTATCGGTGGTGGTGACGGCGGAACTATTCGTGAACTTTTCAAATATGATGTTGAAAAAGTAACGATGGTTGAAATCGACGAAGCGGTTGTTCGCGCTTCTAAACTTCATTTGCCAAAAATCGCTTCTGAATTCGGCAACCCGAAATTGAATCTTATTATCGGTGACGGCATTCAATTCGTAAAAGATGCTGCTCCAAATTCTTACGATGTTATCATCGTTGATGGTTCGGACCCAGTAGGACCAGCCGAAGGCTTGTTCACAGCCGAGTTCTATGCAAACTGCAAAACGGCATTGAAAGATGGCGGCATGGTGATCACTCAAGGTGAATCCCCAATGTTCCACGAAGGCACTTTCGTTGAGCTTAATAAGTGCTTAAAAGGCATTTTCGGCTCAAGCAGCGTCCACACTATGTTATTCCATGCAACGACGTACCCATCAGGTATGTGGAGCTTGCAAATGGGCGTGAAGGGTTCTACTCACCCAGCAACGGACTTCAACAAAGACAACGCGCGCCAATTTGCTAAGGCTAAGGGCTTGAAATACTACAATGAGGATTTGCACTCTGCAGCGTTCTCATTGCCGACATTCGTTAAGACGATGTTGGGCCAAAACTAAGATCATCAAATGTCTCTTGGGGGGCTCCGTCTCATTGGGCGGAGTCCTGTACAATTCTAAAAAGATAGACCGTCTTCCATTTTCAATATAGTTTCATTTACAGAAACAATTCAGGAGACGTTTTTATGTTCAAACTTCCTACACTTCCGTATGCAAAAACTGATTTGGCTCCTTTGTTCAACGAAGAACAAATGACTTATCACTATGACAAACATCACAAAGCTTATATCGACAACTTGAATAAAGCGATGGAGATAGACTCTTCTTTGAAAGGCAAATCCCTTGAAGAGATCGTTCTTTCTTCTTCTGGCGGTAACTTCAATAACTCGGCTCAAGCTTGGAACCACACTTTCTATTGGTTCAACATGGCTCCCGTAGGCAAAGGCGGCAAAGCTTCTGCTGATCTTGAAACAGCTATCAAACGCGATTTCGGCTCAATGGACGAGTTGAAAGCTAAGTTCGTTGACGGTGGTATGAAAACTTTCGGTTCTGGCTGGATCTGGTTGTGCACAGATGCTTCAGGCAAACTAAGCCTGGTATCTACTTCCAATGCAGCAGTTCCATTTACTAACAACGGCCCAGCTCCAATTATGGTGGCTGACGTTTGGGAACACGCTTACTACGTTGATTACCGCAACCTTCGCCTTAAATACCTTGAAACTTTCTGGTCACAAGTGAACTGGGATTTCGTATCTCAATGTTACGCTTCCAAAAAAGTTCAAGATTTGACGAAAGCAATGACTTAAAAAGGGACTTAAAAAGGTACGGACTTACTTTGTCCAAAAAAAGGGAGCTGATGAAGCTCCCTTTTTTATTTGCCCTCTAACAGAGTCTGGATATTTCGAAAGACAAGCCGGCGGTTACTTTCTTTTCATACAACAGTTCCCTACTTGTTGCTTCTCACCGTTGTTTCACAATAGAGGCAACCGTAAGGAGGTTCTTTATGAAAACCTTGATCGCACTTTTGCTGGCCAGCACATTCTCGTGGAGTGCTTATGCGGCTCCTTCTCATACATTTATGAAAAGTCCCGTTCACGCCAATGAGGAAGTCGCGATTGACTATGATTTCGGTGAAGTCACTGTGGGTAACGGCGCTTCACAAACTTGGGAGTTCACTGCCCCAGATGATGCCGCAGTTTACATCAGCAGTATTACAATCATGGGTGATGACTATTGGGCAGATACCGACTGCTTAGGAAAATTGGATGCCACCTACTCATGCACTTTCACACTGTACTTCGTGCCTGCTAAAGAAGGCGAAGCTATGGGCACTGTGAAAATCATGACCAATATGGATAACGTTACGATCAATGCCAAAGCTAAAGGCATGGCAGCCCCTGCTCAGTAAACGCGAATAAAAAGGGAGTGCTCAAACACTCCCTTTGCGGACTCAGGCTTTAAACCATTTCCTGCGTGGATCTTTTTTATCCACCGGCCAAGTTGTCCAGGAAACTTTCATCTCCATCGCGGCTTTTAGATTTTCTAAAATCAATTCGGCATCTTCGATTTGCCAGAAATCTTTGGCATGCGTGTTCTTATTTTTAAGGGCAATGTCAGACACCAACGAGTAAACCATTCCACTCATCGGTGGGATTAAGAATCCCATCGTGCTTAAAACGCCTTGAAGACGTGATAGAACGGACTTACCACCCACTGAGTGCATCAGCACCATCACCGCACAAGGCTTACCCATTACGGCGGGTGTGGCTTCCATATCGGTCATTTCTTCCAGAAGTCTTTGCATCGGACTTCCCCAAGAATCCCAATAAGTCCCCGTGACAAAAATAACCGAATCACAATTCGCAATTTTCTTTTTCAAAGGCGCACTGACTGAAGTCTTAGCCAGATGAACGACATCATAATCCAGAGTTTTATCAAATTTACGAATTTTCGCGATGAAGGCTGCGCAATTGCCTTTATCACCAGAAGGACTGCCATTAAGAATCAAAACTTTTTTCATGGGAAAAAGGTACGCCGTACCTTTTGGGAATGCACCGCGGAACCGCTACGGTTCTGCACCGCTTCTGGAAAAAGTGCCAGGTCCTATTTACGGATGCGGCGCATACGTAAATAGGACCTGGCACCTAAAAAAGAAGGCGCCCGCTGTTAGGGCGCCTGTTCATGGAGGGATATTGGGAAAAGGACCGCATGATTTAACTAACAATCACCATCAACCTGCCTCCTTTGCGGAAGATCCGGAACCATCTGCGTCCCGGTATACGTTTTGAAAAAAAGGAGCTCGGCGTGGACGGTCTGTAATAACAATATTGTTAATTACATCCTGTACACCGGAGAGCTCCCATGCCGAGCCGACTGCTAAAGCTTTTAATCTTGGACGGAACACTTCGCCTTCGAGAGTGACAACGCCGTCTTCAACAAAGACTTCGATGTGTTCACCACCAATCATGACAAAATCGTTCAACGCTTCCAGAATCAACTTCTTTAACTCTTCATCGGAGCGATAATAGTCAGATGGAACCACAATGCGGTCTTCTATAGACCATACCCCTTCAAAATCGGAGACGAGTTCCAGAGCTGCCATTTTTTTATATGATGTATCGCAACTGCCTGTAACAATTACGGAACATCCGCGCACAATCACATCGAAGTCGGCGGGACTCACTCGTTTATCCCATTTTAATCGCTCGCAGATTTTTGCTCTGAGATCGGTTTCAACTGGTTTACTTTTATGAGAACCCATAGGCCAACTCCTTTCTGATTGCTCGGTTAATTGTTTAAAAAACTTATTCTATTTAATTTTCATTCCCGTCTCTCCAAGCTGGAGTTACCACCCAGCTTGGTTTTCTGCCATCAACTGGGACTCTTCCTCAGTCGGGAAATAATTCAGCATCGGATCATGTCGACGATGCATGGCTTTTTTAGAAGAACGGCGACGCAAAACAGATTTTAAAGAGTCTACCGTTTGCATCACGGCTTTTTTAAAACTGTCATTCGATTTGGCAATTTTAATTACCGATTTCGTATGAGTGGGTTTCAAAATGACCTCGCAAGTATAACTAGGTTTGCGAGCGTGAGTGCGATGTCTTGTAGTCTCGACTCTCACGGTGAGGTGAGCAGCACTATCGTACTTGAAGAAATCTTCAATGGAGGCTTCCACTTTTTCAAGTAAGTAAGCTTCAAGGTTTTCTGTACGTGTGATGTCTCTGTAGTAGATGTCTGTTTGCATATCTACCTCCTTGTTCTTTCATTATCGCTGAGACCCAACAATTCTTTAAATATATAATTTAAATGACATATATAAGTTAAAGTTATAGGTTCAGTCTGGGTCCTATGGAATTCCCTAGTGCTCTTGGACAGTTGGGCGACTGATGTCGTGGTCCGGGTTCCAAAGTGGAGCCAAAATTCGTCTCTAAAACCGGGTGGTATTTTATGTTTAATTTTAATCACTTGTACTATTTTTACGTGACGGCAAAAATTGGCGGCGTTTCAAACGCTGCTAAATATCTGCGAATTTCCCAGCCCAGCCTCTCGTCACAATTGAAAATTTTAGAGAGCAATATCGATGTAAAACTTTTCGAAAAAAAAGGTCGTGTGCTCCAACTTACGTCTGACGGGGAAAAGACTTTCGCCTATGCAAAACGCATGTTCGACGTTGCAAACGAGTTAGCTGAGTCCTTGAAATCCCCAGGCGAAAAAATGACTGAAAGATTTCACATCGGAATTTCTGAACAAGTGGAAAGACCTTTCATTGCAGATATTCTTTCTCCTGTCATTCGCGACAACCGCGGAAAAACCAACAAAATTATTTCCATCACTTCTGCTCCCGACGACGACATCCTGCAACTTCTGCGCACGAAAGAAGCGGACTTGATGCTGACGAATAAACCGATTTACGCGGAGGACGTCGTTGAACTTGCTTCAATTGCGGCTCCCGTAAATTTGATGGTTTCCACTCAGCTTTTGAAAAATCTGAAAATGCGTGTTTCGAAAAACACCAGCGTTCAGGATTTCCTGGCAGCTTTTCCCGGTGGCCTGGTGATTCCTTCTTACAAAATGAAATTACGCCACGAAACTGATCTGTTCATAGAAAACATCAAGACACGCAAAAAGATCTCTTTTGAATCTGATATCATGTCGGTTGTCGGCCGCGCGATCGTTGATGGTGCTGGCTGTGGTTTCTTGCCCCTGCCTTATGTTTTAGAAGAAATCAAAATGGGATTGATCACAGTGATCGGGCCTAAGGCAGGGCTCTGGAAACACTCACTGTACATGATCTCTCACAAAGAAGACGACTACGATGCCCTCACTGAAGACATCGTGAAACGCTTTAAACAATTGGATAAGTGGAGCTAACTTCCACCTAATAGCGTCGCTTTTCGGGTGCGGCTGTTTTGAACTTCGATCACGCAGGAATACGTCGTGGGGCTTTTAGTACGGAAAACGACAGTCATTTTGCCGTTCACAAACTTATGGAAATCAGAAGCGATATCCTTGCCCGGGATGATGACCCAGTATTTGCCATTCGATTCATCAACAAAGACGCGGTAAAAAACGATGTCACGGATTTTCCCGAGAACAGCTGGTAACTCCTGCTCAACGTTCACCGTCTGGCAGAACTCCCCCGCATAAGATTTCACCTTATGCGATTCGATTTCCAAATAGGTCACGCCGATCAAACATGTGATCAGCAAAATAAGGAAAACAGCGCTAATGACTTTTAGGGTACGGCTCACAGTGACCTCAGGAAACATTGCCAATTAAACATTGGCAAGTTTATGGCTTAATAATAATCGGAAAATGAAATTCGCGGAAGTGTTAATTACAACGTTACGAAAAAAGAAAAAAGCCTCCGGGTTTCCCACGGAGGCTTTTCTGTTGTCATTTTAGAATCAAAGCCTAGTAAGGCTGACGAGCCGTTGAGTTGGCAAGATCCATCGCGAACACAACTGCCAGTTTTGAGTACATCGCAGAGTGAGCAAAATTCGTTTTATCATTGATCAGATCTTTCGCCGTGTGGATATTTGGATTATCCGCGCGCATTGTGGATTCAAAAGGCATCAATGTTGGGTAACCTTGTCTGAACCAAGAAGCATGGTCACTGCAACCGTAACCGCATTGATCATCCACGATTCGCGCGTGCAAATAAGCTTCGTTCACAGCTCTTAGGTATTCATGCAACCACTTGCTGGTAAAGTCTGTCATGTTACCGATCACAAACTCCCCCGCACCTGGATAAGAAGTCATATCCAACTGAAGAACTGCAACCACATCACGTTTTTCACCTTTATAAGATTTCGCGATTTCCGCAGAACCCAAAAGACCTGATTCCTCGCCCGCGTACCAGAAAAATTCAACAGTACGTTGCGGTTGTTCTTTTTGGCTGATGATGCGCAAAGTTTCTAGCAAGTTTGCAGACCCGGAAGCATTATCGTCAGCGCCCGGAGCTTGCTGACCGCCGCCCCATCCTTGATTGATGGAATCCAAGTGACCGCCCAAAACTACGATCTCATTTGGACGAGTCGAACCCGTCAAACGAACACGCACTGATTGTTGTGGAGTGGAATCATGGGAGATCAAAGAAATTTCATAAGGAATGTTGGAACTTGCAAGCAAAGTCTGCAAACGTCTTTTCATGTCTTCGACGTGAACGTTTGGAGTTTTGCCACGGTTATAACGGTTTGGATAAGAAGACAACCAAGTCACCCACTCACGCAGATTTTGCTCGCTAACTTCAGCAACCGCTGCTTCGATTTTAGGGCTTTTTTCAACCGCTACGGCTGCAAAAGGGGCTCTTTCGTAAAGGTCGTTTTTAGCTTTAATTTCCGCCAAAGAACTCAACATTGAAGTAAAATTCAAAGCTTGGAAGTTCTTTTCCGTAGTCAAATCTTCAAAGCCGCCGCATTTGCCCACTTTATGAGCGCGCTCTTGGATTTTTAGTTGCATTTCCGGAGTGATAACCGCATATCCGACACCTACAGATTCTTCTTTAGCCAGGACAGGAATGTCCAAAGCCTTAAGGTCCGAAAGGTCCGCCAAAATTGGCTTTGTGGAGAAGGTTTCAAGGGACGCTTGGTGAGCGCCAGCTTGCGATGCAACGAGTAAAAGGGCCATCATGGCAGTTTTCATGGAATCATTCCTTTGAAATAGATTACTTGTTTACAATGTTAGCCAAGTTGTCCACAACCAGCAAAGATAAATCTTGAACGCGCAAACTTTAGTTATGATGAGAACACGATGAAAAATGACATTCTGTTGGTCACACTCAATTCAACTTATCAGCATTCCTCTTTCGGATTGCGCTATTTGTATGCGAATTTAAAAGAACTCCAAGAGCGCGCATCGATCCTTGAGTTTACCACTGCGAAAGATCCTCGCGACATCGCTGAACAGCTTTTAAAACTCAACCCTAAGATTATCGGACTTGGCGTATATATTTGGAATGCCAACGAAAGTTACGAACTGGTGAGCCTCATCAAACGCATCAGCCCCGAGACGATTGTGGTTCTGGGCGGCCCTGAAGTAACACACGAAAGCGAGACGCAAGCGATCTGTAACACCGCTGACTTCACGTTCAAGGGTGAAGCAGATTTCTTGTTCTATGAGTTTTGCCAGAAGTATTTTTCGACCGGCGAATTGCCCCAAGAAAAGTACATAAAGGGTCCTCTTCCAGAGATAAAAAATATCGCATCGCCGTATAGTTTTTATTCCGACGAAGATATCAAGAACCGTGTTCTTTATGTTGAGGTATCTCGCGGTTGTCCTTATCGCTGCGAATACTGTCTGTCGTCTTTGGATAAATCTGTGCGTAACTTCGAGATCACGACGTTCCTGGCGGATATGCAAATCCTGCTAGATCGTGGTGCTCGCCAATTTAAATTCATTGATCGCACCTTTAACTTAAGCCCCACCATCTGCACTCAGATCCTTAACTTTTTCCTGGAGCGCATTGAACTGGGACTGTTTCTGCATTTCGAAATGGTACCGGATCGTCTGCCGACAGAAATCCGCGAGCTGATCAAAAAATTCCCTCACGGCTCTTTGCAATTTGAAATCGGTATCCAAACCTGGAACGTCGATGTCGCAAGACTTGTCAGCCGGAGAAATGATTTAGCGAAAGTTAAAGAGAACTTTAAATTTCTGGCAGAAGAAACCGGCATTCACTCTCACGCCGATCTTATCGTGGGTCTTCCGGGCGAGGATATTGAAAGCTTCGCCAAGGGTTTTGATACACTGGCAGAGCTTCGTCCTGATGAAATCCAAGTGGGTATCTTGAAACGTCTGAAAGGCGCGCCTATTTCCCGTCATGATAAAGAATGGGAAATGGTTTATTCAGAACATCCCCCGTTCCAAATCCTGCGCACAAAAATGATGGATTTCCAAACGATGCAAAAAATGAATCGCTTTGCAAAGTATTGGGACTTATTTGCGAACAGCGGTAACTTTAAAAATTTCGTGGCGGCGATCAAAAGTCGTTCTGAACTTGCTGAACACAAATCATTCTTTTGGGAGTACTTTGCGTTTACTGAATACATGTCGGCAAGACATGCTCAGTCTTTCGGTATTTCTTTAATCAACCTAGTGGAATCAGCTTTGGTTTATTTGACGGATCATCTGCACTGGCCCCATGAAGAAGCAAGACAGCTTTTGATTTCAGATTATATGGCGCCTGGCACTCGTGAACTTCCAAAAGTTTTAAAGGTTTATCCAGAGCCTAAGCAAAAAGGTTTGTCTCCTGAGATGAGAAACAATCTGCCTAAAAGGCAACAGAGACATCTTGTAAAATCGGAGACTCAGTCTTCTTAGTAAGGACTGAGGCGATCATAAAGCTAAATCCTGCGACCAGCATGGCACATCGCCAATACATCAAATTCAGCCATTGCAAGCGCACGCTCTCCCAATCATTGGGAGGGCCTTGGAACTGCCACATATGAATCACGCGGTTTAAGGGCATATTCCCGGTCCACGTCATCACCAGCTCATCGGCCATACAAAGCATTGCAAATAAAACCAGAAAAAACTCAACCCGCTGCCACTGACGGCGCATCACAATCAAATGCACCGCAAGCTTAAACACCACCACCAGACACAATAACGGTGTCCAAGACAGAAATGATCGCTGCATGGATTGATGAAAAGCGATGTAGGACGAAGCCGACAGCTTTTCCATTACGGGCCCCATGCCAATGACAAACGCAAAGGCATTGCCCGCAAGCAGCCCGATCAAGAGCAAACTTGTGTACTTCAAGAATTGGTTAAGTTTCATATGGAGCTACTTATACGCCCCCCAAACAGAAACTCACGTTTCAATTTCTTCACATAACATCAATGGTCGCGGAATTTTTTGGCGTAGCCTGTGTACGAAACATGTTTTGATTTGCACCAGGTAAATTGAAAGTTTTGATGAAGCTCACGAGTTCTTAAAAGATTCCAAGTACTCCTCTGAAAAACCACGGGACGAAGCCCGCGCATGGCTTGAACTTCAAGATCAAACTCTTCCAGCCACACTTGCACTTCTTCGGGTTTTCGAAACAGGCGATATTCAAAATATTTCTCGGGCGTGTGATTTAAGAACCATCTCATAAACTTATTCATCCATAAGTATGAAATTAAAGTCTTGTTTATAGTGCGAAAAAAGAAAATGCCCCCAGGACGCAACACCCGACTCATTTCAGAAATAATCTTCTCAGGGTCGGAAACATGCTCAAAAAGATCCATGGCAACCACAACATCAAAGCTTTCATTGGGAAAGGGCATACGATAGGCATCGCCTTCGACATACTTCACGCGCCCGGTGACATCCATCAGTTCAGCCACTCGCAAACTCGTGCGAGAGATATCAAGCCCTGTCACATCGTGACCGGCTTGGGCGGCAGCGTTTGAAAAAAATCCTGCGCCACTGCCAACATCCAAAATCTCTGCATGAAAGCCGATGTATTTACGAATTTCTCCCAAAATCCAGGCAAGCTGAGATTTGGTTTCTAAGCGAAGCAATGCCATGGGTCCCCTGTTGGAGGAATACCACTCCTTTGCAAGCTCATGATAGAGCTCACTTCGCTGCACATCCTGCTCTTGAAATTTCCGCAGTTCGATTTCTTCTTCTTCCACTCTTTCAAGCTAACAAGGAGTGTGAGCCAACGACGAATCCTGCGAAGTCCAGTGATAATAATCAATCAACAGCCTCGACAACACGTCGAAGGCCTGGCTACAATGTGGGTCATGGATATTATTGAAGTAGTCTGCCGTATGATTTTCGGTTTACAAATGGCCTTTTGGGGCCTGAATGGCTTCTTTAACTGGGTGACAATTCCACCCTCTCCACCGGTCATTGAAAAATTCGTTGAAGCTTGTATTGAAACCCGCTTTATCATGCCAACGACCAAAGTGATCGAAATCGTGTCGGGACTGCTATTGGTTCTGGGAATTGCGGTGAACTTAAACCTAATGCTGTTCGCACCGATCATTTTTGTGATCACATTCCTGCACTTGCTTCATAATCCTAAACCCTGGGGCGTCGTGGTTCCTATCACTCTGCCATTTGCAGTGGTGATTGGATTTCATCTGCCGGCACTGTTTGCCGGAAACTTTTAAAGCAACGCAATCACTGCCAGGATCGCTGGCAAGGCCTGAATAAAGAAAATACGACGACTGACACTGTACGCGCCGTAAAAGCCTGCG